>JAWOGU010000124.1:0-13139 GCA_046496595.1 Chloroflexota bacterium
GTATGAACTGGTGATGGTAAACGGCCGTTCTCCCCGCCTGGCCTCATTTTACTACCGCCCGGACACCTTTGGCTGGCCTGGCCTGACGCCGCCCGCAGGCGTGAGCCGCTACCTCGCCGAGACGATGCCCGGTCTCAACGGGGGGCGGGTGGATGAGAGCTTTGTGGTGTATGACCAGCCATTGGTGATGATATTTAGGAATAACGGCCGTTTGTCCGCAGCCGAAATGTCAGAGTTGTTCGAGAACCCGGGCACGAAATAATTTCAGTCGATCGAACCCTCCGTCTTCTTAGGGCGTAAAATTTTACGCCCTTACAGCTCGTTCGATCTACTGAATATGACATTATTCACTGTACAACCGATATAAACCGCTGTATCCTTTTCTTAAGGCAATGTTTATAGTGCTTTGAGGAGGCAAGCCATGTATCAATGTCAGCGAATTTTAGTCCCGCTGGATGGTTCACCTTTAGCCGAAAGAGCGCTCCCCGCTGCTGTCACCCTCGCCCAGGCGTTTAGCCAAGACAGCCCATGTGAACTACACCTTTTACGTATCGTGCCGCCCATTGTGGTGGCTATGGAGCCGACACTCTACACGGAAACCATTCGTTTGGGCGAAGAAGAAGCCCAGGCTTATCTGGCAGCCGTAGCCGTTGAATGGGCCAACAGCGGCGTCCCCATTGTGCCAGCCTCAGAAACCGGATCGATAGCAGAATCCATTATCACCTACGCCCAGGAACAGGCCATCCACCTGATTGTGATCTCCAGCCACGGCCGTTCCGGCTTAAGCCGCTGGGTGTATGGCAGCGTCACCGAAAAGGTGCTGCGCCAGGCCTGCTGCGCCATCCTGGTCATCCGTGAACAGGTGGAAGAAGTGCGCGGCGTTTTCCGCAAAATCATGGTGTGTCTGGATGGTTCACCGCTGGCGGAACAGGTGTTGGATCCGGCGCTCACCCTGGCGCAGTGCGGACAAGCAGAAGTCATCTTGCTGCGCGCCGTGCAGTCTGCCAATCTGCTATTAGACCTGGAAACGCCGGGCTACGTGCAAGAAAACCTGACCGCCATTGAACGGGGCGACGCCGAAACGTACCTGCAACATCTGCTTGAGCGGCTGCCAGACATCGGCAGCGCCATTATCACCCGCACTGTCATCGGTCCGCCCGCCGACGCCATTATTGACGAAGCGGCGGCTGAAGGGGTGGATCTGATTGCCATGTCCAGCCACGGCCGTTCTGGCTTAAGCCGCTGGGTGTATGGCAGCGTCACCGAAAAGGTGCTGCGCGGCGCGAAGTGCGCCACCCTCATTGTTCGTGATAAAAACGTCTAGTATTCGTAGCCCGAAGTCCGTAATCCGTTTCCCGACGGCTTATGGACCACGGTTTACGGATTACCGATTACGAGTATCAGGGAGAGCCAACGATGGTGAGCCAAACCATGAACCAGCGCTTGCTGCCAGCCGCCAGCCTGCGCCAGCCTTGTGATCCGGCGCAGTTTACCTTTGAAACCACGGCCGACCTGCCCGACCTGGAAGAGATTATCGGCCAGGAACGGGCGGTGGCAGCCATTCAGTTTGGGGTCGGCATCAACCACGAAGGGTTTAACCTGTTTGTGTTAGGTCCGAACGGTACCGGCAAATTAACGGCCGTTCGCCAATTCCTGCAAGCCAAAGCAGCCGCCCAACCCCTGCCCTCCGACTGGTGCTACATCTACAACTTTGAGCAGGCTCATCGCCCGTTGGCGCTGCGCCTGCCAGCCGGTAAAGCCATGCAACTGCGCTCAGACATGCGCAGCCTGGTGGATGGCCTGCGCACCGTGCTGCAATCCGCATTCACCAGCGATGAATACCAGGCCCAGCGCAAAACCATCGAAGAAGAATTTAAACAGCGTGAAATTAAAGAGCTGGACGCCCTCAAAACAGAGGCGGAAGCCAAAGGCATCGCCCTGATTCGTACCCCCACCGGTTTTGCCTTTGCCCCGCTCAAAGCGCAGGAAGTGATCACGCCCGACGACTTTTTACGCCTGACAGCCGCCGAACAAAAAGAGATTGAACAGCACGTCGAAGAGCTGCAAGAGATTCTGCTGCGCGTGATGCACCAACTACCGCAGTGGCAGCGCGAACTCAAACAGCGGCTGCATGACCTGAATGACGAGGTAGCCCGCTTCACCATCAAACCTCTGTTTGACGAACTGCACAGCGCTTATGAAGAACATGAAGGGGTCAGAAGCTATTTAACGGCCGTTCAAGACGACGTCGTCAAAAATGCCAGCCTGTTCCTGGAATCAGAAGGCTCTCCCCTCTCAGCCCAGGTGGGCGGCGAACAGGTGGATGGACAGCAGCGCGCCTACTCCCGCTACGAAGTCAACGTCATCATCAACCACAGCCAGACCCAGGGCGCACCGGTGATTTACGAAGACCGGCCCACTTATAACAACCTCATCGGCCGCATCGAACATATTTCCCAAATGGGCGCTTTGCTCACCGACTTCACCTTGATCAAACCGGGCATGCTGCATCAAACGAACGGCGGCTATCTTATTCTCGACGCGCTCAAAGTGCTGACGCAGCCCTACGCCTGGGATGGTCTGAAACACGCCCTGCGCGCCCAAGAAATCCGCGTCGAATCCCTGGCCCAGATGTTCAGCGTCATCAGCACTGTTTCACTGGAGCCGGAACCCATTCCCCTGGACATAAAAATCGTGTTGATGGGCGACCGGCGGCTCTACTATCTGCTGCATGAATATGATCCGGATTTTGGTGAACTGTTCAAAGTGGCGGCCGATTTTGAAGACGAAATGCCGCGCACCGCTGACAACAACCAGGCTTACGCCCAACTTATCGCTACGCTGGCCCGCAAAGAAAACCTGCACCATTTCGACCGGGAGGCGGTAGCGGCGGTCATTGAGCAAAGCGCCCGCCTGGCCGGTGACACGGAAAAGCTGTCTACCCACATGCAAAGCATTTCAGACCTGCTGCGTGAGGCCAGTTATTGGACCAGCGACGTCGGGCGCGGCGTGGTGACGCGGGCCGATGTAGAGCAGACATTGGCGGCGCAAATCTTCCGCCAGAGCCGCATTCGGGAACGACTGCAAGAAGCCATCATACGCCAGACCATTTTTATCGACACGGCCGGCGCTGTCATTGGCCAGATCAACGGGTTGGCGGTGTATATGCTGGGCGGCTACCAGTTTGGCAAACCCAACCGCATCACGGCCCGGGTGCGCCTGGGCAAGGGCGAAGTGGTGGACATTGAGCGCCAGGTGGAAATGGGCGGCCCCATTCATTCCAAAGGCGTTTTGATTTTGTCCGGCTTTTTAGGAGCGCGGTATGCGGCGGAACGGCCGTTATCCCTTTCCGCCAGTCTCGTGTTTGAGCAGTCCTACAGCGGCGTGGAGGGTGACAGCGCCTCGTGCGCCGAACTGTACGCCCTGCTGTCGGCGCTGGCCGAACTGCCCATCGACCAGTCGCTGGCTGTTACCGGTTCCGTCAACCAGCAGGGGCAGGTGCAGGCCATCGGCGGCGTCAACGAGAAGATCGAAGGCTTTTTTGACATCTGTCAGGCCGGCGATCTTACCGGCAGCCAGGGCGTGCTGATTCCGCAGGCTAATGTGAAAAATTTAATGCTGCGGCAAGATGTGGTGGCGGCGGTGGCAAACGGCCGTTTCCACATCTACGCCATCGAAACCATTGACCAGGGCATCGAAATATTAACCGGGGTACTCGCCGGTGAACTGGATGAAGCCGGGGAGTATCCGCCAGAATCGGTAAACGGCCGTGTCGTGGCCCGCCTCACCAAACTCGCCGAAACTCAGCGCGCCTTCTCCGCCCCGCCTCCCGATAAAAAACCGGAAGAGATTAAAGATTAAAGATTGGAGACTACGCGACTAACCGACTAACCGACCTATGATCATCAAACGCATTCTCGTCGCCATAGATGCTTCGCCATACAGTCTGGCAGCGCTGGCCGCCGCCGCCGACCTGGCCGAAAAGCTCCAGGTAGAACTGTGCGGCCTGTATGTGGAAGACATTAACTTGCTGCGGCTGGCCGAACTGCCATTTGCCCGCGAGCTGCGTTATTCCCGGCCCGAAAGCCATAAACTGGACAGCGCCCAAATGGCGGAGCAGCTTCGTTTGCAAGCAGCCCTGGCCCGCCGCCATTTTGAAGACCTGGCCGCAGCCCGCAAACTGCTCTGCTCCTTCCAGGTCGTGCGCGGCGCTATCTCCGGGGAACTGGAAAACGCAGCCCAGGAAACGGACCTGCTGGTTTTGGGGCGCATCAGCCGCTCCCTGCTGCGCACAAACCGGCTTGGCTCCACGGCAAAAACGGCCGTTGCCCGCGCCCAACAATCCATCCTGCTCACCCATGCCCAGGCCGACCTGAGCCAGCCCATCCTGCTCATCTACGATGGTTCGGAAGCGGCCGAACGCGCTTTGACGATGGCGGTACATTTGGGCGGGGGAAACGGCCGTGTTCACATCCTCATCCATACCGCCGATGATCAAAAAGCCCAGGTCATCAAAGCCAGCCTGGATCTTCGTTTTCAAATCGAAAAACTCGCCGGCTCTTTTCGTCGCCTGTACTATCTCAACACCCCGGAAATCAGTCACATACTGCACATGACCCAGTCAGGCGTTCTCATCCTCAACCTCAACAACGAACAGCTTACCCCGGCCCTCACCAAAGAACTACTTGAGACCCTCGACTGCGCCATCCTGCTCATCAAATAAGGGAACCGCACTTTGCTCCCACCTTCATTTACGGGTAACATTGGCATAACCGTTCAGACTTTTGAAGTGTACGCCTCTGGAAATCTCGTCGTTTGGTGATCAAAACTTCAAAAGTCTTCAGATGAACTGCACGCTTACTATCTACGATCTAGACCTCAATATCGCCGCCTGCCTGGACCTGTGCGCCGGGTCAAACACTCTTCCCGTACCATTTTGCAGATCACATCTTTACAATCTGCATTGTGGCAGCCTACGCCTTGATGAACCAGTCTCGACAGCCCAATCTTGATAAACCACATCCACTCGTTTTTATTGCGCTGGCGCAAAGACGATCCACTGACAGCCCGTTACAATTACTCGTGTTCATCTATGGTTAGCAGGCAAACAAAAAGGATAGTCCCGATGGGCGAATCACAAAATACCTCACCACCACCACCCACATCTGCTGCGTCTCCTCGCTGGCGTCGCTTATTCAGCCAGACGCCGTTCTGGTCTTTGCTGCTGCTGGCAGGTATTGTGGGCGGCATCTTGGGCCTGGGCGGCTTCACCTTTGTCTATGCGGAGGGCGGTTCCTATTTCTCAGACAACCCCGAAGCCTGTATCAACTGCCATGTCATGCAGCCGGTGTTTGACGGCTGGAATCACGGCAGCCACAAAGCGGTCGCCGCCTGTAACGACTGCCATACGCCCCACACTTTTCCTGAAAAGTATATTATCAAAGGCATCAACGGTTGGAACCACAGCGTCGCCTTCACCACCGGCAATTTCCCGGAACCCATCCGCATCACCGAACTCAATCATGAAGTAGCCAGGGATAACTGCCTGTATTGCCACAGCAGCATGGCCGCAGAAATCAGCCATGAAACAGATGACAACCCCACCGACTGCCTGCGCTGCCATGCCGGCGTCGGTCACGGCCGTTAATCGCTATTTCACAGTAAAAACTTCAGACGTCTGAACCCGCAATGTCATAACAATTCAATCTGAGGAGAAAATATGAGCACGACAAATCCACCTGAATCTAAAAACCGCAGATCACTCGTCCTGATAGGCGTGGCCTTTGTCTTGGGACTGGTTATTATGGGCGGGTTGGCTGCCCTGTTGACCAACATTCAACAGCGTAAAGCGGAAACCGTCGAATACCCACTCCAGGTCGTTGCCATGGATCCGGATGAGTTGGATCCGGCCGTTTGGGGGCAAAACTTCCCCCGGCAGTACGACAGCTTTCTGAAAACTGCTGACGACACCGTTGGCACGCCTTATGGCGGCTCTGTGCCCTACAGCAAGCTGGAAAAATATCCGGCGATGGTTCGCATTTGGGCCGGGTATGCCTTTAGCAAGGACCATAATGAAGAGCGGGGCCACTATTACACCACCGAAGATCAGAAGAATACCCTGCGTGTGCAGCTTGTCGAGCAGCCGGGCGCTTGTATCAACTGCCATGCCGCCGAAGTGCCGCAGCTTATCGAAGAGTTGGGGTGGGAAACCTTCAATAAGACCCCCTACAACGATTTGAAAGACCAACTGCACATTGGCTCTTCCTGTGCTGACTGTCACGACCCGGAAACGATGGACCTGCGCATCACCCGCCCGGCGCTGCGTAATGCGCTGGCTGAGCAGGGCATTGACGTGGATCAGGCCAGCCGCCAGGAAATGCGCACCTATGTCTGCGCCCAATGCCACGTGGAATATTACTTCCTGGGCGATAACAAAGTACTGACCTTCCCCTGGAGCCAGGGTTACAATATTGATAATATAGAAGCGCATTATGACGAGTATGGCTTCAAAGACTGGACCCACGCCGAAACCAATGCGCCGATGATCAAAATCCAGCACCCGGAATTTGAATTGTGGAATACCGGCCTGCACGCTCAATCCGGCGTCTCTTGCGCCGACTGTCACATGCCCTACATCCGCGAAGGGGCGGTAAAAATCTCCGACCATCACCTGCGTAGTCCGCTGACCAATGTCAACCAGGCGTGCCAGACCTGCCACAAACAGGACGAGGCGCTGTTGGAAGAACGCATCCTCACCATTCAAAACCGCACGGCCGAGCTGCTGCGCCTGAGCGAGGATGCACTTTTGGACGCGATTGACGCCATTGTGGCGGCTCAAGAGGCCGGGGCGACGGATGAGCAGTTGGCCGAAGCGCGCCAACTGCACCGGCAGGCTTCATTGCGTTGGGATTTTATCTCTTCGGAAAACAGCACCGGTTTCCACAGCCCGCAAGAAGCGGCGAGGGTGCTGGCGATGTCGATTGACTTTGCCCGGCAGGCACAACTGTCGGCCAATCAGGTGTTAGCTGGCATGGAATCCGTCGCCGGCCAATAAAACCCGAATTTCAGGTGACAGTCACTTCTGAGGTGACTGTCACCTTCTGGTAGGACATATGACAAACGAACTTTTCACGATCCTTGATCTACAGGCCGAAACGGCCGTTTCCATTCCCTCAGACAGCATTCTCAGTCGCACTCTCTTGAAAACAGCCGATCTCAACGTGGTCCTGTTCTCGTTTGCCCCCGGTCAGGAACTGTCTGAACATACCGCCGCCAAACCGGCGGTGCTCCACTTTCTGCAAGGCGAAGCGCAGTTGACGGTCGGCGATCACGCGCAGGATGCGCAGACCGGCACGTGGGTCCATATGGCAGCCCATACGCCCCACAGCATTTTGGCGAAAACGGCCGTTTCCCTGCTTCTCATCCTCCTATCAAAATAAACCGCGGAGAGCGCGGAGAACGCGGAGAAAAATCTGTGCTCATCTACGCCATCCACGAATTTTCATGCATGGTGTAGCCCATGGGAACTTCTCAAATCATGACCGGACCGGCCCCTAAGTGGTTTTGGGTCTGGTTGGGCGCTTTGGGGCTGTTTCTTGTGGCGGCCGGTACCGGCGCCTGGCTGCGCTTTGGCATTCTCACCGGCTTCCCCTGGGGCTTGCAGTATACCAACGTGCGCCATGCCCATTCGCACCTGATGTACTTTGGCTGGGTGACGCCGGCTTTGATGGCGCTGATATGGGTTTGGCTGCCGCGGGTGACGGAACGGCCGTTGTCCCCCAGCCACCAACGGCAGTTTCGCCGCATCATTGGCCTTGTCTTGCTGCTGGCCGCCGCCGCTTACCTGTCATTTTTGCTTTATGGCTACCGCCCGGCGCAGTTTGGCGGTGCGCGCCTGCCCCTTTCCACCATTCTCGCCAGTTTTAACATGCTGGCCTGGTATGCTTTCATCGTGGTTTATTGGCGGGCGAGCAGAGGGGTGGTGCGGAAACGGCCGTTACGCCTGTGGGACGCCGCTCTGGCTTTTATGGTTCTGGCGACTCTGGGCGCCTGGGGTATCGCCCTCACCGTCATTCTCGGTTTGCAAGACCCCATCGTCTCGGCCATCCTCACTCACCTCTTTTTGGACACCTTTTCCGAAGGCTGGTTTGTGCTGGCGCTGCTGGGCGTAGCTTATGCGCTTGCGCCTCAAGCCGCCGTCCGCCCCTGGGCAGCCCGCAGTGAAAGCCTGCTCGTCATGGGCCTGCCGGTGCTGTTTCTACTGACGATGCCGGTGACCAGCCTGCCGCCCTTTGTGCGCCTGATTGCCAGCCTGGGCGGCCTGATGGTGGGTCTTGGCTTGTGGAGCAGCGTCATCGTCTTGTGGCGGCATGGTGATAGGTCCTGGCGGCTGCCCCTCGCTTTTCTGGCGCTCAAGGCCACCACCGCCCTGGCAGTCACCATTCCATCACTCGCCATTTGGGCTGAAAGATCTCTCTTGCGTGTTTCTTACCTACACTGGCTGCTGTTGGGTTTTGTCACCCTGGGAGTGGCCGCTGCTGCCCAGGCCGCCTGGGGCAAATTCCTGGTTCCTGGACGCCGCTGGCTTGGTCTCGCCGTCATCCTGCTCGTACTTTCCCTTATTCCCCTCACTGCGCTCTGGCCTGCTGTCTGGCATGGACTCTGGACGCGGCAGCTTGCCGCCGCTGCTGCTCTTGGGCCTCTCTTGATCGCGCTGGTGATGTGGGGGCAGGGTTTTCGACGTTATCGCAAAATGCAGGCTGTGTTGTAAGGAGAATCGGGTACTTTGTTAGTTACGAAGTTTTCGTCACTTTCTATAACCCGGCGAATAAATTCGCGGCTACCTTTGCAAAGTCCACCTTCGTGGACTGGAAGCGAGTCGGCGCAGGCCGACTTTGTAACCGTCGGCGCGGTTTTAACCGCTGGCTGACTACTTTTGGTGAGCGCAGCCGAACTATCGCGTTATGGGTTTTTACTGGAGCAGCCATGTTTTCTACATTTCACCAGACCTACAACGCTTTTGAGCAGGCGGGCATTGAAAATCCCCTGGAAGAAACCCTTACCCTATTGAACATCCTCACCAACGGCGATTTGCGCCAGATGGTTGACGCCGCCTTGCAAGGGGAACAGTTCAATCTGGCTCAAATTCTGGAAAAACGCCAGCAGGGAATGCCCTGGGAATATATTTTGGGACAGACTCGTTTTATGGGTCTTACCCTGAGCTGTTCTCAGGCTGCCCTCATTCCGCGCCAGGAGACGGAATTGTTGGTGAAAACGGTACTCAAAGCGGTGGCAGATCTTAACCAGGACACCGTCATGCTTATCGACATGGGGACCGGCAGCGGCAATATTGCCGTGTCGGTGGCGTTCCATGCGCCGCAGGTTCGTGTATTGGCTTCAGACGTCAGTGAGGAGGCGGTTGTTTTGGCCCGGCAAAACGCGGCGCGCTACGACCTGCCAGATCGCGTTTCCTTTTTTTGCGGGGATCTGTTCACGCCGCTGCAAAACCTGGGCTATGAAGGGGCTGTTGACATTGTTGTCTGCAATCCGCCTTACATCCCCACTACTTCTCTGGACAATTTAGCCCCGGAAATTATTGACTATGAACCGGTGGTGGCGCTGGACGCCGGTCCTTATGGCATCAATATTTACCGCAGACTGGTCTCAGACGCACTGTTGTTTTTGAAGCCGGGCGGTTTGTTGGCTTTTGAAATTGGCGCGGGACAGGAGAAAATCGCGGAACGCCTGCTTCAGAAAACAGGCGGATACGGGACCATCTCCTTTGTGCGTGATGAAAATGGCGTGATTCGGGTGATAACGGCCGTTTCCCGCCCCCAACTCCCGTAATAAAAAAGCCCCCGGCATTTTTGGCCGGAGGCTTTTCCACATCCTCTAATCCCGTTCCCGCAAATGCGGAAACAACAAAACCTCTCGAATCGTCGCTTTATCCGTCAACAGCATCGCCAGGCGGTCCACACCCGTGCCAAAGCCGCCGTTTGGGGGCATCCCATAACGCATCGCCCGCAGATAATCCTCATCAATCGGGTTGATCTCGTCGTCGTCCTGTTTGTACATTTGCTGGAGCATTTCAAAGCGGTGCTGCTGGTCGATGGGGTCATTCAACTCCGTGAAGGCATTGCCCATTTCCATACCGGCAATAAAATACTCAAACCGTTCCACGTGCAGCGGGTCGTTGGGAATTCCTTTCGCCAGCGGGGATATATCTCGCGGATATTGGGTGATAAACGTGGGCTGAATGAGATTCGGTTCCACAAAATCACCCAACAGACCGTCAATTAACTTGCCCCAGGAGGCCCCGGGCGGCGTTTGCGTCGCCACGCCTTGGGCTTTGCCATATTCTTGAATGGCGACAGCCAGACTTTCCGCATCCGTATGATCGTTGTAGTCGATGCCGGTGTATTTGATGATGGCCTCGCGCATGGTCAGGCGCGTCCAGGGCGGCGTCAGGTCAATTTCGCGCCCCTGGTAGGTGAAGGTGGTGGCGCCGAGCAGTTCATTTGCCACGTAGGCCAGCATTTGCTCCGTGAAATCCATCACGTCGTTATAGTCCCAGTAGGCGGCATAAAACTCCAGCTGGGTAAACTCCGGGTTGTGTTTGAAGCTGACGCCCTCGTTGCGAAAATCGCGGCCAATTTCGTAGACCCGCTCAATACCGCCTACCAGCAGTCGTTTGAGGTACAGTTCAAAAGAAATTCGCAGGTAGAGGTCTTGTTTGAGTTGATTATGATGGGTGGTAAACGGCCGTGCCGCCGCCCCGCCATACAAAGGCTGCAAAATCGGGGTTTCCACTTCCAGGAAATCATGTTCATCCAGGAATCGGCGCAGTGATTTGATAATTTGCGCCCGGGCCACAAAGGTGTCGCGCACTTCAGGGTTTACCGCCAGATCGGCGTAACGCTGGCGGTAGCGTTCTTCCACGTCGGCAAAAGCGCTGTAGCGCACTACTTCGCCGTCTACTTCTTGCTCTTTCACCACCGGCAGCGGGCTGACTGCTTTGCTCAGCAGAGTCCATTCTTTGATCTTGACGCTGATTTCACCGGCGCGCGTGCGGAACACAACCCCTGTGGCCTGGATAAAATCGCCTAAATCCAGCAGCTTACGAAAAATCTGATGAGATTCCTCGCCCAATTCTTCCAGGCGCACGAATAATTGTATCCGGCCGAAGCCATCTTCAACGTGGGTGAAAACAGTCTTGCCCATGTCCCGCATACTCACCACCCGTCCGCAGACGGTGACAAAGATCTCCTCAGCCTCCGCCGCTGCTTCAAAGGCTGTTAGAGCTTGGGCTGTGGTGTGGCTGCGTTTTATCCGCAAAGGGTAGGGGTCGATGCCTGCTTCTCTGATGCGATCCAGTTTTTCCAGACGCTGCATTTCTAATCGTGTTTTGTTCCAGGTCATGATGCGCTCCTCTTCAAAAAAAAGCCCGTGCGGAGCACGGGCTGGTTGGCTTTTGTTAAATTTGCTTTAACGAATTAGTTGATGCGAACCACCCGAAATTCCATCATGCCGCTGGGCGCCTTGATGCGCACCACTTCCCCCGCCTTTGCCCCTTGCAGAGCAACGCCCAGAGGACTCTCGTTGGAGATGCGGCCTTCGGTAGGATCGGCTTCGGCTGCGCCTACCAGATGGTATTTTTCTTCCTCGTCAGCGCCAACTTCCACGATAGTGACCCGATCACCGACGCGCACGTAGTCATGAGGCTCGTTGTTGTCTTTGATGATCTGATAGTTTTTCAGGATTTCTTCGATTTCCTGAATGCGGCCTTCGAGGAAGGATTGGGCGTTTCGGGCGGCTTCCAGTTCTGCGTTGTCAACAAAGTCATCATCCTGACCGTCTTCAAACGCACGTTGCAAGCGGTCGGCTACTTCTTCACGGCCCACTGTTGACAAGTTTTCTAGTTCTGCCTGTAATTTTTGGAGACCTTCTTCAGTAATTAAATTGGGCTTTCTTGAAATCATCTGTTACCCCCATATTTAGGGAAAAACCGCTGTGGGCAGCGGCATACTGGTCAAAAAATTAGTTTAGGGGCGGAATTATATCAGATTAAGCTGTGTTGTAAAGAGTAATAAATTAATGAATTATGTCAACTATTTATCCGCCGGTGATCAGAGTGGCTGTTGGGGATTGGGGAGAATGATTTTGAAGGTGGATCCGCGGCCCAAGCCCTGGCTTTCGGCTGTCATCTGGCCCTGGTGGGCTTCGATGATGGCTTTGGCGATGGCCAAGCCCAGGCCGACGCCGCCTTTGTCGCGGCTGCGGGCGTTGTCGGTGCGGTAGAAACGATCAAACAGGTAGGGCAGGTGCTCGGGTTCAATGCCGGCGCCGTTGTCCTGAATGATGATTTGCAGGTGGGTGTCTGGCTGCACGACGATGACTTTGATCTGCCCGCCGGGTGGTGTGTGGCGTAAGGCATTGGCCAGGAGGTTTTGCACGACTTGTCTGAAGCGGGCGGCGTCGACTGGGGCGTAGGGGGTGGCGCCGAGCAGTTCTATTTGTAGGGCTACTTCTTTGGCGGCGGCGACGGGTTTGAAGGCAACGGCCGTTTCCTTGACCAGCGCCGCCATATCAGTCACCTGTTTGTTGAGTTGCAGTTGGTTGGATTCCGCCTGCGCCAGATCATGCAGGTCGTCGACCAGGGTCGTCAGCAGCCGGGTTTGGTCCAGCAGGCGGGCGATTTCTTCCTGACTGAGCGGGTACACGTTGTCCAAAATCGCCTGGAGATTGCCCCGGATGATATGCAGCGGATTGCGCAGTTCGTGGGCCACGTCGGCCAGCAGATTGCGCCGCAGGGTTTCATCTTTTTCCAGCCGTGCGGCCATTTCGTTGAAGCGGATGGCTACCGCCCGTACTTCTTCGGTGCCGCGCACGGCCACCCGTTGGTTCAGGTTTTGATTGCCAAAGGCTTCGGCCGCTTCTTCCAGATCGCGCAGGGGTTTGGTCATGGAACGGCTCATACCCACGCCGGCAATGATCGCCACGGTGCCGACTATGAAAATGACGGTCGTCATGTCGATTGGACCTTCGACGCGCTGGCTGTTTTCCATCACTTCCCGTAATGGTTCGGGGATGTTTTCTTGGTATTTGGGATTGGTGACATAGGCAATACGCACAACGGCGCC
>JAWOGU010000141.1:0-5511 GCA_046496595.1 Chloroflexota bacterium
TGTTCTGGGGACAGGCTGTTATTGAGAGCGCTGATGACGTTGCTCAACGTTTCGGCCAACATGCGCTGCTGCCTCTCGGCCATGAGCGATTTGGCTTTCGCCAGAGCCAGGGCGATATGACCGACAACCTGTTCTCCCTGGGTAATTTCCGTGGCCGTGAATTTGTGGGGTTCCTGGAAGATGATGAAGGCAGCGCCCAGTTTATGCTCGCCGGCGATGAGCGGCAGACCAAGCGTGGACTGAATGGAAAATAAACTGGCTGTGTGTGTTTTGGTGTAGGGAGAGTTCCACATCCGATCTACAATGACAGCCTCTTTGGCTTGTAACACAGCGGCCGTCATGCTTGTCTGGGTTTCATCGGGTTCTATGAGTTGAGAATGGGGTTGTATATGGTGGCTGACTGCGCCGGGAACGGCCGTTTCCCGAGCTTCATCCCATACCGTAATATAACAGCCATCCGCGTCAAAAAGATCGCCCAACCGGTCAGCAAAAATTTGCAGCATCGCCTGAAAATCTGGCGTTTCCAAAGCAGCCCTGGTGATATTGTTCAGCCAGGTCAAAAAACGTTCGCGTGCTTGCAGCGCCTTTTCAGCCTGTTTGCGTTCCGTAATATCGCGCAGCGAGGCCAGATAGGCAGTCTCTTGTTGCCAATCAATATCCACCACGCGCATTTCTGCGGTTGTGCCCCCTTCATTGAGGATGTTTATTTCAGTTGTCTGGGAAACCACGATGGGAAAGCCAAACATCCGGCCCACCAATTCTTCCCGGCTGCGGGCAAAAAGCTTTTCGGCAGCAGGATTCGCATAGCGAATAAGGCCATCCTTATTAACAATGATAATTCCATCAGCATTAGCTTCAATCACCCGGCGGAATCGTACTTCACTGGCTGGGAATAATTCGTCATTCATCATGGTCAAAGATTTATTTTTTAGTGGATTTGGCATGGTTTGTTTGAAATTGGTAAGGGCGGTTTACTGTGTTTTGAACCATGCCGTGAATTTAAATATCAACGTCATCTTGAAAGAGGCGGCTGATTCTATCCAGTTCATTTTGCGGAATGTAGACTGGATTGCCGACCAGGATGCCGGTAACGTTGCGGAAAGATTTGCCGATGTGCATACCCTGACTGTCGATGGTGAACTCCCGGATTTCCTTGTCGTGCATGGAGCCGCGCATTTTTAGCACGGTCAGGCCGCGGCGCATCTCGCCATACATTTCCACATAACGCAGCATGATGATGGAGTCGGTGACCGTGGAAATGTGGGCTTCCGTGACGGAGGTGCCGCCCATCAAAGTGGGGGTCGTGGAAGTGAACAAACCGGCCGTTTCTCGATGTTTTATAGAGGATGTCAGCCCAATGACAAATTCACGGAAGCCTTTGGGTGTTGCCACTCGTTCCAGAGCAGAGAGGCTGTCAACGGCTACGCGATTGGGATTGAAGCGTTCGATTTCGCTTTTCATCCTGATAAGATGGTCTTCCGGACCAGCCACTTCAGGATAGGTGCAGATAAGTTTGAGCCTGCCCTCTTCTTCCATTTTCTTAAAATCAACTCCCCAACCGGTGGCATTACGAAATAGTTGTTCCCGGCTCTCTTCAAAAGCGAACAGCAGGCAGCGCTCTCCTTTGGCGGCCCCGCCGGCAATGAAGGCGGTGACGGTGAGGGTTTTTCCGGTGCCGGTGGCTCCGGAAACGAGGGTGATGGAGTCACGGAAGAAGCCGCCGCCGCACATTTTGTCCAGTTCTTCATTGCCGGAGGTAATGCGGATGTCTGTGGAACTTTGTTTTAGCTCGATGGCGGACAGGGGGATGACAGCGATGCCTACGCCGGGCAGAATGGTGAAGGGATATTCACCTTTTTGGTGTGCGGTACCCCGGAATTTTAGAATTTCCACGGTACGCCGTCGTTTTTCGTCGTCTAATACGTTGCGCAGGATGATGACGTTATCGGCGACGAATTCTTCGACGCCATAGCGGGCGATTTCACCGTATTCCTGGGTGCGCTCAGAAGTGAGAACGGCCGTTACTCCCATCTTCTTCAAAGCAGTCGCAATTCTAAAAAGCTCATGGCGAATCGTCCCGTTATTCGCCAACTGGTTAAAAATTGCGCCTAACGAATCAATTGCCACGCGTTTTGCTTTCGTTTTCTGAACCGCGTGCTCAATACGGGCTACCAAAGCACCCAGATCAAAACTGCCGGTGATAATGGTTTCTTCGCCCAACTGTGGAGATGCATCCACAAATGCCCATTTTCCATCCTGTTCCCAATCCTGAATGTACCAACTAAAACTGGCCATATTTTGACGGATGTCGTTGGGAGATTCCTCGAATGTAACAAAAACCCCGGCTTCGTTAGCCTGGCGAATGCCTTCTGCCAAAAATTGGACGGCAAAAACGGTTTTGGCGCTGCCGGCTGAGCCGGATATCAACGTGGTGCGCCCCTGGGGCAGACCACCATTCGTGATGTCATCAAAACCAGGAATATGTGTCGCTATTTTACTGATAGGCGTTGTTATGATTGTATTCATTCCTCTTGGCTTCCTGTAGAGTAGGTAGATTCCAGGCTTAAACTCAAATCTAGTCCCAAAAGAACTTGTTTGGTATCAGACAAATCTCCAATGACACGGCGCAGTGGCGGCGGGGACAAGCGCATCAGAGTGGGCGTGGCTAATATTTTGTCTTCTTCGGCCAGTTCCGGGTGTTCTAAAACGTCAATGACCACCAGATCGTATTTTCCATCCAACAGTTTTTCGCAAGTGGTATGCAGATTCTGTATAGCTCTGTGGGATCTGGGCGTTTGACCAGTAATATACAGTTTGAGTAAATATTTTATGGGCATACCCTCAATCCTCCTGCGCCGTGCGCTTGATCTGATTCCCATCCTTATCAGAATCAGCCCGCTTTTTGGGAAATCTAACCGAATAGTTACGGTAATGAGCCGCGAGGTAACCCATCAATTTCAACACCAGAATTCTGCCTTCCTCAATATAAGCAGAAGCTTTTGCAGATGAACAATGCTTGCCTTTTTGTTTTAGAGCGGTGCTGTGCAGCATAACCACATCGTGCGGACCAGCATTCAGATGGCCCAGTTTGTCAGCCAGGGTGCGTAACGCTTCAGATATGTCATAGTCAACTTTGTAGGTTTGGGCTTCCAGGGCATAGTCCAATATATCTTCATACTCAGACACCAATTCGTTGAATATTTCAGGCAGGCTTTCCGATAACGGCAGTAGATTGAAGGTGCTGGCGGTTACCGACAGGGGGGTAGCGGCCGGATATTTTTCAAATGATTGCAATTCGCGCATTAATTCTCGTTGGCGCTGAGTCAGTTCAACGGTTAAAAGGCGTAGTTCCTCTTGAATGCGCTCGCGTTCCTCGATTTCTTGGCGCAGAGCTTTGTTTGCAGATTGTAGTTCGGCCGTTCTTTGTGCAACAAGTTCCTCCAGACGGTGTTTGGCCTGATGCAGTTCGGATTCTATGGCCTTGTGTTCGGTGTTGTCCCGGATATAGACTGTTACATTCAGCTCGTTTTCTGTGTGCTGGGGAAACAGGCTAATCAGTACGGGAATATCCTGACCATTCTTGTGTTTTGCTGTCAGATCCATACTCAAGCCCATTGGCCGCGGCCAGGGGTTTTGCAAGTAGTGGCTCATATGGCTTTTGTGTTTTATTTGGGCATTATCTGGCAGGAGACTGTCAACTGAGCTTTCCAAGATTTCTTCATAGGTGTAACCAAACAGGTTAATGGCGGCTTCATTTGCAAAGAGGATGGCGCCCGCTTTGTCGATAATGAGTGCGGCATCGGGGATAGAGGTTAAGAACTGCTGGTATTGATCGTGAACCCACTGTGGCGACTTCTTTTGGTTGTCCATGGCTTCCTTAGTAATATGGTTTGTGCAGGAATATTGTTGATCAAAGAATGAACAAGTTCAGCCAGGATGGCTCGGACGCAGCGTCTCGTGGTTTTGATTACGAATATGGAGCAGCTGTGGAAATATTGAACCAACTTGTTTAAGCAGTCCGCCAGCCAGGGCACACCGCTGATAGGCAAGGTTTCATGCGTGTATATTGAACAGCAAAAAGTAAAGATAATCAAGGGCTGCCTTTGCCAAATCGCGTTACGCCGCTAGCGGTCAGCGCAAATTTTAGTCGAGTGGTGGGGGTTCGCGGACCGCTCCTACCAGAGAGGAATCAAAAAACGCCAGGGTCCAGTCACTTATTCAGGGCGATAAACGGCCGTTTCCATATCCCCCACAAACTGCGGCAAATCAGTGTGACCAAGCTGCTGGCGCACGGCATGGGCTTCGCCGGTGTGGAACCAGTAGTGGTAAATGTTGCGCTGGAGCATGTCGCCGATGCTTTCCGCGCGGGGTTCACCGCGCCATAGGGGATGCGTTTGCAGAATACCGGAGGTAAGCGTGTCCAGGTAGGGGTCGGCGGCGGCGGTGACTTCACGCCACACAGCCCACATGTCGGCCAGCGGCGGCGTGGTAGCGGGTTGGCCGAAGGCGACCAGTTCGGCCAGTTCAGGCGCCAGTTTGACGCCCTGGCCCAGCCGGACCCAGTAAAAATTTTCCTGGCTGGCAAGATGCCCGACCATCCAACTGATGCAGTTCATCGGCATGAGACGGATGATACCTTCTTCAGCCGACACACCGTGCAGGCAGCGCACAAATTCGCTGCGGGCAAAACGCAATTGGGTAACAAGTGGATGGGGCATGTGAGACTCCTTGCTAATGGTTAATAATGAGTAACTATACAGGTAGGTTCCCTGAGCCTGTCGAAGGGAACCGGGCTTCGACAAGCTCAGCCCTCGACAGCGCTGTATAGTTACTAATTGTAGTACATCAATACATCGTGTGACACGCTAATGTAACAACCATCAATAGATCGTGTGACAGAAATGAGCCTTATCCAGAGTAAATAACACGATGTATTGATGGTTCATAGTCCATTAAGCTTTTAAATTGATCACACGATGTATTGATGTATCACAACTAATCTTTAATAATTTCACACGAAGCACCCCATCAGGGTCATGATATATACCGTAAATACACCCAGTCCTAAGCCGGCAACCACCTGCATCACGGTATGGCGGCGCAGGAAGAGACGCACCCCGCACACCAAAAAGACAAAAGGCAGCACAATGAGGCCGTAGGTCCAGCCAAAAACCAGTCCCACCAGGAGCATGGTCGCCATGATGCCGGTGGCGTGCAGGCTGATCAGCCAGAAGGCGTTGATGATGCCCAGCGCCGCCAGTTCGATTAGGTTAAAAATCGTGAGGCAGCGCAGCAGATCAGGCCCATTAAAGAGTGAAATCAGGGCAAAGGCAAGAGTGGCCGAGATGATGGCTGAAATATAGGGCAAATGTCGTTCGCCCGTATTGCTCATGTGCAGTTCGGCGATGCGCCCTGTCTTGAGCAAATAGAGGACAAACAAAATGGGCAGCAGTGAGATAAAAAAGCCATACACTGCCGCCCATAACAAGCCATTCAAAGACGGCCGTTCAT
>JAWOGU010000223.1:0-4651 GCA_046496595.1 Chloroflexota bacterium
CTGCACACGGATTATGGCTTTACGGCCGTTAAGCACCAAAGCTTTGTGGGCGCCGGTTACTTTGATGAAATTCAACTGGTCATTTCCGGGGGCGAATCGTCTACCGTGGCGTTGAAAGGGTCCACGGAAGAAGGGCAGTTTGAAGACAAGCAGATTGAAGATGTCACCCACATGCACGCGCATGTCTAAATGACCCAATTGGGGACACGGATAAACGCGAATAACACGGATTTAACGTCATTGATCTGTGTTTATCTGTGAAATCCGTGTCTCATTTCTTTGCATTTTCATTTTTTTCTCCTTAGGCAGAAAGGGAACGGCCGTTATCGGCCGTTCCCTTTTGCGTTCTTCAGGCTATACAACGGCCGTTCCTTCCGTTAAAATGGCTGTGTGCTCATCACAAGGAGGGAGACATGATTTTGCCAGATTATTTCGCCAAAATGACTGAGTTGATCTACGAACAGCAGCTAACGGCCGTTAATTCCACACCCGCTGCACGTTTTCAGGCAGTTAGCGCCACAAAACAGGCCTGCCACACATTGAATCGCACCGATAAACGACGCTTATTGACATTTCTTTATGAGCGCAACTTGATTTCCATTCCCAATCCTATTGTCCCGATGGGGGAAGCTGACCTGACAAACGCCGATTTGCGGGGCATTGCAATGCCATACGCAGATTTGAGCCGCACGACGCTCGACAAAATTGATTTGGGCGGCGCGGATCTACATGGCTGTCATTTCGGTTATGCCTCTCTGCGAGACGCCAAATTGAGCGGCGTCAATTTGCGGGACACGGATTTGCGCCGCGTCAATTTGCGTCGAGCCAGACTGCGGCACGCCAATCTCATCGGCGCTCAGTGCGCTTCTTCTGATTGGCGTGGGGCGGATGCCAGCTTTGCGTTTCTCCAGTGGATCAATCTGGCTTACGCCCACCTGGATTACTGCATTCTCGAAGGCGCGGACCTCAGCAAAGCTTTTCTCAGTCGAGCGCATCTTGCTGCGGTGCAGGGAAAGGGAGCCAATCTCACAGACGCCAACCTTACCGGAGCCAGCCTTAAAGACGCCGATTTCAGCGCCGCCACCTTTATGCGGGCAGATTTAAGCGAGTGTGATCTTGAGAGGACAAATTTGCGCGGCGCAAATATGGTCAGCGCCAAAGTGTCCGCCGATGGACTGTCTCAGGCTTACCTGGATGCCGCCACTGTACTGCCCAACGGGCATACCTACGATCCAGAACGGCCGTTAGCCGACCAACTGGCATAAAAAAAACCTCCCGGAAGTTCAAAACTTCCGGGAGGTTCTTGCTTAAGCGTTTAACCTGCGCCGCTGGCCCCGCCGCCGGCCGCTCCGGCCCCGGCAGCGCCCGCGCTAGCCGCCGCGCTGCCCCCCGATGAAGAGGTCGCCGCTGACATGGCGACGAAGGCCATCATGCTGTTATGCCCCGTCGTGTTGGGCAGCACCCGGAAGTATGGCGGCGTTTCCGTCCAGCCTGCCTTCTCAAAATGTTTGGCCCACTGCTGGAGCAGGCCAAAACTGGCGGCGTAGGGCAGGTACTTCTCAAACATCGTAGGACTGGTGACGGTTTGTTTGCCTCTGCTCACGTCCTTGAGATATTTGCTGAACTGTTTCCAGGCAACGGCCGTTTCCAGGCCGCCATCCGTCAACGGCGACAGCGACGCCCCAAAAATCAGGGCCGCCGTACCCAGCAGCGCCAATACGCCCATCAGCACAAACGGTCCCCAGCCAAACGCAGTCGCCAAAAGCGCCATCGCCACAATGCCCACTAACCCTAAAGCCAGCAGCAGTCCGCCCAGCACAAAGAAGTTGGTGCGCGCTTTTTGGCGGGATTTGCTCAGGTAGCCGCCCTGTTTTAGTTCCTCTTGCAGCGGTTCCTTATACTTTTTCCAGGCGGACCCGGTGATTTTTTTGCCCATGTCGGAGAGCTTGATGGAAGTAGAACGGCCGTTTTTCTCCGCAAAGAGCATGTCCAAAAAGCCTTCCTCGTGGGGAAGCAGTCCTACAGCCGGTTCCACCTGCTTCACCACAAAGTCATACTTGCGGTACCACGATTTCTCAGGCAACTCTTCGATGATGAGCAAACCCCGTTCCGCCAGGGAGAACATCGTGCCCTGGGCGTGGGTCCAGGTTGGGCTGTTCCCTTCGGTAGTCAACACGCCTGCCATGCCGGCCGGCAGCTTGCTGGGCGGCTCCATCACCGTCATTTTGTTATTGATGACTGCGGAACTGTGGCGGCGATAGAAAACGAACATACCCGCCAGTCCCGCGCCAAAAAACAGCAGCCCCAAGGCAAACCAATAGGGAAGTTGGGCGTTTTGAGCCGCCCGCTGTTCGGCGGCGGCCTGCTCCACTGCCTGCCAGTTGGGCGGCGCGGCAATGAGGCTGCCCGCTTCAAACTGCATCATGAAGACCAACGGTGAATTGGGCTGCAAATTTTGCGTGGTGAAGACCGCTTGATTGGCGGTTTGGGTGACAACGGCCGTTCCCGCCAA
The DNA here is from genome assembly GCA_046496595.1 of Chloroflexota bacterium. Taxonomy (GTDB): domain Bacteria; phylum Chloroflexota; class Anaerolineae; order Promineifilales; family Promineifilaceae. The sequence goes on from JAWOGU010000223.1 coordinate 2,513, forward strand.
TACCGCCGGTTCAGAGATCAGCTCTGCGCCGGAGGGATAGTTCACCACCGTCTGGCTCTCGCCAATGGCATACTCATAACTGTCCGGCAGTGGCTGCCAGTAAAGCACGTCCAGGCCGCTTTCCTGGCGCGCCACGCCGTCCGCCCGGTAGGTAAGCACAAAAGTGCGTGCGGCGTTGCTCGTTTCTTCCAGATGCCAGGTGATGCGCATCGGGTTGCCCGTGCTGATTTCCACCTGCCCGGCATTGGCGCCAACGGGATAGACCATGCCATCGACGCTGGCCTCCAGCACCGAAATGCCGTCCGTATGGTCCAGCGGCAGTTCGCGGAAGACAAAAGTAAACGGACCGCCGACAAAGTCAAACACGACGGTTTCCGTCACCAGCACCGAGCCGCCTTCTTCAACGGTCATGTTCACGTCGAAGCGGTCGGCGCTGTACGATTTTTCTTGAGCCTGGCTTACGCCGCTCGTCAGGCACAGCACCGCCACCAGTACGATACCGACCCACAATTGACGCAGTTTCATGATTTTCCTCTCTTTTGCTTGGACCGGGGAATTTTGCCCTCCCTGGTCATGACGCCACAATAAACGGCTCCAGATTACCAGAGCCACTGTTATCATATACGTGAAAATTTTTGAGTTCGTTGCGCGGAATTTAACGGCCGTTCGTGAACAATGTCCCTGGCTGCTGACGTTTAACGTGCGTCATTTCCAACTGGGCCATCCAGACATTACGGTACTCAATCCAGGTTCGTTTTTGACTGAGGTGCGGTATTTGTTGTCACGGTTGAACTCTTTTTAGCAAGTGTAAAGACTTAAATCTATGGCAACATATCGCACGATTGACGATACGGTTCATCCCTGAGATATGTCTCCCATTCTGCTAAAGTTAGGTTACGAGTTAACCGCTCACACAACGGTGTTAGCAAATCATCTGGCTGCCAAAGCCAAAGTTGCGAACCGGACAGCAACAGGTGATTGTCGGGGCTTAATGCCGCCGCATTGGCAGTATGATTATGGGGAATGGCAGCCACTTCCTGTGCTACTTCCATATCCCAAATGTGAGTCGCACGATCCACTTGCGCCACTAGATAACGGCCGTCCTGACTGATAGATAACTGTCTGCCTACGTTGGGCAGTTGCCAGCGATAAATTTCCTCCTGCGCGACTATGTCCCAAACACGTACCGTGCTGTCGTTACCCGACGTGACAAAAAAACGGCCGTCAGGTGAAAACAGCGCCGTGTAAATATGAGGCGAACCTGTTGTATCCTCCACTTCTAGCCATAATGCCTGATCATCCATGCGCCAAACTCGGGCTTGTCCGCCATCATAGAAGGCCAGCCAGTGCCCATCCGCGCTTACCAATCCTGTCGGCCCCAAAGCACTGTTGGGGGCGGAAAGCTGCTGCATGGGTTGATAGGCGGACATGTCCCAAAACTGAACCAAGCTATCAACCTGCGCCGTGATAATTGTTTCACTGTCAGACGAAAAGATAACAGAGGTAGCTGCCCTATCCAAGACAATCTCTTTCAAAAGTTGACCTGAAACCACATCCCACAGGCGCACCGTGTTGTCATAGCTGGCCGCAGCCAAATAACGATTATCAGGGCTAAAGGCGATGTGGCGCAGATAATGTTCTTCGCCGGTAGGATAAGGAATGGGACCTATCTCACTGCCTGTCGCCACGTTAAAAAGATGCAGCGATTGAGACCAAGCGACAGCGAGATAGCGATCATCAGGGCTAAACAACAACTTGCTGACACCGCCATCCTCGACCTTTAACCGGAGTACTTCTTGCTGCGATGCCAGCGACCACAACACTATCTCCCCATTTTGACTAGCGGCAGCCGCCAATTGACCATCAGCGCTAAATGCGGTGCTGTCTACAAAGCTGCTAACACCTAAATCAGCATAGAGGCCATCCCAGGGAGAGATAATTTGCCACAAAACGGCCGTTCCATCCGCACTTGATGAAGCCACATAACCATTAGTTGGACTAAAAGCCGCATCCAAAATCCTGTCATCATGGGTGATTTGAGCCAATTCGCTTCCATTCTCCACCGACCAAACACGCATCAGGCTCTCTTCGTTTAATGTGTGACTGCCAGCTAGCATCTGTCCATCTGAGCTAAAAGTA
>JAWOGU010000565.1:0-11874 GCA_046496595.1 Chloroflexota bacterium
CTGGAAACTACCAGAAATGTGGAGCCGGAAGGCGTTCTGGCGGAATTGTTCCGCCTGACGCCCATGCAGGCTACGTTTAGCATTTCCTTGTTGGCGCTGGTCGATGACCAACCACGTGTACTCACGCTCAAGCAGGCGCTGCGCGTTTATCTGGAACACCGCCTGGAAGTGGTGCGCCGCCGCAGTGAATATGATCTGAATAAGGCCCAAAATCGCGCCCACATTCTGGAAGGCTTGATGAAGGCGCTGGATAACCTGGATGAAGTCATCGAGATCATCCGCCATTCGCGCACGGTGGAAACGGCGCGCAGCAATTTGATCAGCAAGTTCAAGTTCAGTGAACTCCAGGCAACGGCCATTTTAGACATGCAGCTTCGCCGTCTGGCAGGATTGGAGCGGAAGAAAATCCAGGATGAACACAAAGAAACTATGCAGCTCATCAAGTATCTGGAACGGCTGCTCTCCAGTCCCAAGCTTATGCGGGATACGATTAAAGAAGAGTTAACGGCCGTTCGTGACAAATACGCCAATAACCGCCGCACCCAAATCCTGGACACCAACGAGAGCAAAATGATCACCGCCACAGATTTGCTGCCAGACCAGCAGGTGTGGGTCATCGCCGGGGATAAGGGCACCATCGCCCGCACGCCTTCGGCTGAAATGATCAATATCCCCACCAAACCGCTGGAACAGCCCGTAGCCATTCAGGAAGCCAACACGCAGGACATCCTTTACCTGTTCACCGCCGACGGCCGGGCTGTCAGCCTGCCCGTCTACCAACTGGCGCAATCGCGGGAAGTGGGTCAGGGCAATCACTGGTCGGAGATGACGACGTTGAGCAAACGCGACCACCTGGCAGCGTCCCTGGTCATCCCGCCTGATGCGGAAGGTTATCTATTCTTGACCACGTTGAGCGGCGTCGTCAAGCGGGTGCGCCTGGAAGATCTGCCGGGCATCACCACCGAACCCTTCACCGTCATCAACGTGCAAGATGACGACGCCCTGGGCTGGGCCAGGATAACAACGGGGACAGAGGAAGTCATCCTGGTGACAGCTTCCGGGCAGGCCATTCGCTTTCAGGAAGACACCGTCAGGCCGATGGGGCTGCCTGCCGGTGGGGTGCTGGGCATCAAACTGGCTGACGAAGCCGATGGCATCGTGAGCATGGAAATAGTGACGCCAAACAGTTACCTCTGGAGCATCACCGACAACGGTTTAGCAAAAGCCACCGAGATAGAGCAGTACCCCACGCAAGGTCGCCATGGCCAGGGAGTGATCAATGTGCGTCTGCCCAAAGACGCGGCCGAAGTGGTAGCGGCCGTCATCGGCACGGCCGATACGGAAATTATCATCACCTCAGTCGTGGGCACTACTAAACAAATCAAGATGGGGCAAACGGCATTAGGTGGGCGCTCTATCAAGCCGCAGTCGGTTTGGAAAGTCGGGCCGCCCAACCGGATCACAGGCGCTGTTCGGCTCACAGCCAGGGTGGCAGTAGCGGAGGAAGTTGAAAGGGAAACGGCCGTTCCGCAGCAGCTGTCCTTAATTACCGACATCAATACCACCACCCCAAACGCAAAAACCAAAAGGAAAACCAAAAGCTAAAACAAAAACTTTTGGAAGTTTCCATAATGCGTATAATAGAGTAGTGTAGTAAATACTATCATCCATACCATATATCGCTTACTTGCCGAACAAACGGAGACAATACAGCATGAACTTCAAAGACCGATGGGAAAAAGACGAAACCGGCGCAGACTTCATCTTCACAGTAGAGATGCAGCGGCGCTTAAGCCAGACAGGCTTGCCGATAGATCCCGCCAATCTGGCGCAGCTTAATCTTCAACCCCGTCCCACTGAGTACGAGACAGAACCCAGGCCAGAACGGGAACACCGGCCAGAACGAGAATCCCGGCCAGAACGAGAACCTCAATATCCACCCCGCTCCGCGCCGCCATCATCTGCCAAAATGCCAGAGGTAGCAAACGATTTCAACATCCAAATCGACCCCCAAACCGGCAAATACATTGGCAAAATGAAGTGGTACAATCCCAAAAAAGGGTATGGTTTTCTGGTACGCGGCGCCGGTGAAGAAATCTTCTTCCACAAATCCAGCACTGTAGGCCGCCCCGAAGATTTAGTAGAAGGAGAATGGGTTCTGTATGATGTCGAGGAGACCAATAAAGGTCCAGAAGCGACAGAAATAGAACCTTACAGCGGGGATCCGGAAATCATCAGCTGACAAACGCTGCCGTTCACACAAAATAAAGCGCCGGATGAAAATCATCCGGCGCTTTTTGATTTATGGGACTTATTGATGAGCGTGATGGTAAACGGCCGTTCTAACCAAACACAACCTTCTTAAACTCCAACACATCGTGCAAGGTCACATCAGGAATAATCAAGGCATCGCCTACGCGGGCGGTCGTCTCATTAAACCTATAAGCCACCATGCTGATATACATATCCCTGGAACCTGTAAAGAATTGAAAAATACGCCACATCGGATTTCTAGACCAGTTCATGTCAATAACCGCCGGCACACCCTTCAATTCAATATTATCAACCAGGGGAAAGCCATTCGGTTGGGGCAGTGAAATAATCAACCGCTTGTTTGTTCTTAATACCCGCCACTGGTTATAAACAATATACTGCTGCGCACTGCCTGCGACTGCCGCAATGAAAATTAAAAGGGGAATAAACGCAAAAATAAAACTAAACGCCTGCAACGCAGCCATCAAAAGCAAAATCAGCGTCAATACAATCGTCAATATCAGAAATATGCCAAAATATTTAAAGATAATACTGGCAGGAAACGCCCGATACCAGGCCAGGCCAATTTGCAAAATGGGTTCTTCGCCCGGGAGCAAACGCTCTGAAATATCTTCGGGCTGAAAAGAGTCCTCTATATGCCAACGGAAATCCGTGGGCAATCGTTTCCATCGTCTGCGAAACCAACCAAACGAGTTACTCATACGCTACCTGTTTGACCCATCTATCTAGGAATGACAAGTACCTGACCCACATAAATCAAATCAGATGTCAGGCCATTGGCGGTTTTGATGGCCTGTACACTGGTGCCAAAACGAGAGGCAATCGATGTCAGGGTGTCGCCCTGCACAACCGTATAATAAATTACCTGCCCGCTGCCGCCGCCCGATCCACCAGTAGGCGTGGCTGTTATCACAATAACCGACGGTGTTGTGGGTGTTGGCGGCGGCGCGCCGCCACCGCTGCTAGAACCAGTGCTAAAAGCCGAATCAATGATGGCGGATGATTTGTTCATGACCTCTTGCCACTCAGGAGACGCCCCTGCATCGAGAAGCTCATTGGTAAACGAGGCAAATATTTGCGCAACAATAAAATAGACGCCAACCATCACGATAACGATGCCGATGAAATAGGTAACTATCTTCCATAGACCCTGACCCGGAAGCTGCACCTTAAATATCAGATGATAAGCCAATACCAAACCGGCTATCAACGGAATAAACAGCAAAAGGTTGCCTAAATTGAGATCCATGTCACTACTCCTTGCTTCTCATCTTCACTTTAGTGCTACGGTAGAAATTCCTTCGGATCAACAAAGGTATCGTTAACTTTGTCATAAATAGTGTAATGAACGTGCGGCCCGGTGGCGTTGCCCACAGCCCCCATCACGCCCACGGCCTGCCCACGTTTCACCTTTCCCTCTTTGATGAGGTATGAACGTGGATGAAGCATGTAGATGATCCATTCATCATTCTCAATGCGAATGGTAGTGTTATGCCAACGGTCCGTAAACGTAGTGACCTCGCCTGGCATTGGGGCTTGCAAGACAGCGGAATGGTCTTGATTGGAAGAAATATCAAGGCCAGGCAGACTGTAGCTGCACCCATGCGTATCTTGGGTAAGCACGGGCGAAATAGTTACAGGATTGAGCTTGGGTCTCAGCAGGATATTCCCGACAATATGCGCTTCGCCCAGACAGGTCTCGCCGGCCAAATCACGATATTCAGAGAATTCCATTTCACTTTCAACACCAAAAACGGTTTGTCCAATCGCAGAGGCAGTGGTGGTAATCCAGTCATAAGCTCTGGTACTAACATCCAGGAGGGTGATGGTTAACGGCCGTTTCTCCCCATCCAACTGCGTCACAATCAAACTCTGCACGGCCAGGTGAGTCGGCCAGGCCCCAAGCTGCTTCACCACCACCGTCCCCAATTCGATATCCGAATACACCATATTCGTATGGGCTTCGTCATAATTATTCATCACATACGCAGAATCATCCGCATCCAGACGCGCTGCCGCCCCTGCCCCCGCATTATAAGCAAAATAACAGCGCTTCAACGTGTCCGGATTTTGCGTGTAATAGGTTATATCAGGACAGCGCTTCTTAAACTCCTGAGCAGCAACAGCCAACTGTTCCGCCACCTCAAAGTCCGAAATAGGTCCCGGCGTAAAACAAGGGCGTTCGCCAGAACGAACCAGAGTATACGCGCCGATAATGCCCGTACAGCTCTCCGGGTTTTCTGACAACATACTGTTCTCTTTATACCAAATCACAAGAGGTACTTCCCGTGGTATATCTGCTTTGCGCGCAATCGCATCCGCAATGGGCGCCCACTTAATAACTTCACTTTGAATCGATCGTGGTAGTGTAAATTGAGTGTCCATCACATAACGGCCGCCAGCCACAAAACCAGCGCCAAGAAAAACCAACAAGATGGTGTCAAAACCACCTCTTAAAACACTCAATACAATATGGTGAAGGCCAGGAACACTCAACAACGACAAAAGCTGTCGCAGCCACTGCAGTAGCCACGCCGGCAATGCCACTAAAGCCTTCGCGTAAGCTAACATAACTCACATTATAACTTTATGTAGATTTCAGTCAAGCTTATGTCACATCATTATGGTAGGAAAAAGGGGGGATTACTGACTACTTCTTGTTGTGAACCAGACGGGGATCCAATGCATCACGCAGACCGTCGCCTAATAAATTAAACGCCAGCACCGTGATAGAAATCATGATACCAGGAATAAAAACCAAGTGGGGAGCGCTGAAAATTTGGTTGCGTTCCCGGCCAAGCATCGTACCCCATTCTGCCAAAGGCTCTTGAGCGCCCAAACCAAGAAACGACAAAGCGGCCGTATCCAAAATAGCTGTCGCAATACCAAGCGTCGCCAGCACAATCAACGGCGGCAGCGCATTGGGCAAAATACGGCCAAAAAGAATCTGAAAACTGCTGGCGCCCAACGCCCGTGAAGCCTCCACATAATCCGTCTCTCGCACCGATAACACCGTAGACCGCACCACTCGGGCATAAGAAGGGATACTGATAATCGCAATAGCCAACATCGCATTATTCAAACTGGGACCTAACACAAAAACCAGCGCAATAGCTAACAAGAAAAATGGAAATGCCAGCACAATATCCATTGTGCGCATGATCAAGTTATCCAGCCAGCCGCCACTGTAACCGGAAACCGCCCCTAAAAACGTGCCGACCACAACCGCCAGGGTAACAACACCAAATCCAATCTGGAGGGAAATCCTCGTGCCATACACAATTCTGCTGAAAACGTCACGCACGTTTCCATCTATGCCCATTAAATGCTGCGGTTTTTCCTTAGGACAGCCCAACAAGTGAATACAGGGCGCCTCTCTTTTTTTGACATCCTCTTTGCCAATGAGTACTTCAGCGGGACCGTAAGGTGCGATAACCGGCGCAAACACTGCCATGATTATCAAAACCGACAAAATACTCATGCCAAAAATAGCAGAACGTTGGCGAAATAAGCGCCGAATAGTCAGACGCCATAAACTGTTAGATTTATAGTCAGACATGTCAGCAAGATTGTCGTCAGGAATTTCAACTACAGTAGACATAGACGTATCCAATAACATTAATCCAGGCGAATTCTCGGATCGAGAATAGCGTATGATAAGTCAACGATTAAATTAAACGTGACGTATATCAGCGCAATCACCACCACAAAACCTTGAATAATGGGAAAATCCCGCGAAGTAATCGCCTCATAAACACTCAAGCCAACCCCGGCCAAGCCAAAAATCGATTCTGTCAAGACTGCCCCGCCCAAAATAGCAGCCATTTGCAAACCAGCAATGGTGACAATGGGCAAAAGTGCATTTCGTAACGCATGTTTGTACACGACCTTACTTTGTGGCAGACCCTTGGCGCGCGCAGTGCGGACATAATCCAGACCAAGCACTTCCAGCATACTAGAGCGCGTCATCCGCGCAATAATAGCCAGGGGAATCGTGGCCAAAGCAATGGCTGGCAAAATCAAATGGCGAATGGTGTCACTCAATACTTTCCAATCACCCGTAATAATCGAGTTAAAAATGTAGAGCTTTGCCAAAAACTGGTAAAAAATAAACAGTCCACTATCCTCATTTACCGATAATTCATAATATTTATAAAAAGGCACGGGGGAAATACCAGGCGACAAGCGACCAGTGGGAGGCAAAGCAAACGGCGTATCCTTAAGCACAACAGCAAAAATATATATTAATATGAGACCCAAAAAGAAAACCGGTAAAGAAACACCTATATTTGCCCCAATCATCGTAACTACATCAATAGCGGAGTTGCGTTTAACGGCTGATAGTATGCCCGCAGGAATCCCGACGACGAGAGCAATGGTCATAGCCGCTACGCCAAGCTCTATAGTTGTAGGCAAACGGTCAATCAAGATAAGCAAAACTGGCCGTCCAAAGCGTATTGAAGTGCCCAAATCACCTTGAGCAATATTTTTCATGTAAATAAAAAACTGCTCGTAAATAGGCTTATCCAATCCCTGTCGCTCGGCGAAGGCTTCGCACGTGGCCACTGTTGCTTTTTCACCCAAAATCGATTTACAGGGATCTCCTGGTATGGCCCTTGCCAGGGCAAAAGTGATGACAAGGATGGCTAAAATAACGGGTATAGAGAGTAAAATTCGGCGAACGGTATATTGAATCATGATATTAGGGGTAATAACCGCAAAGCGGGATGGCTACACTGCTGTTTGGCCGTGACTGCCATCCCGCTTTGATTATGGATGTGTTGGAAACAGGCAGTGAACGCTTGTTTCCAACACAGTGAATCAGGTTATTCTTCTGCTGGTGGCTGGTTTATGAATCCATCCCACAGGTATGAGAAATAATCGAAAGAGCCTGTGTTGCCCACATGATTTGGATTGGCGGCATCAATACCAGCAGCCCAGGAAGCGACAACATCATTAGCGTCGAGTGTGGAGCCATCATGGAACAGTACACCTGCACGCAGCGTGCAGGTAAAGGCGGTGGCGTCTTCATTGCCCACACATTCGGTCGCCAAGGCAGGTTCGGTGTCACCAGAGTCTGTCTTGTAGTTTAACAAAGTCTCAACCACCTGTTGGCAAGGCCGTAAAGACTCGCCGTCGGTTTCGTCTGCACAGTAGAGGCTGATGGGTTCGCTGGCCTGCATGAAGACGAGGGTATCTTTGCCCGGGTCCAGTAGTGCAAAGCGGGTTGCGCCAAATGGCGGGGTATAAGCGCCACCCAGGCTGGCCAAGGCGGCATCCGCGGCAGCGCCGTGAGCAATAGGTACCATGGGCACCAGTTCTTTAATGGCATTGTTGGCTTCTACATAGTAGGGTTCAGCTACTGCCAAATCGGCAATGGTGGCTGCTGCCAATAATTGTTCGTAGATTTCCGGATGGGGATCGCCGAACTGCGGGTTTTCACTGCTGAAGTGGAAATCCAGGAAGTTGGTGACATGGGGATAGTCCGCGCCCCAACCCAGGAGATAGAAACCATCCAAACGGCCGCTGGTTGATTCATCAATAAACGCCCCAGATTCCATTTCCACGACTTCGGCCGTGATACCGAGGTTTTCTTGCAATTGGGTCTGGAACTCTACAGCCACCGGGCTGGCCTCGGGTAAATAACCACGAGATACGTTCCGATAGGAGATTGTGGTTTCAAAACCATCGGGATAACCAGCATCGGCCAGCATCTGGCGGGCGGCTTCGGGATCGAATTCGTACCAGGGTTCGCCCGCGCAGCCATTCGGAATGGAGCAAGGCGTGAAGAAATCAGGAACCTCTGAACCCAAAGGAAAGAAGTTGTCGACGATACGCTGGCGATCAATGCCCATGGCTATGGCTTTGCGTACATCCGGGTTATTGAACGGCTCGAAGGTGTTGGTCATGCCCAGGTAGAGAACATTGGGATTCGCTACCGGCAGTAACTGCAAATTCGGATCGGCTTGGATAGATTCATAGTCATCAGGACTGGGGAAAGTAATCATGTCCACTGTACCGGCTTGCAGTTCCAGCAAACGGGCGGCAGGTTCCTGATTCCAACGGAGAACGGCCGTTTCGGCAAAAGCCGGTTCGCCCCAGTAATCGTCAAAACGCTGGAAAATGACAGAATCACCACGCACCCATTCTTGAAGCATGTAAGGACCTGTGCCAATCGGCTGTTCTAAGAGCTGACCGGTTCCGCCTGTTTCAGCAATCCACTCTGCCGGCTGGATGCCGAATGGAGTAAAAGCAATCTTGGCGTTGAAAGCCGGATCAGGCCGGCACAGGTCAAACTGCACCGTTAGCTCATCGACTGCTTTAATGGACAGGATTTTCCCACCATAATCGCAGTTTTCTGCGCCTACAGACATTGGCTCAAACGCCATCATCTCTTCTTCAGCAGCAGGTTCTTCTGCAACGGGTTCTTCTACTGCCGGTTCTTCAGCAGCAGGTTCTTCTGCCATAGGCTCTTCTGCGGCAGGTTCTTCTGCCATAGGCTCTTCTGCGGCAGTTTCAGCCTCGGCGGCTGGCGCTTCTGGTTCAGCAGCCTGCGGGGCGCAGGCAGCCAAAGCAAAGGCAAAAATAAGAATTACGCTCAACAACAACAATTTTCGATTCATGTTCTCTCCTCCTTTTGAGAGTAAAAATGAATATAAGGCTGCAATGCAGGTTAGCGTGGGTTTAGTGGATTGCTTTCAATGTTAACATGGGTTGTTTGTTGCGACAAACCAGACAGATAAAACGACCCCATGGTGACATCTTGGTGGCTTCTTAGTGGCTTTTAATTTATGGAGTATATCAGCTTTTTCACGGTATAATCAAAGTTTGGCATGGTTCAAGTTTTTTACAAACCAGAGAACGATTTTGCAAATCGTCAACAAAGGGCGAGGCTTGTTTCTTGGATTTCTGAACCACGCCCCCTTAAATTTGATTTTTATGAGCGGACAAGTAAGCATATGAACAATCGTGAAGTGGCTGATATTTTTCATAAAGTTGCTGATATGCTCGCCATTCGCGGTGACCAGATTCACCGCATTCTGGCATATCGTAAAGCGGCGGAAAGCATTGAAACCCTGGGGCGCGACGTGAATCAGGTATACGCCGAAGGCGCCCTGACCGACATCCCCGGCATTGGCAAAACGTTGGCCGAAAAAATTGAGGAAATGCTGACGACCGGGCATCTGGCTTTTTATGAGCGCCTGGCGCAGGAGATTCCGCCTTCTCTGATAGAGATGCTGCGTGTGGAAGGGCTGGGGCCTAAACGGGTCAAACAAATTTATGATACGCTGGGCATCACCACGCTGGATGAACTGGCGGCGGCCGCGCAAGCCGGCAAACTGCGCGAACTGCCCAAAATGGGGGCCAAATCCGAAGAAAAGTTGATTGCGGCCATTGCCGCCTTATCCAGGCATGGCGATGAGCGTACGCCATTAGGCGAGGCATGGCCTCTGGCGCAAGAAATTCTGGGAAAGCTGGCTGCACTACCGGGGGTGACTAAAACGGCCGTTGCCGGTTCCCTACGCCGCATGAAAGAAAGCATTGGCGACATCGACCTGCTCATAGCCGCTGAGGAATCGGCGCCCATCATGGACGCTTTTATCAACCTGCCTCAAGTGGAATCGGTCTCCGGACATGGTCCCACCAAATCCAGCGTGATTTTGCTGAATGGGATGCAGGTGGATTTGCGCGTTTTGCCGGCCGAACGCTGGGGCACGCTGTTGTCTTACTTCACCGGTAGTAAAAACCATAACGTGCGCCTGCGTGAACTGGCGCTCAAACAAGGGCTGAGCCTGAACGAACACAGCTTCACGCCGGAAGACGGCGGTCCTGAAATTTTGTGCGCCACGGAAGAAGCGGTATACGAAACCCTGGGACTCCCATATATTTTACCCACCCTGCGTGAGGATACGGGTGAAATCGAGGCGGCTCAAAACGGCCGTTTACCCCAGCCCATTCAACTGACCGACATCATCAGCGACCTGCACATGCACACCACCTGGTCCGATGGCAAGTTGAGCATCCTGGAGATGGCGCAAGCGGCGCAGGCACAGGGATTGCAGTACATTGCCATCACGGATCACTCGGCCAGTTTGGGCATTGCCCGCGGGCTTTCTGAAGAAAGGCTGTGGCAGCAAGTGCAGGCTGTGCAGGAAGCGGATGAGGCGATGGGACCGGATTTTCGGGTGCTTTTTGGCACGGAAATGGAAATTAAAGCCGATGGCACGCTGGATTATCCCGATGACGTATTGGCCGAACTTGATTTTGTGATTGCCAGTCTGCACACCAGCCTGGGCCAACCGCGCGAACAAATTACCCATCGTCTGCTCAATGCCATGCACAATCCACACGTCGATATGATTGCGCATCCCACAGGGCGTCTGCTGCCAGACCGCCCTGGCGCGGATTTGGATATGGACGAGGTGCTGAAAACGGCCGTTGCCACCCGCACCATTTTAGAAATCAACGCCAATCCGCAGCGCCTGGACCTGCGAGACAGCCACGTACGACGGGCTGTCGATTTAGGCGTCATCCTGGCTATCAATACCGACGCCCATCATCCCGACCATTTTCAATTTCGCCATTATGGCGTCGCCGTCGGTCAGCGCGGCTGGCTGCCCAAAAATCAGGTCGTCAACACCTGGCCTTTGACACAGTTTCTAAACTTCATTCACCGGAAAACAACAAACGACACAGGGCACTACGAAGAATAAAAACCTGTAGCCGCGGTATCCTTATCGCGCTGTAGGCTATGTGCAAGCGAGGATTGGAATCCTAGGCTGCTTTATACGAGGAGAAGAGTCCATGAGTCCTAGCAGCGAACACACCATGTTGCTCACCAGCATTTTTAGCGGCATAGACCAGGAAAGTTTAAACGCCCTGCGTCAAGTCGCCCACCCAAAAACATATCCACCCAATACCAATCTCACCCACCAGGGCGTGGTGGAACATACGCTTTACATCATTATGGAAGGCCGGGTCGCCGTTACCCGCAAACTGGAAGACGGTCAAGAAAGGCTGTTGGGCATCCTCGGACCCAACAAGAGCTTTGGAGAAATGAGCCTGATCGATGACACGCCGCGCATGGCAACCTGCACCACCATCATCGAAACGACCGTGCTGGAAGTGGATGAAGCAGTCTTCGACCAGGTCGTGATGAACAGTCCATCAGTGGCGTATGCCATGCTGCGCAAAATTCTGGAAAGCGCCCGCAGTATTGACCAGGCATCCATCGATGAGTTAAATGAAAAGAACCAGTCTCTGCAGCAAGCCTATGACCAACTCAAAGCCGCTCAGGAAAAAATTGTGGAGAAAGAACGGCTGGAAAAAGAGATTGAGCTGGCGGCAACGGTACAACGCAGTTTGCTGCCGGTGGAACTGCCGCAATATCCCGACTACAAATTTGCGGCTTATCTGGAACCGGCCCGGCTCGTAGGCGGTGATTTTTACGATGTGGACACGTTGGACGATGAACATGTGGGCATTGTGCTGGCGGATGTGGCCGATAAGGGCTTCCATGCGGCCTTATTCATGGCGGTTTCTCGCACCTTGTTTTTGCAGGAAGGCAAACACTCATTATCACCCAGCGAAGTAGCCTTG
>JAWOGU010000272.1:0-2910 GCA_046496595.1 Chloroflexota bacterium
CGCCTTCACCGATGACCTCATCCCAAATCTGCTGCACTTTGGCCGATTTTTCCGGATTGATGCCAATATGCACCGCGTGCCAGGGATGTTGCAGCGATTTGGCAAAGTTGACCAGTTCAATCGTACCCGTATGGACCCCATCCACCAGCACTACCGTTTGTACCGGGTAAGTGGTGAGATCGTGATGGTTATGGTTCAGGCTCAGGTTACGGGCGACCGCCTGATAATGATGATGCACTCGGAAAAAAGCGAAAACCAGCATGGGGATCAGCAAGATGACAAGCCAGGCGCCGGAGGTGAACTTGGTAATAGCAAAGATGAGCATGACAATGCCGGTACACACTGCGCCAAAGCTGCTAATCACTATTTTCAGCCGCCAACGGGGATCATATTCCATCATTGTTTCCAGCCCTTGCACTTTTTCACCCGGCTTTAGCCGGCCGATTTTACGCAGACGCACCACCATGCCAGTCTGAGAGATGGTGAAGCTGAGAAACACGCCGATAGCATACAGCGGAATCAGCGCCGTGGTGCGCGCATCCATGACGATGACCAGCAGTGAGGCCATGGCTGCCAGGGTGACAATGCCCCAGTTAAAAACCAGCCTCCCGCCGCGAAAGGTGAGCTGCCGCGGCAGGAAGCCGTCGCCGGCTTGCAAGGCAGCCAGCCGGGGAAAATCGGCGTAGCTGGTGTTCCCGGCCATCAACAGGATGAGGGCTGTACCGGCTACGAGCGCCAGGTAGAGGAGGCTGCCGCTGCCAAACACAACCCGGCCGAGCTGCGAGATAACCGTTTCCGATTCGCTGGGTAAAGCCACAATCTGGTGGGCCAGAAAAGTAATGCTCAGGAAAATGGTAATGAGGATGCCGCTCATCCATTGCAAGGTAATGGCCGCATTATGGCTGCGCGGTTCCTTGAAGGCGGTAATGCCGTTGGAAATGGCTTCAATGCCGGTGAGGGCGGCCGAACCGCTGGAAAAGGCGCGTAAAATCAGGAACAGCGTCAGCGCCTGCACGGTCCCGGATTCCACCATTTCCACGCCTGTGACCACGCCCAATGTGCCTGTGAAGTATTTATACATCCCTACCGAAAGGGTTAGCAGCATAGCGCCTAAGAAAAAGTAGGTGGGGATGGCAAAAATGGCGCCGCTTTCTTTGACGCCGCGCAGGTTGACCACGGTCATGATCAGGATGACCAGCAGGGCCATTTCTACGCGATAAGGCAGCAGCGCGGGAAAGGCAGACGCGATTTGGGCCACGCCGGCCGAGATGCTGACGGCCACGGTCAGAATGTAGTCGGTGAGCAGGGCGGCGCCGGCGATTTGCGCCGCGACTTCACCCAAATTGTCGCGGGCCACGATATAGGCCCCACCACCGTTGGGGTAAGCGTAGATGGTCTGGCGGTAGGAGATGGTGACGATAATCAGCAGGACGGAAATGGCAATGGAGAGGGGGATGGAGATGCCTAAAACGGCGCTGCTGGTACCGGCCAGCGCCAGAATAAACAGGATTTCTTCGGTGGCGTAGGCTGTGGATGACAGCGCGTCGGAGGCAAAAACAGCCAGACCGACAAGGCGTCTGATGCTTTGGTGTTCCAGATCGCGGGTGGGGATTGGCTTGCCGAACAGCAGGCGTGAAAAGGAAAAGCGGGGGGATTTTGTGTGAACAGGTATTGTTTCCATGAGTTTTTACAGCTCCTGATGGTGTTGGCTTAGGTAATCGGCAAGAACTTTTCAGAATTAAATCACGCGAAATCTTGCCGATTACTTGAAGGAAACCGCAGTTTTAGCATTACGATTGTCCGAAAATTTTCTGCGGTTTACCTAAAACGGGCGGAGGTGGTGGTGTTTTAGCTTAACGGCCGTTTCCTCTTGCAGCGTAATGGAGGGCGTCCAGGTGAGCGAGGGGGTCAGGTCGTCCAGGGTGATGAGCAGGCATCCCTGCCGCGCTAACTGGCGGTTCAGCAGCCAGCGGCGGAAGTTATGCCGGTAGGGAATGGAGGCGTGGGGGATGTGGATGATAACGGCCGTTGCCCCCAATTGTGCCGCCGCATCGACCACGCCGTGCCAATAATTGGCGTATTGGCAAATTTCCACTGCCAACGGCACGCCGTAGTCTTCGGTCGTTGCCGTCATGTCGGCCAGGGCTTTGGTGTCTTCGGCGGTGACGCTCAACGAACCGGCGGCGTCGCCCAGCAGCAGTGGATGACGCACCGGCGCCATCTTGAGCAGTAGCAATTCTGTCTGGTTGCGGCGCGACATGGCGCAGGCCAGATGCAGCGCGGCCAGCGTCCAGGCGCGTTCGCCCATGACGATCATCAATCGAGAATCACCCATCGTAAGCTCCTTTGATCAAACGCACAGTATAAAGTGGCCGAGGATTCCAATCCTCGCTTGCTCGCAACCCACAGCGCGGTAAGGATACCGCGGCTACACATGCTGTGTGGGTCTGCGTGATTAGCTTACACTGGTTGCCGTAAAGATTGTGTCAGGGGAAATGAGGAAGGGGGTCAAGTTTGTGTCAAGAAGCTGTCAGCCAATGTCTACAAAACGGTAGCCGATGCCCGGTTCATTGAGGATATAGCGCACATTGGCGGCGGGATCCTCTTGCAGTTTTTTGCGAATCTGGCTGATGTAAATGCGCACGTAATGGGTCATGTCGGCGTAGTCTGCGCCCCAGACCTGTGTCAGAATGGCGCGATGGGTCATGATTTTGCCCGGATGGGCCGCCAGCAGACACAAAATGTCATATTCAAGAGGGGTAAAGTGGACTTCCTGGCCGTCCACGGTGACGATGTGATTGGTTAAATCTATTTTGAGCGCGCCAGCGGTAATAGGAGCGACCGGGGTGGCTGCCGGTTCCGCGCCGGTGCGCCGCAGCACGGCCCGGATGCGCGCCCGCAGCTCTTCCA
>JAWOGU010000388.1:0-7573 GCA_046496595.1 Chloroflexota bacterium
GATTGGTGACTCCTCCGGTGCGCTGAAGTTCGTCACCTGCTACCACGCTTATGGCCCCGACAACACTTTGTTTTTTTTGCACCCCATAACCAATCACAACAACCTCATCCAGGTCCAGAAACGACTCCACCATAACTATATTAAGCGGTTCATCCCCGGTTACTGTCACTTCCTGTGTTCGCATTCCTACATAAGAAATAACAAGTACCGGATTTTCACCTGTGTATTCAAGCGTAAAATTGCCTTTTATGTCGGTAATTGTCCCAATGGTAGTTCCTTTTATCATAACAGTAACCCCAATGAGGGCGGTGTCATCGGTATCGACAAGGGTGCCGTCCAGGTCGAAAAGGATGGCGTGAATCTGGTGGAAGGGGATGGACATCAGATGGGCCAGAAGTTGAGAATGAGCAGGGCAACGGCCGTTATCGTGAGGTTATCGATGCCCCGAATAGAAACTGCTTCCACCAGGGTGGTGGCTACTGTCACCACCAGCGCCGGCAGTATGGCCCCCAGCAGCGTGATGTGGGGTGGTTCCGGCATGACCCACAAGGCCAGCCAGGTAAACAACAGCCCAAAGACGAAAAACCCCATCGAGCCTTCCAGCGTGCGTTTGTGGTTAGCCACGTAATAAGGGCGTTTCCCGTAAGCGCGGCCGACCACCGGCGCCAGCCCGTCGCCCCAGGTGAGCGGCATGAGGGCCGCCACCATCAGCGGCGGCTGGCTCCAAAAGACGTAAACGGCCGCGCCGGCGGCAATGGGAAAATAAACCGTGCCCATGTTGTTTTTGTCTTTGCTGGCCATTGCCGGGAAAAAACCGAAGCGGAAATCCAGATAGAGGAAAATGGCGAACAGGCCGCACATGATGATGAAAGGCCAGGGGGAGGTGAACAGGAAAATCAAGACCCAACTCATCATGCCCACGCCGATGTGGATGACTTTGCGGGTGAAATCACTACTGTAACCGCGCTTTTTACGCAGCAGTTCGGCCAGGCCGATGATGGTGAAAATGTAAAGCGTGCAGATGATGATGCCGAAGAAGTTGTTGTTAAGCAGCATGGGCAAACCTGGAAATTATGAAGGATGAAGGATGAAGGATGAAGGATGAAGGGGGAAGGCAAAGGGCAGAAAGCAGAAGGCAGAAGGTGGTGGGTGGGCGTGGCGCGATTTGGGCAGGAGGCATAATGGGTTTCCTTTGCACAGGGCTAGACGATCAGGTGGTCGTAGAGCATGTCCAGGCTGAGGTTGGGCACGACGGTTTCGTTGGTTTGCACGGTAAGGCTGGCAGCGGCGGCGCCCAGGCGAATGGATTCGATGACGGGCAGGTCGTTGGTCAGGCCAAAAATGATGGCGGCGGTGACGGCGTCGCCGGTACCGGTGTTGTCTACGATCTGGCTGTAACGGCCGGGAATGTAGCCGATTTCGTCGGAGGTGGCGTAGTCCAGGCCGAAGTCGGCCAGGGTGAGCACGGCGTTGGTGACGCCGGCCTGCACGAGCTGCCGCGCCATAACCAGGCTGGCATCGGGATCGTGGCCGTAGAAATCAACTCCAAGCAGGGCGGCGGCTTCCAGTTCGTTGGGCACAATGAGATGGAGCTGGGAGAGGAACGGCCGTAATTTGTAGGCCACGCGGGCGGAAGAGGGGTCGGCGCAGAGCGGAACCTGGTATTGGGCGGCCAGGCGGGCGGCGGTGGTCATGGCTTCGGTGGTCAGGCTGCCGTCCATCATGATCATGGCGGCGTCGCGGAAGAGGCTGCGGTGCTGGTTGAGGTAACCTGGAGTGATATTTTCCATGACGCTGACGTCGTCGAGGGCGACGGAGAGAGAACCGTCTGGTTCCAGCAGGGCCATGTAACCGCCGGTGCGGGCGTCTTCTGCTTGCAGAGCGTAGTCGATGTTGACGCCGGCTTCGGCTGTTTGGGCGAGGATGGCCTGACCGATGAAGTCTTGACCAACGGCCGTTATCAAAACCACCTCCGCGCCCAGTCTGCCCAGGTTCTCGGCCACGTTGCGGGCAGTGCCGCCGCGCGTGATACGGATTTTGGCCGGATTTGAGGTCGATGGCTCCAGGCCGGCAGTCGGTTTGCCTTTGGCATCCATTAAGGTTGCCCCGATCACAAGAATGTGTTTGCTCATAGCCGCCTTGTCCCTCCACGGACTTGCT
The DNA here is from genome assembly GCA_046496595.1 of Chloroflexota bacterium. Taxonomy (GTDB): domain Bacteria; phylum Chloroflexota; class Anaerolineae; order Promineifilales; family Promineifilaceae. The sequence goes on from JAWOGU010000388.1 coordinate 2,161, forward strand.
GAGACTATAACGCGATTCTGGGTTTTTTGGTAATAAGTCAGGCTGTTTTTCTTTCGGGATTCAATTTTGACCAGATGCCGATGACGATACCGATGATGTCTTCAGCAAAAATGGGAAAGTCGGGCTGATCGGCGCCGATTTTGACTTTGCCGATTTCTTCGTTGGTATCTGGGTCGAACTGCACGTCATTTGTTTCTGAATCGATGGTAAAGGCTGGCAAGTAATCGACTTCTCCAAGGTAAATGCGGCGGCGCGGCTGTTCTTGTTCTGTTAGATTTTGGGGTTCAACCTGGATACTGCCTTCCGTGTCTTCCTGCTCCACAATGATCAGGTCTCCTGGCTGGCAGGTATAGAGTTCGGGACGGGTATCGACGAGCAGGAAGCTTTCTGCCGGGATGTTGGGTAGAAATTCTTCCAGGTCTTGCCGTTCGACGATGTCATACCAGACGTGGTGTTCGCCCTGGTTAGGGTGATTGGGGATGGGACTATAGGCCGGTTCCGGTGGTTCCGGTTGGGGGGGGCCTGGCTCAACTGGTGTGGTTTCAACGTCAACCTGGGTCTGGTTGGCGGCGGCGCGGTGCAGATTGATGATGGGTTGGGGAGTAACGGCCGTTCTGCCGGAGCCGGTGGGTGGTGGTGCAATATGGGCAGTGGGCAGGTCGCCAGGTTCTACTGGTTGGGTGATGGGAATGCGAAAGGCAGCCGGTTCGTCCTCGCCAAAGTGGCGGATTCTAGCCACGACGTTTTCGCGGCAGGCGGCCAAAATCTCATGGAGGCGGTGGCGGAACAGGGGATGGGGGGCCGCGCCAGTGGCCTCGATTTTGCGCAGGCTTTGCTGTGTTTTGCCGTAATGGGTGAGGGCGTTTTCGTAATGGTAGGCGTGGTGGTGGGCTGCGCCCTGGGCAAACTGCGCCAGAGCGACGGCGAGCCTATGGTGGTTGAACTGCCAGTGGCGCAGGGCGTCGTTAAAGTAGGGCGCGGCTGCCAGGGGCTGCTGCCAGTGCAAGTAGATAAGCCCAATGTGGAATTCGGCCAGTCCGATTTGACCATGATCGCCGATGGTGCGGGTGATGCGTTGGGCGCGTTCCATGTCGGCGACGGCGGCGGCGCCCAGACCGCTGAATTTGTAGCGGAAGATGAACTGGTCCAGGGTGAGAATGTCGACCACGCCTGGTTCGGGATAGAGGTATTCCACCAGTTCGGCAAGCGCCTGGGGCGATGGCGGGCAGGGGGTGGTCGCGGGCGGCGCTATCGATGGCGCGGGCTGTAGTTCAGGATTCTCGGTCACTGTTCCGTCTCTTCAAAATTGTTGAGGAGTGGGGGGCCAGGGAGCAGCTGCTGGCGCAGAGTTTCGATTTGGGGCAGCAGGTACATGGGCAGTGGTTGAGCCGTGTGAGCCTGCCTCGCCATCTTTTCCAGGGCTTCCACCAGGCGCAGGGCAATGACTTCGCGCATGGTATTGGCGTCGCCGGCGCGCCGTGCGTTTTCCAGCCCTTCCATGATGGCCTGGATCATGATCACTTCGGCTTCGGTGCGGGCCAGTTCGGTCTCTTCCAGTGAAGTGGCCTGGCTGTCGGCCAGCGCCAGCCGGATTTGGATGTCCAGGTCGGACTGCCAGTGTTTGAGGTATTGTTGGGACACGGGTTCGGGCAGTTCCAGAGGGCTGAGGCGGATGCTGTCCAGTTCCAGGCCAATGTCTGCGATGAGGGTGCGGACGTTGCGCTCCAATTCCTGGGTGAGGATGTAGTGGGGTTCGTGTTTTCCCGAGGGATGCAGCAGTTCGTCCAGGGTGTATTTGGTGACGAGGGCGGCTAGCTGGCCTTTGGTGATGTTGACAGGAATGTCTTGCCAGGTGAAGGTGGTTTCTTTGCCGGCGTTGAGGCGGGCATAGGCGGCGCTTTCCACGGCTTCCGGGTTGTAGGGGAAGGGTTTCGCGCGGGTGGGCAGTTCGCCGCCGCTGTCGATGTGGAAGGTAATGGTGAAGTCGGCGCTGAGGTCTATGCCGTCTTTGGTGACGAGGGGAACGGCCGTTTCGTGGCGTTCCTGGGTGCGCAGGCTGACGAGCGTGTGGACGTATTCAAAGGGTTTGAGTTTGTTTTTGCCGGAGGGCAGAAGGTGGTAGTAACGGCCGTTTACTTCGGTGACAGCCACTTCGCCGGGGGGTACGACGAGGAAGCCGGGACCGCCTACGCGCAGCATCACATGTTCGGGGCGCATGGTTTCCAGCGTACGGCTGGACACAACCACAGGTTTGTCGCTGCTTTGTCCGGTGACGAGGCGGCCTAAAAAGGTGCGGGCAAAGGCGTTGTCGGGCAGCGCGTATAACACGCGCACTAGGCTGATGGCGGCAAAATAGGCCAATGTCCAGCCCACAGCCACCGGGATGAAGTGACGCAGGACGCGGGGGCTGAACAGTTCCACCATGGTGACAAAGGGGGGAGGGAGATAGGTGATAGCAGGAAAACGGCCGTTTACCATGGCAGTCAGAGAGACGGTTAGATCAATACGTTCCATGAAGTGGGCAAAAGCCCAGTACATCAAAACCATGACTACCAGAATGGCGATAAACAGCATCCGTTTAACGGGCGGCTTAACCAGCAGTTCGCCGTTGTCCTCAGCCATGGTTTTTGCCTTTCTCCTCGTCCATCCAGGTGAGCATTTGCCGGGAGCTTTCTACCATGCTGGCTAAGACGGGCTGCGGCACCAACGCCCGATCCGTCACGTCGGAAACGGCTTCTTCCAGCGCTTCGATCATGCGCAGGGCGACGATTTCTGTCAGGTTGACGTTGCTGCGGCGGCTTTCGGTGATGGATTGGGTGATGCTTTCAATGATTTCGATTTGGGCTTTGGCGCGGGCGCGTTTGAGGCGCAGGTCGGCTTCGGTGTCTACTTTGACTTGTCTGGTGAAGATTTCGTGCTGCCGCTGTGTCTGCCACATTTTGATGCGCTGCTCGCGGGCCGATTCGGGCAGGGTGATGATGCCGGCGCTGACGGAGAGGATTTCTATGCCGGTCAGGCGGTCGCTGCGCTCCAGGTTGCTTCTGATGCGCCGGTTGATTTCGTTGAGGGGTCCCAGTCCATTGCTGTCTCGTTCGTAGAGCTGGTCCAGGTTGGAGCGGGCAATTTCGGTGACGAAGAGGTTGGCGGCAATGGGGGTGACAAGGTCTGACCAGCGTTGTTCGGTATCTTTGTCTGTGACGCCGCCGGCGTAGTTGAGTTGGAAGATGGCTTCAGGATCGTAAGGGTAGGGCACTCTGCCCGGTATGATAGTTTCTTCCTGTCGCCAGACGCGAAAGCTGACGAAGATGGGCAGTTCGATGGCGATGCCGTCGCGGGTATTGGCCTTGACAATCTGGCTGCGGGTGTGGTCGCGTACGTCAAAAGTTTGGGCGAGGGTTTCCTTGTTGAAGAGGACGACAAAACCAGGGCCGTCGGCGCGGGAGAAGCCGCTGCCTTTGGTGAGGGCGAGGGCGTGGTTGCTGCGCACGATGCCGCTGCCCAACTGGGCGAAGCTGGCGGGCAGGTCTTGTAAATGGGCGGGCAGGGGGTTTGCCGCTGGTTTTCTACGGCGCCTGGGTTCTTCGGCTCTGGGGGGCGGGTGGGTGTAGTTGCGGACAAGCAGGCGCAGTCCTTCGGCCCAACCTTCATTGCCGGCGATGGGCAGGACGAAGAGCGCGTAGTAGAGCAGGCCCATGGTGAAGGCAACGAAAACGGCCGTTGCCCACCAGATCATGCCATAGGTTCGGTAGGGGTAGCCGGTGGCGTCTTTCCAGAACCAGCCGATGGCGCCAAGGATGACCATGGCCAGGAGGAGGGCAAGAAAGCCAAGTTCTTTTTTGGTTGTGGATTGGGATCGCTTTTTGCTCAACGCACTATTACCCTGGAATGCAGCGCCTGCTGCGCTTAATGGGCTGTTGGTAATGGCTGGAACTATACCATAATTTGCGCGAGTTTACCTATTTGACCGGACAGATAAGCCTGTTATAATTTCGCCCTGCTTAGTCGCAGACGGGCGGTTGGCTCAGTTGGTTAGAGCGCTGCGTTGACATCGCAGAGGTCACAAGTTCGAGTCTTGTACCGCCCACCAGAAGATAAAAAGCCACCTGAAATGGGTGGCTTTTTTGTTGGGAAACGGCCGTTGCTCATGGTGGATGGTCCATTGTCAATGGTTAATGGGAATGCGCGTTTCGGGAGGATGAATAGGATATGAACGGCCGTTTACCTGATTGCCTTGCCATCATCTAGCTACCCATTCAGAAATAGATTCCAAACGGAAGGGGTCATGGCGAGTCGTTTCCATTCGTGTCCGCATTGCTTGCACTTGTAGGTAAATTGGGCCGTTCCTCCCTTTAGCCACCCTTCTTTTTCTATGATTTGAACATCCAGATACTCACGGTAAAAATACTTCTTACATTCGGGACATTGGTACCCGCGTTTCTCGCTGCGCCACCATGCCGCCGCTGCAAACCCGACAAACACAGCCAACAGCCATCCCATGTTCCCCAGGAAAAAGAAACCCATAAAGGCCACGAAACCAAACGATAATGCCCTGCTAAATAACATGAACCAACTATTTCTGTCCATGGCTGCTCTTCCTTTTTCCACATTATCAGTAGTAGGGGCGTAAAATTTTACGCCCCTACAAGAACGCCCTTACAAGAAGATGGAGGGGTCAATCTACTGAGTATAGGGGATTTCGGGTAAAGTGACCCGCCACATGATCATTGTCCAGGTAATTGATGACAATAAACATGATCAGAATCGCTGAAATTCCTTTATACTGAACCCAGTATCCAACTTGGGGAATGGAAATGAATATGTCGCGGCAAAGATTGAACTTGCTTTTGTCCATCGTGGCAAGCACCGTCCAAAAAAAGAAGATTCAACTATGAACCCGCTTAACATTGTCCTGACAATATGGGTCGGCTGTCTGGTATTTGTGGCCCTGGGTTTGTGGGATATGGCTCATGACGGCTGGAATTGGGCGGGGCTGTTTAAGAAACTGCTAAAAGTGGTATTCTTTCTGATTGCGCCCTTTTTCTTGATGACCCTGATCACATCATTGGTGGAATCCGGCTTTTGGTTGGTCGTGTTCCTCTTTATGGCGGCGCCGGTCATCCAGATTACCCTTGCTGCTTTAGGCGTTGGCCTGCTCGTAATTTTCTTCCACTATTATTTCACGAACCGGTAACGTCTGGTTATCCTCGCGCCAGCAGGCGGTCTACTTTGGAGCGCACGGCCAGCATGACCATGTCGCTGTTTTTCATTTTGCCGCGGGCACGGCCCAGGTGGTAGTGGGTGAGCACGGTATTTTTGGGATCGATGCGTTCGAACACATGGAGGTGCCGTTCGTAGTCTTTCAGCGTCTTGCGCAGCGGTTCCGCTTGCTCTGCGGCGTATCGTTCCAACTTCC
>JAWOGU010000420.1:0-8742 GCA_046496595.1 Chloroflexota bacterium
CGAGCAGGCGCAAAATTGGCGCAGCTTACCCCAAAACGAGGGAGGTATGGTGGAAACGGCCGTTCCCCTGCCCACCGACCGCACCTCCTACAAAACAGAACTCAACCAAAACGGTATCTACGAAATCACCGGCGCCGACCTGCTCGCCGCCGGCATGAACATCACCAACACCAACCCCAGCACCCTGCAAATAATGTCTCGCGGCGAATCTGTTGCCTACCAACTGATTGACAACGGCGACAACAAACTGGACCCCACCGACGTTATCCGCTTCTACGGTGAAGCCATCCACGCCTCCCGCCGCGAAAAACAATTCTTATCCGCCAACGTCTACTGGCTGTGGGCCAACGGCAGCGCCACGCCCATCCCCACTGAAAACAACGACACCAGCGGCGAAACAGCTACCAACTTCCTGGAATCCATCACCCGCGAAGACGAAAACGGCTTCACTTCCACCTACAACAACCAGTGGCCCGCGTTCCCCAATGAGCCTGACTCCTGGGGCTGGCAGTTAGTGCGGCGCAATAGGGCAAATCCACTCACACGCCTGCCCAACGAAATGCCCACTTTAAATCTGCCTGATCCCGCACTGAATTCAGGCACAACCGTCACCGCCACCGTAGAAATGATTCCCTACAACCTCGGTAATGGTCCTTATCAAGTGACGGTCTGTATCAACAGCCACCCTGCCTGCGGCAGCCTGACATGGTCGGGCATCAAAAATGTCAACATCACCAGCACCGCGCCTATCACGGCTCTGACAAACGGCGTCAACACCATCCATGTGGATCTCTCCAATCCCCCAGGCTTCACCAACGTCTTGAGCTATTATATTAACCGTATCACCGTCGAATACCTGCGCGCCCTCAAGGCTTCTGACAACCAGCTTATCTTTACCGATGCGGAGGGTGGACGGGCCATGGTCGTGGAGGACTTCTCCACCAACAATCCGGCCCATTTCCTGGTCTGGGACATTACCACACCCAAACAACCGGTCGCCCTTGAAATTGAATCCGGCGACATCAGCGGCGCGCCCGGCAGCTATACGCTCACTTTGGGCCGCGACAGCGCCGGCGCGCAGCAATATATCGCTACCACGCTGACAAACACCCTGTCTGGTTCCGAGACTGTTACCATTTCAGCCTATACCCCGCCTGCCAACCTGGAACCCGCCGCCGGCGCAGACTGGATCGCCATCACCCACGCCAATTTCCGGACACAAGCCGATACTCTGGCGGCGCACCGCGCCAACTCGCTGTACGGCGGGTTGAAAACCCATGTCATCGACATCGAAGACGTGGTGAACGTATATGGTTTTGGCCTGAATATGCCTGAAGCGATCAACGCCTATCTGAAAGATGCATTGTACACATGGTCCACTCCACCCAGTTACGTCGTCTTATTGGGCGACGCCACGCTGAACCCCAGAAATCTCGATTGCAGCACCGTCTTCGCTGAGAACGGGTTACGCTTTTGCACCGTATGGGACAAGGATGCCAAAACATTTATACCTACGGACTTGATGTTCACGGATCGTTTTCAAGGCTTGATTCCTTCGGATCAAACGGCCGTTTTACTCGCCGGTGATGATATATTGCCGGACATGGCCATTGGCCGCCTGCCCGCCAACAACGCCGCCCAGGCCAACAACATGGTCGCTAAAATCATCCTTTACGAGCAAAACCAGCTTCAGACCGGGTCCAGTTACGCCTGGCAAAAAAACGTGCTCTTTTTAGCCGATGACGCAGACGCCGCCGGTAATTTCTGTTTAACCAATGAAATTGTCACCGGACCATTGCTGCCCGCCAGCTTCCAACAGAAACACTTGTGTCTAGACAATTATCTAGATCTTTTAGAACCTGACGAGCCAAAGGAAAACGCAGCAAATCAGATGCGGGCCGACATGGGCACAGAACTGCAGAAAGGCGTTTCACTTGTCAACTATCGTGGACATGGTTCTATTCAATATTGGGGCGGCAATCCCTATATCTTAAATATTAGCGAAAACATGGATGATGTGGAACAGATATGGATAAACCCGAGCAAACCGCCTGTTCTCATTAGCGCAGACTGCCTGGATGGGCACTTTGCTTACCCTGGCCGCACCGCTTTGAGCGAAGTTTTCCTGGGAATGGATGAGTTAAAAGGCACAGCCGCCAACTGGTCCTCCTCCGGCCTGGGTTACGACAGCGAGCATACCGCCTTGCTGCATGGTTTTTACACCGGTCTCTTTGATGAAGGCCACACCGCCATCGGCGACGCTATTAACCACGCCAAAATGTATTACTACACGGGTAACTATCACGACGAAGAGATTTACAGCTTTAATCTGCAAGGCGATCCGGCCATGCAGCTTTACCGCCCGGAAGTCAGCCTGGGCCTGAATGCAAATCCGAGCCACGTCATGGTCGATGATCCGGTCGCTTTTACCCTCACTGCCGCCAATTCAGGGTTCTATCCCGACCGTCCCACCATCACCGTCACTCTGCCCGCCGGTCTCTCTTACGTCAGCGCCTCGTCCGCAGCGGCCCACACGGTAACGGTAAACGGCAATCAAGTCGTACTGAAGCTTGAGGATGCTATAATGCAGGGAGAAACGGCCGTTATCACTTTACAAACCACGGCCAACGGCGCTGAATCCGGAACCATCACCACTACCGCCAATCTCACCACTTCCGGTCTCAACTTAACAACCGGCAATCAGTCAGCATCTGCTGACGTCACCATTCATTTATTCAACGCTTACCTGCCTATGATTAAAAAGTAGGATAGTTTAGAGATTGGACCAATCTCGGAGATTGGTCCAATCTTTGCAAGTGAAAATGAAGCGCAAGTTTGAAGGATTATTCAGTGAACAAGTTCGCAGCCAAAGTCATCATCACTGTCATACTCATCGCTCTCGCCATGGCAGGCGTACAATCGCTTACCCTGGCTCAAAACCAACCCACCGCCGTCGAGTTGGCATCGTTCGACGTAGTTCCACTCGACAATGCCGTGCGCATCGATTGGGAAACAGGCACGGAATTCAGTACAGTCGGGTTTTTCATTAAACGCGGCGATCCCGGCGGCCCTTACCAAACTCTGGGCTATCTGGGCGAAGACGGCATCATTTACGCCACCGGACAGGGCGCTATTGGCAGCAGTTACAGTGAAACCGATACACAAGTGGAAAATGGGCAGCGCTTTACTTACATCCTCTATGAATTGGAAAGCAACAGCACTGAAAAAGAGTTAGCTCAGGAAACTGTCACTGTTGGCATTCCCCCCACCAACACCCCGGTGGTAGCGTCCATAAATCCTGTCGGGCCGACCGCCACTGCCACACCCCGGCTTACGGCCCAGGCAACAGCTACCGGCAGCGCTCCAAACAACAGCAGCAGCGCCACGGCAGTTCCTCCAACCGCTGCCGGTCCCACCTTTGTCACTATTACCCCTGACCCCCAACGCAATCAACCCGCAACGGCCGTTTCCAACACATCCGCCGGCCCATCTCAACCCGTCAATACCAACAGCAGCGCCGCTAACAATTCGTCGCCGGAAAATAATACCGTAAACACCACCGGCAGCGTCAGCTCGGCATCGGCCCTGGAAGAAGAGCCGGAAACCATCGCCTTCAACCCGGCGCAGGCTGCCCCACCCGTCCAAGAAGAGTACCCGGAAGCCACAACGGCCGTTCTCGATGCACCTACCGCCTACCCCAACGAAAACAACAACGTATCCGCGGTAGTAGAAGCCACTGCCACTACCGTGCCTGTCATCGGCAGTCAGGGTGACGCCAATACCCAAAACCAAAATAGCGGCAGCAGCGCCAGCAGCAGCCGGGGAACCATCTTCCTCTGGCTGGGCTTCATCATGGCGCTGCTCATCTTCATCACCGGCATCATCGGCTCGATCTTGCTGTTCGTGCGCAAATCCCATTAGCCGCCTCATGAAACAAGCCAGCCTGCTCCGACCTGCCATCTTGATTGCCTGGGCGCTGCTCATCCTGGGCGGCTGCCAATCCGGGGAGCCAAATCCAACCACCGCCGGGTCTCTTGCCAGCAACCGCGCCAAAATACTCGTCACCGCCAACGGCTTCTACCAGATTTCCGCTGACACGCTGGCCGCAGCCGGCATCGAATTTGACGCCTTTAGCGCCGAAACCCTGCAACTCAGCCAAAACGGCCGTTCCGTTCCCTTTTATTTTAATGACGGAACCCTGGTCTTTTACGGACAGACGCCCACCAGCCGCTACACCAACACCAGACCCTATCTCCTGGAAACCGGCGCTGACGGCATGTTCATGAGCGAAACGGCCGTTTCCCCCACAAACACCGCCGCTCCCCAACCCAACGTCCCCCTGCTGCTCCATCTGGAAGAAAATCACATCTACGAACCCCAGTCCCGCAGTCAAAATGAAGGGGACGTTTGGTTCTGGCAAAAAATCCGTCAGGGACAGAGCATTCCACTCACCTTCAGCCTGCCTGCCGTAGCCGACGGCTCCGGCGCTCTCACCCTCAACCTCAAAGGCGTCACCTATAATCACGCAGTCGAAAACGACCACGACCTGGATGTACTCATCAATGGAAACCCGATAGGCGCCGTGCAGTTCGACGGCGAAATTTTCCACACGGCCGTTCTGGAATTACCGCCCGGAACCTTACAGCCAGGCCAAAACGAGATTTTGCTCGACAACACACCCGAAGGCGCCGCCTTCCTGGATATCATGCTGCTCAACTGGGCTGAATTGACCTACAACGCCCCGGCAGCGGCCGTTTCCGACCAGATCACCCTCCAACCCACCGCCGGACAAGTCACCTTCAGCGGTTTCAGCGAGACGCCCCTGCTCTTCGACATCAGCGACCCTGCCGCCCCGGTTCGCCTCACCGGCGCAGAGACAACCCAGGACGGCCTCGCTGTCTCGCTCACCGATGACGAGCAAGCCGCTGCCGTCGGTCCTGCTGGCTATGTCGCCCCAGCCGCCATCGACTCCATGCGCGCTAGCGACTGGCGCAATCCTGAGCAGCAGGCAGACCTGCTCATCCTCACCACTGACGAATTGGCGCCTGCCCTCGAACCACTGATCACTGCCCGCGAAGCGGAAGGACTTGCCGTTAAGCTGGTCCCTGTCGCTGAAATTTACGACGAGTTTGGCGGCGGTGAAGCCACCCCGGAAAGCCTGCAAGCCTTTATTGCCTACGCCCACCAGAACTGGCAGCCGCCCCAGCCGCGCTACCTGCTCCTGGTCGGCGACGCCACCTCCGATTATCACGGCTATCTCGAGACGCCCCTGCCGGCCAATCACGTGCCCTCGTTTCTGGTTCCCGTGGCCTACAGCGGCGAAACGGTCAGCGATTCCCGTCTGGCAGATGTGGACGGCGATACTGTGCCCGACCTGGCTGTGGGCCGCTGGCCGGTCAACACAGTAGAAGAAGCGGCCTCGCTGGTGGCGCGCACACTGGCTTATGAACAGGGAACGGCCGTTAACCAGGCCCTATTCGCAGCCGACGGCACAGAAAATCAGTTCACCAGCATGTCCCAGGCCATCGCCGACAGCGGTGGCCTACCCGCCGCCAGCACCCAAATTCTCACCGGTCCCCAGTCCGGCGAAGTCACCGACCGGCTCAATGACGGCGCCTGGTTAGCCGCCTACGTCGGACACGGCAGCCTGAACCAGTGGGGCAAAGAACAAATATTTACCAGGGAAACCCTGGCCGGCCTCGACGTGGAAACGCCGCCCATTTTAGTGCAGCTCACCTGCCTCACCGGCCTCTTCGCCCAGCCGGATCAACGTTCACTCACCGAGGAAATGCTCCTCCACGATTCTGGCCCGGTCCTTTCCATTGCCGCCACCAGTCTGACGCTTTCTTCCCATCAGGAACCATTCGCCACCAGTTTTGTGCAGGCGCTGCTCGACCCCGAAATAACACGCATTGGCGATGCTTTTCAAGCGGCGAAACTGTCGTTGGATGTGAGTAACCCCGGTTTGCGCGAAATCAGCGATACCTTTGCCCTCTTTGGCGATCCTAGCGCTCGCATCAATCGCCCGGCGCCTTAGGTATGGCGGAACAAAATTCCCCAAACTACGCCCCATCGCCCAAGAAATCAATCTGGACGTGGCTGAGCCTGTTGTTAACGGCCGTTCTCCTTATTATCGGTCTTTGGTATGTGATGCAGCGCGTCACCCTGACTGAACTTGAGGCCGCCCTGTCCAGCGCCCAGCCGCTCTACATCCTCCTCAGCCTGCTCACCGTTATTCTGACCCTGCTCGTCAAATCATGGCGCTGGCAGGCGCTGCTGACCGATCCATCGAACAAACCTGCCTACGGCCCTGCCTTCTGGTCACTCAATCTTGGCGCTTATGTCAACCTGATCCTGCCTTTCATGCGCCTGGGCGAAGTAGCCCGCCTTTTTGCCATCGACTGGACGGCTCACGTGGGCAAAGCGCGTGCTCTGGGGACCATCGTCGTCGAAAAAGTGGTAGATCTGTTCATGCTGGCGCTGTCGCTGCTGCTCATCCTGCCCTTCATCGTCCTACCCGGTTTTATAGGGAACCCGCTGCCCATGATAACGGCCGTTTCCCTGGCTGCCCTTCTCTTCCTCTACCTGCTCGCCTTCCAAACGGGGTGGATCATCCGCACCAGCCGCCTGTTTGCCGGCTGGCTGCCGGCACAGTGGAGCGAACGAGTCATGGGCTGGCTCATCGCCGGGCTGGAAGGACTGAGCGCCCTGCGCCAGCGCCGCCAAACCCTCGTCATCATCGGCCTGTCGCTGTGGGCGCTGCTGCTTTCTATACTCACACCCTACTTCCTGTTTTGGGCCTTCAACCTGCCTCTGGGATTGGTAGACGCCGTGCTGATCAACCTGGTGGTGCTGCTGGTCTCGACACCGCCCAGCACTCCCGGTAAGATCGGGGTAGTCAACGGCGCCGCCGCCCTGCTCCTGATCAGCTTTGGCGTCAGCAACGACGCCGTTATTTTTAGCTACACCACTGTTTATTATCTCGTGGTCGTGGCGCCGATCATTCTCTTTGGCGGACTGGCAGTCTCACGGACAAACTGGCAATGGCAGAAAACATCAACCCCGTAATCTCCATCATCATCCCGGCTTACAACGCCGCAAAGACGCTTGCCGCCTGCCTGCATGCCCTGGAAACCCAGGAAGGCATCGGGCGAAACGAATATGAAGTGATTGTGGTAGACGACTGCTCAACTGATGAAACGGCCGTTCTCTGCCAGCAGCAAGCGGTCCATTTAGTACGCCACACGGTCCGTAAAGGCGCCGGCGCCGCCCGCAACAGCGGCCTGCAAATCGCCCGCGGCTCCCTCATCTGCTTCACAGACGCCGACTGCGTACCTGCCCCGGATTGGCTGCGCCACATGCGCCAGCCATTCCAAGACCCTTTCATCGCCGGCTGCAAAGGCATCTACGCCACCCATCAAAAAGAACTGCTCGCCCGCTTCGTCCAAATCGAATACGAAGACAAATACGATTTGCTGCAAACGCAGCCCTTCATCGACTTCATCGACACCTATTCAGGCGGCTACCGGCGGCAAATTCTCCTGGAAAACAACGGCTTCGACGAACACTTCCATTTCACCGAAGACCAGGAACTGTCATTTCGCCTGGCTGCCCGCGGCTACCAGTTCGTCTTTCAACCGCAGGCAGTGGTCAGCCACCGGCACAGCAGCACCCTGGGCAAATACGTTTGGAAAAAGTTTTGGATTGGGTACTGGAAGCTGCAAACCATCCGCCGCTTTCCGGAACGCGCCGTGCAAGATTCCCATACGCCCCAGGTGATGAAATGGCAGATGGCATTGGCGGGCGGTATTTTGCTGATAACGGCCGTTCTCCCCCCATCCTTACTTCTTTTTCCCCAATTCTCGTCCTGGCTGGCTCTGCTGTGGGCGCTCCTCATCGTCTTTTTCGGCGTTACCACCCTGCCTTTCACGCGCAAAGCCTGGCAAAAAGACAAACAAGTCGCCCTGGCCGCGCCTTTTCTGCTGGGCGTGCGGGCTTTAGCCCTGGGATTGGGCACATTTTGGGGACTGCTCCACCCGGAACAAGGCGAACTGGTAGAAACACAAGGCATCACCGGCCTACCCTATCTGCTCAAACGCACCCTGGATATTGTGGGCAGCGTATGCGGTTTAGGCGTAACGGCCGTTCTCTTCCCCTTCCTGGCCCTTGCCATCAAACTGGACTCGCCCGGTCCCGTCATCTTTAAGCAGCAGCGCATTGGCCGCGAAGGCAAACCGTTCACCCTCTACAAATTCCGCTCCATGCGCCAGGACGCCGAAGATGAACTAGACGGTCTCGTGAATTGGGAAACACTGGAAGAACCCGTTTTCAAAATGGTCAACGACCCGCGCCTGACGCGCGTCGGCCGTTTCTGCCGCCGCTGGAGCCTGGACGAACTGCCCCAATTTTGGAACACTCTCAAAGGCGACATGAGCCTCGTAGGTCCCCGCCCCGAATCGCCTCAATTTGTGGCGCGATACTCTGCCTGGCACCGCCGCCGCCTGATGGTGAAACCGGGCCTAACAGGCCCCATGCAGGTCAACGGGCGCGGCGCGTTGTCGCTGGATGGCCGGGTGCGCCTGGAACTGGACTACATCGCCCACTATTCCCTCTGGCGTGATCTGACGATTCTCGCCAAGACCATTCCGGTTGTCCTCCGGGGCAAAGGAGCCTGGTAATGTCAGGCAAGCCGCATTCGGCACTGCCATCCACGTCCAAACTGGAATGGATGGCAGCAGGCGT
>JAWOGU010000454.1:0-2721 GCA_046496595.1 Chloroflexota bacterium
GGTGCCGCGGTTTGTTCCAAGTTGGGTATTTTCTGTGGCGATTATCATCTTCATTACGCTTCTCATGCAGTTTTTCCTCGTCTTTGGGTTTATGCTTGCCAGCCCGGAAGGACGACGCTCCACAGGTGATCCATCACTTCATTCTCGTAGAAAAGAGCCGTTTGATGATCAAAGAGGCAGGGGGTAGGGCAAAAGGCAGAAAGCAGAAGGCAAAAGTTAAGAAGGCAGAAATATGAATAAAGAGAAGCTGTCTAATCCGCGCGTGGACGCGCCAGGAAAAGTAGCCGGACTGGCTCAATATCCCGGAGATCTGGCTCCAGATAATTTGTTGCATGGTAAGGTGTTGTTTACTGATCAGCCTCACGCCCGCATGTTGTCTATGGACGTGTCGGCGGCGGAAGCTGTGCCCGGCGTGGTGGCAATTTTTACGGCCAAAGACGTGCCGGTCAACGAATATGGTCTCATCATGCCCGACCAGCCGGTATTGATTGGTTTGGGCAGCGCCAAACCCTACAGCGACATCAGCCTGTGGGAGTGCGATCATGCGGCTGTGGTTGTGGCGGAAACGGCCGAAGCAGCCGCCAAAGCCTGCGCCCTGATTCGTATTGAGTGGGAGCCGCTGCCCATCATCACCGATATGTTTGAGGCGATGAAGGATGAGGTGGTGCTCAATCGCGCCGATGGCACCAATATTTTGAAGAAATACCAGATTCGTAAAGGGGATATGGCCGCCGGTTGGGCGGAGGCTGATGTGGTGGTGGAAGGCGAGTATTACCTGCCATACCAGGAACACGCCTATCTCCAGCCGGAAGCCGGACTGGCCTACATCGACGATAAAGGGCGCGTCACAGTGGAAATTGGCGGGCAGTGGACGCATGAGGATCAGGAGCAGGTTGCTCATGCCCTGGGGCTGCCCCTGGAGAAGGTGCGCATTATTTATCCGGCGATTGGCGGCGCTTTTGGCGGCCGTGAGGATATGTCGCTGCAAATTGTGCTGGGGTTGGCGGTCATGCGCCTGCATGAGCGGGGCATCAACCGGCCGGTGCGTATGATTTGGTCCCGCGAGGATTCGATTCGGGGACACCATAAGCGTCATGAGGCGGTGGTGAAGACCAAATGGGGCGCGACGAACGAGGGGAAGATAACGGCCGTTTCCGCCGAAATCTTCATGAACAGCGGCGCTTATGCCTACACCAGCACCAAAGTGTTGGGCAACTTCCATCTCATGGTCACCGGTCCCTACGAAATCCCCCACGCCCATATCGACAGCTACGCCATCACCACCAACAACGTGCCCGGCGGCGCTTTTCGTGGCTTCGGCGGCCCGCAGGGCGCTTTTGCCGCCGAAAATCAGATGAACAAGCTGGCCGAAATGCTGGGCATGGACCCCGTGGCCCTGCGTTTGAAAAACGTACTGGCGGATGGCAGCCTGCTGACCGTGCAAACGCCCATGCCCAAAGGCGTCAGCCTGACACAAGTCATTGAAACCTGCGCCGCACGAGCGGATTGGTATAGTGACCAGTTAACAGTGAATGGTGAACAGTTCTCCAGCATCCAGTCCCTAAGCCCTAACCACCAGTCCCTGAAAAGAGGGCGCGGTTTTGCCTGTTCGTTCAAAAACGTTGGCTTTTCGTTTGGCGCGCCGGAAAAGTGCGACGCAATCATTGAACTGCACGGCAAGGCGGACATCGAGAAGGTGATTTTGCGCCACGCTGCGGCGGAGGTGGGACAGGGTTCACACACGGCGCTGAAACAAATGGCGGCAACGGCCGTTGGCGTGGACGTGTCCCTGGTGGAATTAGACATGTCCGACACCGCCAGCAGCGCCAATTCCGGCTCCGTGTCGGCCTCCCGCATGACCTTCATGGCGGGCAATTCCATCCGCCAGGCGGCGGCAAAGGCGCTGGAGAAATGGTGGAGCGAAGAACGTCCCGCCATCGCCCATGAAACGTATTATCCGCCTGCTACCCAGCCATACGACCCGGAAACCGGCGTTTGTATGCCTAACTTCTCCTATGGCTACGTGGCCGAAGCCGTTGAGCTGACGGTGGACGTGGAAACAGGCCATATCCGCCTGGACCGGGTGGTGTGCGCCAATGACGTAGGCAAGGCTATCAATCCCATGCTCGTGGAAGGTCAGATCGAAGGGGCGGTCGTGCAGGCGCACGGCTACGCTGTCATGGAAAATTTGCAGCTCAAAGACGGCCGCATTCTCAACCCCTATCTCAGCCAATACCTCATCCCCGGCATCCGCGATATTCCGGCCAAAGTAGAATCCGTCATCATGGAAGTGCCGGATCCGATTGGGCCGTGGGGGGCGCGTGGCATGGCCGAAATGCCGTTTCTGCCGTTGGCGCCCGCCATCGTGGCGGCCCTGCACGACGCTACCGGCGTCTGGTTCGACGAGATTCCGCTGATGCCCTACAAAGTGGTCGCAAGGCTGCGCGAAGCCGGTATCGGCGGCTAAATAAGATGGATGATTGAAGATTAAAGAGGGAGTTTGGCTGCCAATCTTTAATCTTCAATCTTTGCTCATCTTTCTCCTATGTTATTCCCCAACCATCTTGTTCTCATCCGCGGCGGCGGCGACCTGGCGACCGGCGTGGTTTACCGGCTGCATCAGGCCGGTTTTCCGGTTATTGTGCTGGAGTTGGAACGGCCGTTAGTCATCAGGCGTAAAGTAGCGGTGGCAACGGCCGTTCTCGAAGGCGCCGTCCACAT
>JAWOGU010000465.1:0-3332 GCA_046496595.1 Chloroflexota bacterium
CAGGAACGATTGTCCTGAAAACAGTGCCGGGTCATGAGCGCAGCATTTCGCTTCTTCCATCAATTCATGTCGCAGTCATAAAACTTGAGCAGATCATTGCAGACTTTAAAGAACTATAAGAAAACAGGGTGATCAAAAACAGGTGCGCCCGTTGTCCGTAATCCGTTGTCCGTGATCCGTTGTCCGTAGGACGGCTCACGGCTCACGGCTCACAGCTTACAGCTTACGGTTTACGGCTCACGGCTCACCGCTCATACGCTCCCCGGTTCCCCGCCGCTGGAGCATGATAATTTCCGCCATGATGCTCACAGCGATTTCGCGCGGGTCTTCGGCGTTGAGTTCCAGGCCGATGGGGGAGTGGAAGCGGGACAGCTCTGCATCGGTGAGGCCGTCTTCCTGTAGGAGCCGGGTGGTTTCGGCCCAGCGGCGGCGGCTGCCCATGACGCCGATATAGGGGGCGGCCGTTTGCGCCAGCCGGGGCAATATCTGGCGGTCCACCAGCACATTGCGGGTCACGACGATGACGTAGGTATTGCGGTTGATAGACGTGGCGGCCAATACTTCATCGACGCCGCCCATGATATGACTGTCCGCCTCCGGGATAACGTCTGGCGAGACCAACTCGGCGCGATCATCGGCCACGACGACACGATAACCCATCCACTTTGCCAGACCAGCCACAGCCTGGCCCACGTGGCCGCAGCCAAAAACAAGGACGGTGGCTGGCGGCTGGTACCGTTCTAAAAAGAGTTCCAGTTCGCCGCCGCAGACGCCCGGATCGCCCCGTTCCGTATCGACGAGGGTATAGGGCAGGGTGCGCGCTTCGCCGTCCTGGAAAACTTGTTGGGCGATGTCGCGCACCCGCGCTTCCAGTTCGCCGCCGCCGATGGTGCCCAGGGAACGGCCGTTTTCGTAAAGCAGCATTTTGGACCCGGCATGGCGCGGCACGGAACCCCGCGCCTTGATGATGGTCGCCAGGACCACTGTCTCACCGGTTTCTTGAGCTGCCAGGAGGGCGCTCAGCAGTTGGAAATGATTGTCACTGTTCATAAACGGTTATTGTAGATTGGTACACCAGCCCGCCACCCAGCCTGTTTGTGAATCGGCGCGTTGGACGAGATAGAAGGGATGGCTAAACTGCTCGCTGGTGGTTACGGATTGTACGATTTCATCCCGGATGCCTAAAACGGGCAGGGGTGTGTCGCTGGGAAAAGTCAACTGGTGTTCCTGCACGGCGGGTCTTTCTGGATGACCCAATATCACCGGTTGATCGTTGCTGACGAGGTGTCCGCACTGTCCCCGGGCGGCGCATTCATCGCTGCAAACGAGCATGGCTTGCTGCGCTGGCGGCGCTTCTCCTTCGGCGGGTGCTGTTTCATTGCTGTCCGGATTGAGCAGGCTGCATCCCAAGACAAAAAAGAGAAAAAAGCCCATCAGCCCAAGCAGGCTGAGGCGGGTGAGGGCTGGCTTGTGGACGTGGATGTGGATTTGATTATTGTGGAGAAAGGAAAACGGCCGTTTCATGCAGCCTCCAGATGCCCATGAGGCCAAAACTCAGACACAGGTAAGGGGAGCGTTTCCCCGCAACCTAACGCCAATCCCAAATAGATTCTCCGTCCAAAACCCGTTGAACCTGGGAAGGGAAAATGGTCGTTTTTAACGGTTTGCTGATGAAGCCGTCAAACCCGGCATCCCGCGCTTTTTGCACATCTTCGGCAAAAGTACCGGCTGTGACTGCGACCACTTTGGCGCTGGCTAATTGCGGATTATTCCTGACAGCTTCAAGTAGCTCAAAACCGCTCTTGCCGGGCATGTTGATGTCGACCAGAAACAAATCGACCTGGGGTAGTTTTTCCGCAAAATCCAAAGCGGCGTCAGCCGACTTGCGCGAATAACAATAATCAGAACCACCCAGGCGCAGCAAATCCATGGTGACCAATAACGCATTGGGATCGTCTTCTATGACAATGATGTAAGCATCTGCTAATGAAGTCATGAGTTAAAATCCAGGGTGAAATTTTTTTGTGGGCGCATATCCAACAGGAGTGTACCAAAACTGCCCATATTCATCAAAGAGATGCCGGATCAAGCGGGGGTTAACTCCAGAGGAACGGCCGTTTCCACTACCTCCACAGTATAAATAGGCAGCGTAATCGTAAAGGTACTCCCTTCCCCAACCCCGCTTTCTACTTTTACCGAACCGCCATGCCGTTCTATAAGGTGCTTGGTAATGGGCAGCCCCAGCCCTGTGCCAATCCGTTTACGCGCCGCCGTTTCATCCACCTGCTTAAATTCCTCAAAAATCGCCGCATGGAACTCGGCGGGAATACCAATTCCGGTATCCTCCACGGCAATTGAAACCGCTTCTGCATTTAGCGCCACGCTTAACTTGATATACCCCTCTTCCGTATATTTGGCCGCATTCCCTAACAGATTAATCAGCGCCTGTTTAAAGCGCATCTGATCCACCTTCACAATCGGCCACTCATCCGGGTAATCCCGAAGCAAATCCACCTCTTTATCTAATAACAACCCACGTGTCGTCGTCATGGCTTCTTCACAAATATGGTACAGATGAACCTTTTCCAGATGCAACTTAAACTCGCCGGATTCAATTTGCGCCATATCCAGAAGATCATTCAATACGCTTAAGAGATGCCAGCCAGACTTTTCAATGCGGTCAAGGTAATCTTGCTGCCCCTCCGTCACCGGACCACGCCCCCCCATCATGATGATATGCGCAAAATTAACAATAGAATTCAACGGCGTCCTGAGTTCATGGCTCACATTATTCATAAACCGTGTGCGCAAATCCCGCTCGTTCACCGCTTCTTGCCGCGCCGTTTCAAGCTGCTGGTTCATAAATTGCAGCCGGGCATTCGTCATGCGCAGCTCTTCCTGCATCTTAAACAGCTCATCACGCCGCTGCTGTACCCGCTGATGAAGATGACTGGTTGATTCCACCGCAATCTGCCATTCAACCGCACTCAAAAAAGCTGCCAGGGCGATCAAAAGATTGATGAGCATGGGCGGCAAAAAACCTATCATCGTTACCAAACTCAACTCGCCCACAAAGCCAAGCCCAATCATCATAAATAGTACCGATAAAAACCAGGCCGTAAACCCTGATGATGGCGGCAAAATCATACTGCTGATTACAATAAAAAGGGCATACAGATAAGGGTACGCCCCAGTAACCCCACGACTATATTCAACAACAAAAACCACTGTCACCAGCGCCAAATTGGTAATGGTAAACAGCCACCCGCCATACTCCTGATACCCTTTTTTAGTGAGCTGCCAGGCAGCAATGATGCCGAGCGTGCCCAATA
>JAWOGU010000050.1:0-3723 GCA_046496595.1 Chloroflexota bacterium
CCACAATGAGCCGCCGTACTCCCTCTTCCTTCATACTGGCGACAATGTGCTGCATACCCTGGGTTAACGGCCGTTCCGGTTTGTTGCTCGTCGGTCCTAAGGCGCTCAACACCGCGTCCGCCCCAGCCACAGCCTGGCTGATTTTCGCCGCTTCACTCATTTCACCCTGCACCACACGCAATCGCTCGTGCGTCACCGTTAACTTTGCCGGAGTGCGCACGTAAGCCACCACGTCATGTCCCTCAGCCAGCGCCAGCCGCACTAATTCCTGCCCTGTACCGCCGGTTGCGCCAAATATTGTCAATTTCATTTTGTTTTGCCTCCAATTACATCATAAAAATTTGTAAAACAACACAGAGCCTGCTTGCAGATTGCAGATGAGAGACTGGTCAATCTCCCGTCTCCAATCTCAAATCTTTAGCCGCCGCGGCAACGGCCGTTTCCCCCCGCTGCCATACCGCCGCTTCATCCACAATAAACTGATACATCGATCCCGGCGGGCGTCCCAATAAATCCGCCGCCTCGGTCGTCACCCTTTCCGCCATGCCCAGCCGCGTCGTCGTATAAATCGCCGAAACGACCGCCACATAACTCAACGGCCGCCCTTGACGCCAAAAACGCCACGCAAACCGCGCCAGCGAAGGCCGTCTGTAACGAATCGGCCGCTGCAGCACGTCGCTCATCATCTCCGCCACCTGGTCATAAGCCAGCGCTTCCGTGCCCGTCAGGGCATACGCCTGCCCCGCGTGTCCAGGCTCGGTTAACGTTTTCGCCGCCACCGCCGCAATGTCGCGCACGTCAATAAACGCCGTCTTACCGCCGCCCGCCGGTATAAAAATCTCATCATGCTCACTAATTTCCTGGCGATGGGTCGTGGATAAATTCTGCATAAAAAATCCACAGCGCAGCAGCGTATAGGGCGTTTGCCCCGCCAGCAGCAGATCTTCCACCTTAGCGTGCGGCACAAACTTGTTTTTCTCCGCGCCCAACAAAGACAGAAACACAACCTGCTCCACACCAGCCTCCGCCGCATAATCCATCAACGGCTTCATATCTCGTTTGATGTTGGCAATGTGCGGCGGTCGCATGAGAAACATTTTGCCCACGCCTGCAAAAGCCGCCTCATACGTCGCCGGATTTGTGAAATCAAGAATTACCCAGGGTACCGGAACCGGCAGCCTTTGCGCCTCCGCTTCCGAGACGACAGCAGCGCGCACCGGTACGCCTTGTTCGTACAAGATTTTTACAATTTCGCGGCCCACGTTGCCGGTCGCGCCGGTAATGAGTATGGGTTGTGTCATATTTCAGTTCCTTTTAGCGTTGGGCCAAAAATTGAACCTCTACCCTGGTAGAGTGGGACGCCTCTAACTTATAGCGCACCGATTTAACATTCAATATAGACCAGTCTATATATTTTTTACACAAAAAAATTTCAACAGTTCAACAGCAGTTCCAACTCGGCGGCGGCAGCCAGCAGGGGCGCCGTATCCTGCTCGGTGCGGCTGAGGATGATGGCGCCTTCGATGAGGGCGATGGTCATCACCGCCAGGCGCCGCGCCCGCTGCGGCTCAAAACCGCCAGCGAGCAGCTTTTGCTCAACGACGCCCTGCCAGGCGCGATAGGCTTTTTGGCAGGCGGCGTTGAGACGTTGGTTGGTAGAGGCGGCTTCCAGGGCAACGGCCGTTATCGGACCCCCTGCCTTATACCCCGACTGCTCCACGTGAAAGGCCAGCGTACGCACAAAAGCGGGGATGGCTTCTGCCGGGTTATTGTAGGCGGCCATGCCTTCTTCCAGGCGCCGGCTGATTTGCTCACTGGTATATGCGATGGCTTCCGCCACCAGGCCATCTTTACCGTCCGGAAAGTAATAGTAAAGTGAACCTTTCGGCGCGTCACTCTCCGCCAGAATCTGGTTGAGACCGGTGGCATGGTAACCCTGCATTTCTACCAACTGGCAGGTTGTTTCAATAATCTGATCACGCTTTGTCGTCATCGCAGCGAACCTCAGCAGATTGGACCAATCTTTGAAATTGGTCAATCTAAAAAAACATCTACTTGCATCTAAGAAGGTATTATAACGACTGGTCTATATAAGTCAAGGGCTGCTTTTTCACTGGAGCGCGCAGGGGAAGCGCGCTCCTCGTGTATCTCTACACGCTTACCCGCCGTCTTTCAGCCGGTACAGCATTTCGCCCGCTTTGGGCACGTAGAGGATGCCTTCATCTTCACGGTTTTGCCAGTCGGCTGCGTTGATATCGGCGGGGTTCTGGTAGCCGAGCACCAACTGTTGGCAGTCGGCGGGGGAGAGGCGGGTAGCCAGGGTGACGCTGGCTCTGGGGTATTCGATGCCATTCTCAAAACGGCCGTCACCGCGCACATGGGTGCTGTGGGCCAGCACGCCTAGAGGGATGTGCTTGAAGCGGTCCCACTGCTGCAAAAAATAGGGCAGCACGTGATAACCGATTTCGTAGATGTATTTGCCGTGCACGTGGCTGACCACATCCAGATGCGGCGCAAAAATGATCAGTTCACCGCCCTCCGCCAGGGCGGGTTCCAATTTGTACATGGCTTTGCCGCCGGTCCACAGTTCGTCATACATGGGTGGGGCACAGGAGAGGATGTGTTGAAACGGCCGTTCCACCCACACAATATGCCGCTCCGACGACAGGTCTGCCGCCGCGCTCCAGGCTGACTGGTAGTCACCAATAAACAGTCCCGCCAACCCCTTGCCGACAACTACCAAGGCAATCAACGTTGAGGGAGTTGGCACATGTTCAGCCGCCGCATGGATCATGGCGCGCACCGGCGTATCCTTGATGCCAATCGTGCCGCGCACTCCCGCCAGCGCCCCCAGCCAGTGCGTCACGTTAATCATATCCGCGCCAGAAATGCCGGGGAAAAAATACTTGGCCCCGCCGGAAAAACCAACCACTTCATGCGGAAAGGTCGGTCCCAGGATGAGGATGTGGTCATAGGCCAGGATAGCACGGTTGATGTTCACGGCCACGTCGCCGCCCAGGGTGGGATGCCAGCGCTCTCCGGCAATTTCCCGGATCTGCGCCTGCGGCAGCACACCGATTTGGGTCAGAGCATCAGGCGAATCCCAGGCGTGGTTCAAAATGCCCACCTGGCGGTAAACAGTGCGCCGTTCTTCCGGCGTGATGCCCACCAGCTGGCACAACTGCGCCTCACTCAACGCCGGATGCGTGCCCAACGCCACCATAAAATCCAACTGCTTACAGTCATGCAGAATTTCGACCAGACTGCGGAACAACTGCGGCAGGGGAATGGTGCGCGTATGGTCCGGGATGAGCACGAGCACTTTTTGCCCGCTGTGCTGCCCTTCCAGAGCGGAGGCCAGTGTTTGCCGGACGGCGTCGTCGGGCAAAAGTGCGCCAGGAGAAGCCGTTTGTTCAATCATAGTACCTCCTGAAAAATAGCGGGGATTGAGGGATTACCAGATAAGTTTCAAAGAAATCCCCCAATCCCCTCATCCCCGCTTTTGGTTGCTAGACCCCGCTAAACGCATGAAAGCCGCCGTCTATGGGCACGATAGTTCCGGTGACAAAGGCGGAGGCAGGCGAGAGCAGCCACAGGACTGCGCCGAGTAAATCTTCAGGGCAGCCGAAACGGCCCATAGGAGTATGGTCGATGATGGCCTGACCGCGCGGCGTCAGGCTGCCGGTTTGTTCGTCGGTGAGCAGGAAGCGGTTCTGGTTGGTG
>JAWOGU010000091.1:0-7035 GCA_046496595.1 Chloroflexota bacterium
TGTAGAAACGCAAGGTTCCACCGGAAAAGTACACGGCATCAAGTGGCGCTGGAATGGAAGCGCCAAAGAAAAGAAGAGTACGATGTTTCCCGATTGGATGCCGGACAAGCACGTGAACGCGCTGATTGCGCTTCAAGACGGCTCAGTGGGCGCTGAGCTATCAAAAATGGATGTGGTCTCAGAAAAGATAAAAACGCACATTCTGCATGGACAGGATATCACCATCAAGAGTTCAGGCGAGACGACGTACCCTTCACGCCCTGATTTGGATACGTGGATAAAAACGTAAGGAGAGAACCGCATGGCAAAACAAGCACAGACCCCTGATCATGACGGGACTGCCCATACCAGGCCGCAGCCAAAAGACAAGTTGTTGGAAACGGCCGTTGTCGCCCCTGCCCCGGCTCTCCAGCAAACCACCGCCGATCTCCGCGCCCTGACCCCGGCTCATGCCAAAACTTTGCAGCGCGCCATCGGCAATCAGGCTCTCGGCAGGCTCACCCTTCAGCGCAAAATGACGCTTGGCCCCGTCGGCGACGCCTACGAGCAAGAAGCCGACGCCGTCGCCAAACAGGTCGTCAGGCGGCTCCATATTTCCCCGGCTCAGTCGGTCCCGGCCCAAACCACCCAACGGCAGGAAGATGAGGAAAAATTGCAAATGAAACCCCTCATCCAGCGGCAGGAAGAGGAAGAAGAGTTGCAGATGAATCCGCTGCCGACCATCTCCGCTTTGCAGCGCCAGGAAGAGGAAGAGGAACTGCAAATGAAACCTTCTCTCCAGCGGCAGGAAGAAGAGGAAGAACTGCAGATGAAACCACTGCCAGCCATCTCCAGCTTGCAGCGCCAGGAGGACGAGGAAGAACTGCAAATGAAACCTCATAGTCAACGGCAAGAAGATGAGGAAGAACTGCAAGCCAAAGGTGACTCCATGCTGGCGGGCGGCGAGTTAAGCGGCGATGTGGAAAACAGAGTACAAAGCGCCAAATCCGGGGGGCAGCCTATGCCGGAAAACCTACGCGCTCCTCTGGAACAAGCCTTCAATGCCGATTTCAGCAGCGTCACGCTGCACACCGACAGCACCGCCGACAGCCTCAACCGCTCCCTCAGCGCCCGCGCCTTCACCACTGGCCAAGACATCTTCTTCCGCAGCGGCGAATATAATCCCTCCAGCAGCGCCGGGCAAGAACTGCTCGCCCACGAACTGACACACACAGTGCAGCAGAGCGGCGGTTCTCTGCAAAAAAAGCCGCAAAAAGAGAGTTTGCAACGCGCCTTTCATCCCGCCGCCGTCACCGCCAACGCCCATTTACGCAATATGGGTAACTGGAAGACCCACGTCGGCAGCAAAATCCCAAGCGGCGCCGAAGTCGTCGTAGACCAGAACCAACAGCAAACCCAAAACAAAAGTAAATTCTTCGGCGGTACCGAAAACATCACCTGGAGCAAAGCCGTTAACGTCACCGGGGCTAACTGGAATTG
Organism: Chloroflexota bacterium; assembly: GCA_046496595.1. GTDB lineage: Bacteria > Chloroflexota > Anaerolineae > Promineifilales > Promineifilaceae. Next base: position 1,480 of record JAWOGU010000091.1, read on the forward strand.
GAACGTCCACAACGCCGCTGCTACCTACATCCGCAACGCCAGTATCGGCGCTCAAAAAACCTATCCCGAAAACGTACCTGACGCCAAGCCACCCACCCGGCATCAGCTTAATACCCCCAAGCGTAAATGGCACGAACAGACCGGCGAATACGTTGAGCTTGAAAAAAGCGTCTCTGTGCCCGGAGCCATGCTTGTTCTTAAAAATGGCGTCCATCGCCGTTTAACGGCCGCCAACCAGTTCCAGGACATGGACAATCATGAACGATATCAGCTGGATGCCACCCTGCTCAACACCTACTTAAAAGACCGCACCAAGCAAATTTTGCACACTGCCGCGGCTGCTACCAATTGGACCGACCTGTTTGCCAACGATTACAACGTCAACAAATTGCTCGACGATTCCGAAGACGGCTCTAAAGCCCTGCGCAAATCGCAAGGTTCTGGCTTTACCGGAGACAACTACATCAACTGGTATAACTGGCTCAACGGTCCCTTCACCAGAATCCAAAACGGCGCCCAGTTTGTGGTTAACTCCTTAGAACATTGGCGAAACTGGCTCAATCCCACCAGCCCGGATCAAGTCGCCATTACAGAAATCAAACTGGCGGGCAGCGACCTGCATGAAGAGGGCCTGGGAGCCATGTTCATCACCTTCACCAAACCGATCGGTCCCATGGGGCATAAATTCGCCAATGAGACCAATTTTACAGTTGTTGTAAAATCAGAAGACAAATCCCTGGAGAAAAATCTGTTTGGCACAGAAGGGAGCAGTCTGGCTAATAAAGTGAACCAGATGGCAGGCCTCGATCCCCAGGAAGCCATTACTACTTTCCGCATGGAAACCTCGCATAACTATGGTTCACTCATTGAAATGGTACAAGGCACAGCCGCCAAATCGTTGGCCGCCGACCCCACCAGACGCGCCAGCCCCGGCATGCGTGAAGCAATGGTGTTTGCCTTCATCACAGGTCTGTCTGATCTGCATAAAGAGAACATTATCTGGAATAACGGGAAGCCTTATTTTATCGACGCCGATAACGCTCTGAACAAAGCACGCCTAGATTTTACCATTGGCGACAAAGCCAGAGATCAAAGCGGCTTCACCCGTTACAATGAAGATGACGCCGTAGACATCCAGGACGATATCCAGAACAACCCCCAAAACGTTAACAGCAAAATTATGAAGGCGCTGCTGGAAGACAAGGATATTAATTTAGAACCTGTGGTCGACGCCGTGAAAAATTCATTTGCCGGAAAATCAGGCCGCATTGTGCCGGTAGCTACGGCCAGTTGGGGTTCAACGCTGCGAGGGAACTATATTTATTTCTCGGATGGCGCGATTGGCGACGATACCTGGAACACCCGCTGGGGGATCGCTGAAAAGAAATCTCACCATGTGCCTACCGGAACGCCGGAAACACCAGAGCCTGGTCTGGAAGGAGAAGCCGGTATTGCCCGCAACGGCCGTTTCTTCAACCAGGTCACGGAACGGCAAGAAATCAAGAACGACTTTGACCAGGGTCAGATTCCGTTCTATAACTACAAATACGATAACGGCCACGTCGTTCATAACGGACAGGTCGTTTGGCACGGGCAGCCGCTGGCTGAATCGCTTGAGATATTGTTCAACAAGTTCCCCAACCAGAGAAACACCTGGGAAACATGATCGTCGAACTAAATGTTGTGGCAAACAGGAATGCGAGTGACATAAAAAATGAGTAAACAAAATCATAAACCAGAGAACCAGCAGACAAAACAGGTCAAAGCAGCTCCTTCATCGAAACAGAGAACACGAGCAGGGAAAACGGCCGTTTCTCCCTCCCTTTCTCTTCTATACCAGCCCATGACTAGACCCGAATCTATTTCCCCAGCCGAAGCCCAAACCCTACAGCGCACCATCGGCAACCAGGCCCTCAGCCGCCTCACTATCCAGCGCAAAATGACCCTCGGCCCCGTCGGCGATGCCTACGAGCAAGAAGCCGACGCCGTCGCCAAACAAGTCGTCGGCCAACTCAACACGCCACAAACCGCCCAACGGCAGGAAGACGAAGAAGAATTGCAAATGAAACCGTTGGCCCAACGGCAGGAAGACGAAGAAGAATTGCAAGTGAAACCCATGCCAGCCATCTCCTCCTTGCAGCGCCAGGAAGACGAAGAAGAACTGCAAATGAAACCGTTGGCCCAACGGCAGGAAGAAGAGGAAGAGCTACAAGCCAAAAGTGAAACGACCAAAGGCGACCCCATGCTGGCAGGCGGTGAGTTAAGCGGCGATGTGGAAAGCAGCGTGCAAAGCGCCAAAGCTGGCGGTCAGCCCATGCCTGATAACGTGCGCGCCCCCCTGGAAAATGCCTTCAATACCGATTTCAGCAGCGTTAAACTGCACACAGACCGCGCCGCCGACAGCCTGAACCGCTCCCTCAGCGCCCGCGCCTTCACCACCGGGCAAGACATCTTCTTTCGCAGCGGCGAATACAATCCCGGTAGCCGTGCCGGGCAAGAGTTGATGGCTCATGAATTGACCCATGTAGTGCAGCAGACGGGAACGGCCGTTCAGCCCAAAACAGACAAATCATTACAGCGTCAGGAAACCGGCATCGCCCAGGATGACGCCATCATTCGCTACACCGGCAGCGCCAAAAAAGTGTTCGACGACTGGAGCACGCTGACTCCCCAGGAACGCGCCAACAACCTGGGTAAATTCGTCAACGACGAATTGAAAAAAGCCAAATCCTTCCCTTGCAATGTTAATCTGAAAGATTTGGGTGGAACCAGTGGGGAGTTCGACTTTCAAACCTGGTCTTTGGATCTGGACAGCGGCATCCTGAGCAAGGATGCCGTTTCCGACGAAGAAGCCAACGATCTGGTAGACACCGTTTACCACGAAGCCCGCCATTCCGAACAATGGTTCCGCATGGCGCAACTACGCGCCGGTGAGGGACGCACGGCCCAGAAGATTGCCGATGAACTGTTTATCCCGGCCAATGTCGCCAAAGAGGCGGCCAATGCCCCCCTGGAACCACTGAGCGAACCAGCCCGCAAATTATTGTCGGAAGAGCAAGCCAAGCTGCATGATAAATCGCTGCTGGAAGCGAAGGCGTGGTACAAAAGCGTTTATGGGGACGATGCGGCGCATCGCGGTGAGGTTTTGGGCGATATTGACAACCGCTACGATGACTACCGCGCCTTAGCTGAAGAAGTGGACGCCTGGAATGTGGGTGGCAGGGTAGCCGCTGCGTTTAAACTGAAGCAAGTCATTGACAAAATTTTGTAGGAGATACCTCGCATGATTAAGACCATACAAAACCTATGTACGTTTTTGGCAGAAACGGCCGTTACCGTGCAATCCGTCAGCGCCCATTTAGGCGAACTAATCACCGATCAGGGGGGCAACCTGCCGCTCATCGTCCAGCCCTCTGACCCGGCATTTGTGACAGCAGAAATTGTGCGCCAATTCGACACGCAAAACCCGGCTCATGTGGAACTGAAAGTCGCGGATACGGCTACGTTGTCGGTGGCAGATTTAACAAAAGCTTTTGGCGCTTATCGGCAGGTTCCCCAAATGCGGCCAAGCAAGCCCACCCGTATCCAGTTTGCCGTAGATATTCCGGGCAAATCGCATACCTGCACCCTGATTGCCAATATGGCGCCTGACACAAAAGAGATGGCCCAGGGAAACGTCAGCAGCCTGATTATTCGCCGTGATGAGCGCCTGTAAAAAATAATACGAAGACCTTGGGCTTCTTTACTATTCCAACTCCTCCAACACCTTGCGGTACAGCGTATCCGCCCGTAAATCTTCCAGCGTGTGGCACGGTCCATCCAGCCGCCCCGCCAGCAGCCGCGCCAATCCCTGGTCAAACGCCGCGTGCTCCATATTGATCACCACCGAACGCACCCCCGCTTCCTTGATCATATCGGCGATACGGTGCGCTTCCTCCTGCGGCGGCAGGTCAGACATGCTCACGTTACCCGCCCCATCCGTCAGCAAAATCAACATCGGAATCACGTCCGGGTGCGTATACGACTCTTTGCGGAACACCTCATACGCCAGCATCAAACCCGCCGACAGCGGCGTCTTGCCACCCACGGCAATGTCCACCAACGCTTTACGCGCCAACTGCACGGAGTTGGTCGGCGGCAGCACCAGGTGCGCGTCATTTTTGTTGAACACAATCAGGCCCACCCGGTCCCGCCGCTGGTAAGCATCCGTCAGCAGCGACATGATGGCGCCCTTCGTGGCTTCCATGCGCTCCGCCACCGCCATACTCCAACTGGCGTCCACGGCAAACAATATCAGGTTCGCCGAACGGCGCACACGCACTTTTTCGCGTAAATCCTGTTTTTCCAGGGCCAACGCCACGTCCTCATGATCTCGGGATAGCTGGTAGGGGGCGGCGGCGCGCAGGGTAGCGTCAAACGCCAGATCGGTCACACGGTCTTTTTGGGGGAGGCGGGATTGGATGTAGCGGCCCCGTTTGCGCTCCGTCTTGGTCACGGAGCGGCGGCCTGCCATACTGCGTGTCAGGCGGTCTAGCTGGGTGTCGAGGCGGCGGGCGGTGAACTCTTCTTTGGAGGCCACTTTCTGCCCACCTTCCCACCATTGTCCATCTTGCGCCGTTTGCGGCACAGTTTGGGGACCGGCCTCGGTTTGCGAGATATCGGCCCCCTCTTCGACGTCAGCTTCTGAGTCTAGTGCTTTTTTTTTTCAGCGGCGGCCGTTTCCTGCTCGTCGGTTGGTTCGCCTTCCTCACCCAACCCCATTTCGTTTTGCACGTCTTGCAGCTGATCTTCCAGATCGTAGGCGCTCATGGTGGTGTCCTGGAACGGCCGTCCTTTAATACGATGCGGCAGCGCCAATTCAGCCGCCAATACGATGTCTTCATCCGTGATCTGGGTGCGCCCTTGCAGCGCCGCATGGGCCTGCGCCCCACGCAAAATCACCAGGTCGGCGCGGTGCCCATCCACCTTCAGCGAAGAAGTCAGCCCGGCAATAGAGAGTAAGTCACGCCGGGTATACATCACCTTGTTTACCTGCCGTCGCGCGTTATATATTTTTTCCGATAGAGCATTTTCTTCCGCCGCCCACTGCGCCCGGAAACTTTCCGGGTCTATTTCAAAAGACAGGCGTCGTTCCATAATCGCCACGCGCTGCTGCGGGTCCGGCAAACCGGCCATGTTCACGGCAAAGGCAAAGCGATCCAACAACTGTGGGCGCAAATCGCCTTCTTCCGGGTTCATGGTGCCTACCAGGATAAACTTGGCCGGATGGGTAAAGCTAATGCCTTCCCGCTCCACCACATTCACGCCCATGGCGGCCGAATCAAGCAGCAAGTCAACGACGTGGTCGTCGAGCAAGTTCACTTCATCCACATACAGCAGTCCGCGGTTAGCTGAGGCCAACACGCCTGGTTCAAAGTGCTTTTCGCCTTTCTGAATCGCTTTCTCGATGTCCAGCGTACCCACGACGCGATCCTCGGTGGCGCTAACAGGCAGGTCTACAAAGGGCGTTTCGCGGATGGCAGTAGTCAGGTTGCCATCAGCATGGCGCACCCGGCA
>JAWOGU010000097.1:0-5276 GCA_046496595.1 Chloroflexota bacterium
TCTGGCAGGAACGCAAAATTATTCACCCACCAGAGGGCAAACTCATTCGTTGAACGTTTGACAGTCAACTGGATTCTATGGCTAAATAAAACAGGGAGATTTTATTTTGGGATGCAATTTTGCAAACGTTTAGTAAATTGTATTAGGTGTAAGTTAAATCATATATCTAGCGTTTCGTGGTTGCATCCGCCAGTCAGGTAGTAATTAAATCCCCCAACTGGGGGATATTTGGCGGTTTAGGGTACATTCGAGATACAAAAAAGTCCTACTTTGAAACGTCTTTTGGATAGGGTTGACCTAAAATGATTTTTTACCGGCATCAAAACCACCCTCCCCTTCACACGGGTCGTTTTCGCCGACTGGCTGTCGATAATTGCCGCACCTGATGTTGGTTCTCGTTCTTCCTTTTGCCGAACTTGCTTACGGAGCGTTGTATTTGAGTTTTTCCCAAGTTTCATTCCTTCTGCCACTTGCGAAAATGATAGTAAACGGTCTGCCACCGTGGCAGACTGTGTGGTAGCATTTGCCAAGCGTAGCCTGCACGCAAGAAATAAATAATCGCATTGATGATTTGATGATTTCTCGCATAGAATATTCCATAGGATGCCCGCGAATGCTGGCTGGCGGTAACAATTGCACGTATGATCAATTTTCAAACACCCTCTTAGAAAGGGCACTTGCGGATACTGGCGAAGTCTAACGTCCCCAATATGACCTGTTTTGAATTCGCCAGCAGTATCCTTTCATGTGACCAGGTTCTAATAGGGGAAACATTTTACTAATTTGTCAGTTTACAACAGGAGGATTATTCATGAGCCACAAAAAGCGTCCCATAGGCATCACACTTTTAGCCGTACTGGCAGGTATTGCCGCCTTGATGGCGGTCATCAATACCCTGCAAATGCTTCACTTGCTCCCCATCAGAGGTCCGTTAGGCCAGTATGCTTTTTTTGCATTTGACCTGGTAGGCGCCATCATATGGGGTATCCTGGCAGCGATTTATATCTGGTTGGTCAAGATGCTCTGGTCGGTCGATGCCCAGGCATGGGTATTTCTAGTGCTGTTAGCCAGCCTTAATTTAATTCTGGCTTTTGTTTCGCTTATCGGCGCTACCTCCTGGCAGGCGATAGCGCCCACCATTCTCATCAACGGCCTGATTCTCATTTACTGCCTGCTGCCGGGAACCAAAGCGGCGTTTCAAGTGAAAGCGTTGAAACAAGCCCCACCTGCGCCCGCCCCTGCCCCTGCCCCTGCGCCCGCCCCGGCGCCTGTCATTGCTCCTGAACCAGAACTGGTCGCCGCTGTGATAGAAAATGTGGATATTGGTGCGGAAACGGCCGTGGCCGCCGCTATTGCCATGAGCGAAGAAACCTACGCAGAACAAAAAACAGTGATTGCAGAAGAAGCTGAAATGGTGGAAGTGGCAGCGGTTATGGAGGCTGCGGAAACAGCAGAAGAAACAGAAGTGGTAGAAGCTGCGTTCGTAGCGGAAGCAGAAGTTGAAGATGTAACAGAAATTGCGGAAATTGCAGATGTTGCAGATGTTGCAGAAATTGTTGCAGTCGAGGAAGCGCCTGCCCCGGCGCCAACGCCAGTCGAAACTGTTGAGAGTACCGCCCATGCTTCCCCCGGCGGCGCAGCCAAATTCAAAGCAGGCATTGATTTTGTGGAAGGCATCGGTCCTGTGTATGCTCAAAAATTGGCGGAAGCCGGCGTCGATTCACCCAAAGCGCTGCTGGAAGCCGGCGCCACCCGTCAGGGTCGGGATGATCTCGTTGAAAAGACCGGGATCAGCTACAAATTGATCTTAAAATGGGTTCATGCCGCCGACCTTTACCGCATCAAGGGCGTTGGGTCCGAATATGCTGAATTGTTGGATACGGCAGGGGTGAACACGGTGCTGGAATTGGCGCAGCGTAACCCGGAAAATCTGCACCAGACGCTGCTTGAAGTCAATGAGGAAAAACGCCTTGTTCGCGAGACGCCCGCTTTGAGCATGGTCACGCGCTGGGTAGAACAGGCCAAAGAACTGCCGCGTGTTATCAGCCATTAGGCTGTTTATTAACCGAGTTATTTTCAAGGGGGTTTTAAACAATGAAAATGGTAATTGCTTTTGTAGTTGGTGTGATAGTAGGGTCAGTGGCGGCGCTCATGTTGTCGCCCAAGTCCGGCGAGGAGCTGCGTCAGGAACTGCGCCAGGAAGCGAAAGCTGAGCGTGACCGGTTGAAGAACGAATACACCCAGGTTGTTGAAGCCATGCAGCAGCGTATGGACAAAGTGCATAGTGATGTGCAAGAAGCCCTGGCGAATGTGAAAGAGAAAGGGCAAACGGCCGTTGCTTCAGAGCAGCCGGCCGATGCAGCTTAGGGGGATTCAGGAGACAGTCACCTCCGAGGCGACTGTCTCCTTTTTTTATTTTTGCACCGAGTGAATAAACGCGATGATGTCCAGTAGTTGGGCGTCGGTGAGGGCGGGGTTGCCGCCTTTGGGGGGCATGTCTACGCCGGTTGTGTTCAGGGGATCGCTGGTGGAACGGCCGTTTTTCACAAACGCCAGCAGCTCCTCATCGCTCAACTCCTGGATGAAGGTGCTGGTGGTCATGTCCTTGCCCAAACCGCTAATGCCTAGAGCCTCCGGCCCATGGCAGGAGGCGCAGCTTTGCTGGAAAAGCACCTTACCTGCTTCAGCATCTCCGGATGCCACAGCGGGCCTGGCTGCATCTGCCGCCGGGGCGGCGGCGGCGCTGTCGTTGCCGCCGCCACAGCCAGCCAGCAAAAGAACCGACGAGAATAGAACAAAAATAATGATCAATTTAGTGTAACGCATGTTTACTCCTTTAAGATATGAAATTTAAGGATGGTTGTGGGCAGCCCCGCCCATGTTGTGGGCCGCGCTGAGCATACTTGTTTCTTGTACTAATTCGGCAAACGTCACCACACGGCCGTTATTGCGCAAAGCAACGGCCGTTGCCTGCCCCTCCTCCGCCAGCGCCGCCAGACCATACCCCATCGGCGTATGAATATCCGCAGCCAGCACAAAAAACGCCTCTTCAGCCCGCAGCCAGGCTTCCGTTTGGTAATCATGTACCCAATAGGCGTGGACCGTTTCTCCCTTTTCCGCCTGGTAGGTCAGCATGTCGCCGATGTCGTCAAAAATCCGGCTCTCCCCAGTCGGGGTCACATAACCAGAGGCAAAGCGGGCATCCTCGATGATCATGCCGCAGCGCGAGCAAACATCCCGCCCGTAGACGATTTCCGGCGGCGCGTCCAAATCCACCTGAGAACAACCACCTAAAAGCAGCGCCAAAACAACGCCAATCGCCACCCGCCACCCGCTGCTCGCCACTCTCCACCCCCCATTGTTCACTGTCCACTGGCCACTGTTCACTTTCTTTTCTCCCTCACCCCTCGCCGCGCCGGTTAAAAATGGCGAAAGCCAGGGCAAACGCTGCCAGCGCCCACAGCGCCAGCAGACCGCTCAAGAGCAGCGGAAGCTGCTCACCAAAACGAAACAGGGCATACTGCCCCACCGGACCCAGGCTGTCCAGACTGGCATGTAGACTGTGAATGGCGCCCAGTTTGAAGATTTGCAGCGGATTCACCAACAACAGCGCCAGCAGCCCGGCCGGATTAGGCCGCCAGGTGAGCGCCGCGCCCAACACACCCAGGTCGGCCAGGAAGACCAGCGCCAGCCAGAGTATCAGCGCCGCGCCGGAGGCCGCCGCCGCCTTGCGCGTCAGACTACTGATGATGAAGCCCATACCCAGAGCCGCTAAGGCTAACAACAGGGTATAACCAACCAGGGACAGGTAAACGGCCGTTTCTCCCCCTCCCCCCACGCTTAATCCCAATCCCGCCAGGCCAAAGCCCAGCGCCAGCGCCGTCAGCACAGCCAGCCCAGCGCCCAGCGCCTTGCCGCCAAAGATTTCAGCTCGGCTTACCGGCTGCGCTAGCAAATAGAGCAGAGTGCCCCGTTCGCGGTCCCCGGCCAGACTGTTGGCGCCTACGCTAAGGCCAATAAGCGGCACAAACAACAGCAGGGCATTGATCAGGCTGGCGGCTGTGCGCCCAAAACCACCCAGACCAGCATACCCGGCGGCGCTCAGACCGGCCTGCGATAAGGCCAGGGCCAGCCCGGCAAACCCTACGGCGTACAGCCAGAGCCACTTATTACGCAGCGCTTCACGCAGTTCAGCCTGTGCGATGGTCCAGAGTAAAGAGAGTTCCATAAGGTTAATCCTGTAGTCGATTCGTCAAAGAGCCGAGCAGTCAAATAGGTGTTAGTTCCGTGGGAACAGGATGGTGTGGGTTCCCTTTTGGCAGGACAAACGGCCGTTTCTCCGCGCCGTCTTGTCCTTTAAGAGCATCCAAAACAGGCAGCGCCGGAGCGATACGGGTACGAAGCTGGTTGGCGGGCAAGCTCTCTATCAAGCGGCCGTTTTCCAACAACAGCGCCCGGTCCGCCAGCGCCTCCACTTCTTCCAGCCGGTGTGAGGCAAACAGGATGGTCTTGCCTTCGGCGCGCAGACCGGAGAGCAGGATCAGATAATCTTGCTGCGCGGCCGTGTCCAGGCTGGCGGTTGGTTCGTCCAGCAGCAGCAAGGGCGGATCAGACAGCAGGGCAATCGCCAGGGCCAGCCGCTGCCGCAGACCGCCGGAGAGGGCCGCCACCGCTTTGTGGGCATGGGGGTCCAACCCCAGGCGGTGCAGCAGGAACGGAATGCGTTCGGGCGGCGCTTTTTTCAGGCGGGCGTAGAACTGCATCGTCGCCAGCACCCCCCAATCGTAGAAAACCGCTTCCTGCGGTACGTAGCCGATGCTGCGCCGCGCCGCCTTGCCCGCTTTCTGGGCGTCATGGCCGTTGACGGCAATCTCGCCCTCGAAACGAATGAGGCCGAGGATGGCTTTGAGCAGAGTGGTTTTGCCGGCGCCGTTGGACCCCCACAGCGCCAGGATTTCGCCGGGAACGGCCGTAAACGACACCTCCCGCAGCGCCTCGGCCTTGCCATAACGCTTCGTCAACTCTCTGACTAAAATGGGGGGGTGAGCAAAAGGTTCATGCTCGCCCGCTGACAGCTCCTGGCTAACAGCCAACGGCTTCTGGCTAACAGCTAACAGCTTATGGCTAACAGCTAATGGCTTGTGATTCATAGAAAACCATCCAAGAATGCCCGCCGCCGCCAGCAGAAAAACGGCCGTTCCCAAAATCGGCCATGAACTGTTGCCAGGCATCTGGGCAAAAGCAGGCAGCGGCGCAGAGGCCATGAGCGGCGACGG
>JAWOGU010000123.1:0-5746 GCA_046496595.1 Chloroflexota bacterium
AAAATCCGCCGCAAAACAGGAGATCCATCATGGCCCGTGAAAAAAGTTAGGATAATGCCTTTTGAAAAAAACGGAGGGTATGAAGACGAGAAGAAGTGAGCGCGATGACAGTTACATAGCTTTTGCCAGGGGAAACGGCCGTTGTCGGTTAACTTATCGTATCCAAAAGGGTAGGGGGCAGCGGTTGGGGAACCGGTGGACATGGAAGAAATGGCAGTACAGGACGAAACGGCCGTCGGCTGCTGCTGACCATGCCCCTGGTTTCTGAAACGGGCGGCGCCCCCGGCTGCCTGTGCGTGTTAAGCGGTTTGGACGAGAACCAACTGTGGCCCGCCATCCAGGAACTGCGCAGCCGCTCCTTGTTGGAAGTGCGCAGCTCGCTGCACGAAAAAACTACGGCATCCACCGTCTCACAGAAACCTTTCTGCATACGGAGATCATCAACTGGCCTGACGCTCAACACGAGGCGTGAGGCGTAAAGCGCAAGTGACTTTCCCGCCCCACGCGCCGCACTTCACGCGCCGTGTTTTACGCGCCGTGTTTTACGCGCCACTGCTACAAAATATGAATCCCGAAACCACCATCCACCCCCAATTCACCGCCAGTATAGCCGCCGGTCTGGCCCATTGGCAAAACGAAACCGTCGAAAACACAGACGCCGTCCTCATCCTCTTTGACGAGGCGCTGGCGCTTTTGACGAGGTATCCCGACGACGCCTGGGCCAAAAATTAACGGCCGATTTTATAAAGCAGTTCCGGGAACTTGAGTTTCAGAGCACATAAGAGGCTGGTCTGAAAAAAGACCAGCCCGCTGTTTAAAACAAGAACGACCACTTAGGCGTTTTCGGTATTTTAATTGTGGGTTTATGCCGAAATCGCCTTATTCAAAGTCTGACCTGAAAAACATTTACATTTGGTGGTAATACACTTGCCAACCCAGGTAATCATCGAGGACTTCTTGCAGTATGTCGGCGACATGGGCGTCGGTCATGGCGCAGTGGTGGGCGAAGCCATTTTTTGCCACGTAGCGCATTAAGCCTTGCAGGTTCTCCACTTCCACCACGGCGCTGTTGCCGGGGATGCGCGAGAGCGGGTCGTTGGTGGTGCGCCCTTCGCCGTAATAGGCTTTGATGACGCCTTTGCGGTCATCGGTGTCGATGCGGGCATAGGTGAGAGGGAAGGCAGGAGAACGGCCGTCTAACGCTCCCCAGGTATTTTCCGGTCCCAACGTCGTGCCCAACACCTCCGCCGTGCTGATGCGAATGTCTTTCACCAGACTTTTGGCCCAGTTACCGCAGTGGAAATAGATACACTTATTGGGATCGTCGTCGTAGTTGTTGTTCCAATCAACCAGCGCCGCTGGTTTGTGGCTGGCAAGGGTCAGGGCGTACATCGAAACTGTGCCGGCAATGTCAGTTTCGCAGGCGCTGGGCATCAGTTCGTCGCTCATCATACTCATCAAGGTGCAGACATTGACGCCATAATTCATTTGCAGCGACTCCCAACATTGGATAGCCGTGGCCGTAATGCCGTTATCGGCCATCCAGCCGCGAATGGTCGAAGCCAGTTTGGCGATTTTAGTCAGTGAAGCGGCGGGTACGGCTTCGTAGGCGGCGTATTGTTTGATGCGCTCGATTTCGGCCGTCACCCTGGCGTCGCCATCCTCCAGACGGTGTACCCAGCCAAACACGTCTGACAAATCCAGTGTCTGCACGCTCATACCCACCGACTCGAACAGTTTTTCGCTGTAGCGCACTGTCTTAAACGCGCCCGGCCGCGCGCCAATGGCGCCAATACGGGCGCCGGTCAACCCTTTTTTGGTGCGGCAAATGGCGGCGAATTTGTTGATTTCGGCGGTGAATTCGTCGCTGTCGGGGTCTACAGTATGGGATTGGGTGACGCTGAATGGGATACCGTATTGGTACAGGTTATTGGTGACGGACAGTTTGCCGCAAAAAGCATCACGCCGGCCGGCGGCTGTCAGGGTGTCGCTGCGGTCGGGGAAAGCGTGGACCAGAATGGGCACGTCCAGGCGCGATTCGCGGATGGCGTCGGCCACCCCCTGCTCGTTGCCAAAGTTGGGCAACGAGACGAGAATGCCATCAATGTCATCCTGGTGGCGGCGGAACAGCTCGCCGCATTTTTGGGAGTCGCTCCAGGTTTCCACTGCGCCTAAGGGAGTAGTGGTTTCATCGACAATAACGGTATTTATGCCCAGTTCAGCCAGACGGGCCAGGATTTTAGCACGGCCGTCCACCACCAGATGGTCGGCAAAAAAATTACGATTGGTGACGATAACGCCTAATGTTGTCATGCAATGACTCCTTCTAAAAATTAGCGGTTAAAGATGAAAGATTTGCGATTGGGACGTATCTGTCTTCAATCTTCAATCTTTTTCCAACAGTTTCTCCACTTCTTCACGTCTGGGCATACCTGGTTGTGCGCCTTGTTTGGTAACGGCCAGCGCCCCGACGGCGTTGGCGAATTGGGCCGCTGCGACCAATGATTTACCTTCACCCAGAGCAACCGCCAACCCGGCGACAAAGGCGTCCCCGGCGGCGGTGGTGTCTACGACTGTGACTTGATGGGGGGCAACGGCCGTTATCTCTCCCATTTCTCCCGCCAACACCAACGCTCCCCGGCTGCCCAGCGTCAGCACCACGTTCCCGGCACCCAATGCCAACAGACGGCGGGCTGCCCGCTGCGTCTCTTCAACTGAATCAATCGGGATGCCGGTCAGCAGCGTAGTCTCCGATTCGTTGGGGACCAGCACGTCCACGCCGGCCAGAATGGAGGCTGGAAGTGGCTGCGCCGGGGCCGGGTTAAGGATCACTTTGACCCCAGATTGATTGGCGAGAGCAACGGCCGTTTCTATCGTTTCCAGCGGTGTTTCCAGGGGCATGACCAGCAGGTCTACCTGGTCTAGCTGCTTCCAGGCCTGGCGGACGTGAACAGCCGTCAGGCGATAATTAGCCCCCGACGCCACGGCGATACTATTCTGCCCGGTTGCGTCTACCGTGATCATGGCGATACCGGTAGCCGATGTGCCATCTACGCCGACATGGGTGACATCAATGCCTTCAGCGCGGGCAGCCGCCAGTAATTGCTCGCCAAAGCCATCCGCCCCTACTCGGCCAATCAGGGTCACTTTCGCGCCCAGCCGCGCCGCCGCTACCGCCTGATTCGCGCCTTTGCCGCCGGGAATGGTGGCAAAATTGCTGCCCAGCACCGTCTCGCCCGGCGCAGGGATCGTCGAAACCTGCACCACCAGATCCATATTCAAACTGCCAACAACCACGATGTGGGGCATAACGCTCTCCTGAGTCTTGAAGATTGAAGATTAAAGATTAGCGCCGGACAAATCTTTCGTCTTCAATCTTTAATCTTCTCTATCCTAAATCAAAGCCCCAGGCCCCCGCCACTAAAATAATATTGGCATAGGGGGTGAATTCGCCGGTGCGGATAATGGCGCGGGAAACGGCCGTTTCCTGCTTAAATGCCGCGTGGGGGATCAGTGCCACCGGCGTCTCGCCCAAAATTTCCAACACGGCGGCATATATCTGTGGACTGATCGCCTGCATTTCTTCGGCCACGATAGCCTTCTCCACAAACATTTCGCTCAGCACCACGCGCAGTGTCTCCAAAAAGGAGGGCACGCCGGTGGTCAACGCCAGGTCAATGCGCTGCGTCGTCGCCGGAATGGGCAGACCGGCGTCGGCAATGGTGATAGTATCTGTATGACCCAGACCGCCAATAACGGCCGTTATCGGTTGGTTAAGTATGCCACCTTTTTTCATGTTTCTCTCCATTTGATGTTACAGCCGATAGACGGCCGTTGCTCCGCCGCAACCGGTTCGCCGGCCAAAATCGCGTCCAACGCCGCCCGCACATCCTTACCCGTCACCGGCACGTCATTGCGCGGTCGAGCGTCATCCAGTTGGCCGCGATACACCAACTCCAGCCCCGCATCAAAAATATATAAATCCGGCGTACAGGCCGCCTGATAAGCCCTGGCAACGGACTGGTCGGCATCATACAGATAAGGAAACGGATAACCTTGTTCTTCCGCCACTTCCTTCATGCGCTCCGGCGCATCAGCCGGAAAAGCTTCCACATCGTTTGAACTGATGGCTATAAAAGTCACACCCTGCGGTTGGTAATCTCGCGCCAGGCTCACCAACCCTTTATTCACATGCTTCACATAGGGACAGTGATTACAAATGAACATGATCACCGTCGCCGCATCAGATCGCAGCGATGACAAACGCCGCTGCTCACCAGAAACCACATCCGGCAGTTCAAACTCTGGGGCGATGGTTCCCAACGGCAGCATATTTGATGGTATAGCAGCCATAAAAAAGACTCCTTTCCCTTACGTTAAAAAAAGCCCGACATCTCACATAAGCAATGTACTAACAGATGTCGGGCTTCATTAACCTACACGATCACAATACTAATTACGGACAACTGGTTTTGCCGTTGGGGGCAAACAGCGTGTACTGGCAGGCATTCTCTGGGGTAAGCAAAACCATATCGATGGACTGCTTTTCCGGTTTGCCGGTATCGCCGGTGCGGATGTACTGGTCAGCCTGGATGGCAGCCTGGATCGCCATTTCCGCCACGGGCTGCAAGGCCCCGGCATCGATCTTACCGGCAAGGATAGATTCATTGACGTCATCAGAGCCGTCAAAGCCAACCACGAACACATCGCTCATGCCCGCCGCATCCAATGCCGCCTGCGCGCCCAGCGCCATGGTGTCATTACCGCAGATCACGCCCTTGACATCGGGGTTCGCCTGGAGCAAGCTTTCCATCACGGTGAAGGCTTCGGTCTGGCTCCAATTGGCCGTCTGCTGCGCCACCATTTCCATGTCGGGTAGTGCGTCCAGTACATCATGGTACCCCTGCGAGCGCACGTGGGCATTGGTGTCGGTATCGCGGCCGGTCAATTCAATATACTTGCCCTCTTCGCCCATCAGCCGGGCAAATTCTTCGGCCAGAATGGTGGCTCCCTGGTAGTTGTTGGAGACGATTTGGGAGACTGCCACACCTTCTTCGTTGATCTCGCGATCCACCAGGAAGGAAGGAATACCGGCATCTTTGGCTTTTTGGATAGCCGCAATACTGGCATCAGCGCCAGCGTTGTCCAGAATGATCGCTACAGCGCCCTGACCTATGCAGCTCTCGAACAGTTCCAACTGCTTGTTGGCGTCATCATCATGGACGAGTTTCAGGGTTTCATAACCCAGTTCTTCTGCTTTGGCGGCTGCTATTTCCTGCATGGTGCCAAAGAACGGATTCTCTACCCCAGGCACGATCACGCACATCAAACCGCCTGCTCCAGCAGCAGATGCTTCAGCTTCTGCGACCACACATGGCTCTGTGGAACCGGTGGGCGCAAAACTCTTGTACTGGCAGGCATTCTCTGGGGTAAGCAGAACCATGTCAATGGACTGCTTTTCCGGTTTGCCAGTGTCGCCGGTGCGGATGTACTGGTCAGCCTGGATGGCAGCCTGGATAGCCATTTCCGCCACGGGCTGCAAGGCCCCGGCATCGATCTTACCGGCAAGGATAGATTCATTGACGTCATCAGAGCCGTCAAAGCCAATCACGAACACATCGCTCATGCCCGCAGCATCCAATGCCGCCTGCGCGCCCAGCGCAGGCGGGATTGGATGCTGCGGGCATGAGCGATGTGTTCGTGGTTGGCTTTGACGGCTCTGATGACGTCAATGAATCTATCCTTG
>JAWOGU010000199.1:0-9115 GCA_046496595.1 Chloroflexota bacterium
GAAACCAGGCGGCGCGCCGCGCCCGCCGCCCTTCTTCTGTCTCGCCGGGCACGGCCGCCAGCGGGTCGAAACCATCTATCATGCCGCCATCTATGTCCACGTAGGTCAGCCCGCGCCCCAACAGCCGGGTAACGGCTGCCTGTCGTTTCAACCAGGGAGCCAGGTCGCCCGACCCATCCAGTACCACCAGCCGCCCATGTCCGGCGGCGATGGTCTGGGTCAGTTGGGTCGCCAGCCACTCGGCGGCTGACCTGCCATACAGATTGACCCGCCCCGGCGCGGCGAGCATCTGACCTGTCTGGCTCCGGCCTAACAGCCAGCAGTCCGGCTGGTCCTCGCTCAGGCGCAGGTCGGGCGGCGGCACGGTTTGCGGCCAGGCCGCTTCCATTTTCATGCCCAGCGGCGGCGGCTGGGGCAGAGACCATTGCGCAGTTTGGCCGTTGCCAGCGGCGGGGAACCAACCGCCGCCCACGTCGCCGCTGACGAACAAACTGTCGCCGACGAGATGGGCGGTAAACGGCCGTTCCCAGGGCAGGTCGTTCGCGGCCGTCAGTGGCCCGATAGGCGCCGGCGACGGCGCTTCGGCGGTCACGGAAAAGCCGAAGTCCAGCGCCATCTCGAACAGCAGCGGACCATACCGCTCCGGTACGCCAACGTAGAGATGGACCACTTGCTGCTGTTCCCCCTGTTCCTGCCTGTAGGCAACCACCACCCGGCCGCACGCCTCAGACGACGCCAGCAGCCGCAGGCAGCGCGCCGGTCCCGCCGCGTCCCGATACCGCAGCCGATACCAGGCAACGGCCGTTTCCCATGCCTCCCGCTTTTTTCGGGCAAAATGTTGTTGTATTCGTTTCATCATTTACCGTTCCAGGTCGTACCAAAACACCGTCTCTTCATCGTCCACCGGCAGGTCGCTGGCCAGCAGCTTCTGCTCGTATTCGGCTATCATCAGCTTCAGCAGCGTCCGCGACCACTGGTTGTACTTCCGTTCACTGGCCAACTGCTCCGCCTCCTGCTGTCGAAATTCATCTACCACATTGCCGCTCATTGCTTTCTCCAGTTGATAGTTGTTAGTGGGGAGCGGGTAGCGGGTAGCGGGTAGCGGGTGGCTGGTAGCCATTGTCCATCCCTCATTCCGCGTCCCGCGTTCATCGTTCCCCGTTGACCCCTTCGGCAAGCTCAGCTGCGCCATGAACAGGGAACGGCTGTAGGTGTCGCAAATGGCCGCCGGCGGCGCTTCCCCTTCGGCGCAGCCCGCCAGCGCCACCAGGACCAGGATGAGGGCGGGGATAAGGCGCAGCCAGCGGCTGTAAGTTGGCCGCCCATACGATTTAGTTAATTCAGTTGTATCGGTTGTATCGGTTGTTTCAGTCATTTCAGTTGTTTCACTTGTTCCAGTCATTTCTTTTGTTGGTTTCCTCCAGTTTTCTAATCGCTGCTTGTTGTGTGGAGCATCCCCACAAAAGGCGGGGATACTCCAGTTGTCTATTGCCTATTACCAGGTGACTATGGCGCTATCTTTTCATGGTTTGTTTACCTCCCTTCCGGCGCCCCACAGCCATTGGCCGATTTGCAGCACAAACGGCGTGGTGGGGCCAGGGTGGGGAAACGCCAGCCGCAGTTGGCGCGTTTCGCCCGCCGTCAGCCAGGCCAGGGCCAGTGCGTCGTCACCGATGGCTGCGGCCAGCAGGCGTTGGTCGGCAAGGTCCAGGCTTTCGTTGCACCGGGGCGCGGCGCTGAAGGCCAGGCCGCTGTCTTCAGAGGGCGTCTGGGCTGGAAGGCACTCTCCGCCACTGCCATACAGATCATCCGGCGGCGGTTCTGGGGCCGCGCCGCCGGCCAGGAGCAGGGCCAGCAGGAGGTAAAAGGAGGTACACAATCCCGTCATCTTCATACAGGGGCGATTGTAGGCAACGACGGGAGAGCTGGCAGTGTCCGATAGGGTACTTTTTTAGTATACTTTCGGGTACTTTTTTGGTGTACTATCTGACATTTTGTAGACATAATGCCAGAAGTGACCCCTTGATTTCACTCACCCACAGGGATTCCTTATTGGCTCAGATGTAGAACGCTTTCAATTTTTCCGAATTTGCCGCTTAGAACGGCTTAGGGAGGCACTTGCTGACCTGGCGAAGTCTAGCGCCCCAAATATGACCTGTTTGATGTGGCCGGGTGTCCTTTTTTGTGGCATGGTAGAATCCAAGTTGTGGAAGATGAATTGATGAGTGACCTGATCGTTGCAGAGCAAAAACAAATCGAGATGTAGGGCGACACCGTAACGGCCGTGCGCACCAATGACGGCGAGATATACGTTACCCTGTCCCACATGTGCGACGCCTTGGGAATGCAGGTACAGGCCCAGGCGAAACGTATCCAGCGCCACGCCATTCTAAGCGAAGGCGTAGGCTGGGTATCCATCATGGATACCCAGGGTTCTGGCCCTGCCCAGCGCCGTCGGGCGCAGGCGCTACGCGCCGGTCTGGTCCCCTTGTGGTTGACCGGCGTCCAGGCTTCGCGGGTAGATGAGGCGCTTCGCCCCAAGCTGGAACCGTTGCAGCGCAACGCGGCCCGCCTGTTGTGGCAGGCGTTTCAGGCCGGGGAGTTAACCGGCGACATGGACCTGGACGACCTGCTGGCGCAAGACACCGAGGCGGTGCAGGCTTATAAGATCTTATCGGCTATGGTGAAGATTGCCCGGCAGCAGGTGATCCTGGAGAGCCGCGTGGCGTCCATCGAGACGCGACTGGAAGACGTAGAGGCGGCGCTGAAACCGGGAACGGCCGTCCTCACTCAGGACGAGGCCAGTCAGATCGCACAGGCCGTGAAGGGCATTGCATTGGTATGGTCGAAGCGCATTGGGCGCAATGAGTACGGCGCGGTGTACGGCCGTTTCTATGATCAGTTCGGTATCACCAGCTACAAGAACCTGCCCCCGCTCCCGCTTCCAGGAGGCGGTTGGGTGGCTCAACGAATGGCGGGAAGAATTGAAAGGTCCGCCGTTTTAGCAACCAGTAGTTTGACAATGTTACATTAGCTACCTCTGGTACAGTGAAACAAAAAGTAGCTTCTGCACAATAAAAATGAGGGTAAAACACACTCTAAGAGTAATCGGTCACTCCCCCATAGTCCCAAACATGTGCTATTGAATTGATTGGCATAATTTTCAACACGCCGTTAAAGTCATGGTATGCGCTTAAAAGATCACGACCTGAAACAATTTAGTCGGGAATATTTCGCCTCATTGTCGCCTGAGCAATTATTGAACCTTGCCGAGAACATGCTCAACGATTTGCGAGATGCGCGTGACCGACAAAATCAGACTCCTCAAAATAGTTCCCGTCCATCTGGCAGTTACGCTCCGTGGGAACAAGCTCGATTTTCTGATACGCAAGAAAATACCGATGATACATATGGTAATGCGGATACAGAAAAGAAGCGATCAGCGGATGACAATCCTGTTGCTAAAAGTGATACGGCAGAAGCAGAAAACAAACCTGACTCAAAAAAGAACCAAAAGCCAGGAAAACAACACGGAGCGCAGGGATTTGGACGTACCGTAAAAGTTCCAGTTACAGGAGAAGAAGTCCACAAAGCAGTCGATTGTGCTGGATGCGAAAAACTATTTGAAGCGGATGCTCCGTTTGAGCGACGCACAGGCTCGTATACACTAGACATACAGAAAGTTGGCCTTGGTATTGAAGTCACAAATATCCTCCATATCTACGGAGCAACAGGTTGTGGATGCGGGCATTGGACAGAAAGCGAACATGGAAGATGCGAGCGTGAAGAGGGATGGGATGTCGAAATAACTGAGTGGCATTTAATAGGGCCGACGCTGGCATCGCTAATCATCTGTCTTTCGCTTCGTATGCGTCAATCACGACCGCGAATTCGTGAATTTCTAGTAGATTGGCTGGGTATATCGCTAAGCAAGGGCGTTATTAACAAATGTATCGCCGAAGGCGGACGAGCGGTTGCGCAATTAGAAGATGAGTTCATCGCCGAAATAGAGCAATCAGAATTGCTGTATGTAGACGAAACTGGCTGGAAAGAGGATGGCAAAACAATTTGGTTATGGGTGTTGAAGACAATGACGGTGACATTCTACGTCATCGGCAGCCGTAGTTGGCATACAATAGCAGACATCATGGAGAATTTTGCTGGATGGCTGATGAGCGATGGGTATGGTCAATATCGCAATTATGGGAAGCGGTTGCGTTGTTTGGCTCATCTTATTCGCAAAGCGAGAGGAATGCGTGAGAGTTGTCACCCAGAAGCGGCCGAATTTGGCGAAAAAGTTCTCGAAAACATGAATGTATTCATCAGCGGCATTTATGAAGCCAGAGGAGACCCGACAATCGACTTAATGGAGCGATATGCAGAAGATTTGGGAGGGCTGAAAATTCTGTGCGAAACCTATCGCGACCATGACCATGAAAAAACCAAAAAATTAGCGCGGGAATTGTTGAATGATTGGGATGCAATCTGGAACGTATTGCGTTATCCGCAACTGCCAATCACTAATAATTTGGCGGAACGGGCATTGCGCCATTGGGTCATTTCCCGAAAGATCAGCTATGGTACGCGCACGAAACAGGGCAGTCGCGGTTATGCAATGTTAGCAAGTGTAATCGATACATGCCGTCAGCGTGACGTTTCACCATGGGAGTATATTGCACTGGTCATTGGAGAACGTCGCCAAAACAACCCTGCACCACCGTTACCAACGCTAGTTGTATGAGCGTTTTCTGAATGTTAAACAGGGGGGAGTGACCGCTTACGATAATGTGCTGGCGCAGGAAAAAGCGTTGGCGGCTGGCTGCGCCCACTTCCTCGCCAAGCCTGCCGACATCCGGGAAATCCGGGCCACCCTGCGCAAGTTTTTTGAGCCAGAACGAGTGTACAGGGAAGAAACGGCCGTTCACTACGCCTTCATCTAATTGTCAATTGCTAATCGTCAATTGTTAACGGTCAACGTTGACAATTGGCAATCAACAATTGACCATTGACAATTCCATGAGCTATCTAACCCATCTTGAGTGTTCCCACTGCGGTCACGTCTGCGACGCTGACCAGGTAATTCGTCTTTGTCCGCAATGCGAGCTGCCCCTGCTGGCTCGCTACGACCTGCAAAAAGCGGCGGCTGAAATCGACCGTGACGCCCTGTGTTGCCGTCCCGCCGACATGTGGCGTTTCCATGAAATGCTGCCCGTCCGTGATCCCGTGAATATGATCAGCCTGGGCGAAGGCGGCAAACCGGTGCTGAAACTCAATCATCTGAGCCGCAGCCTGGGACTGAACAACGTCTACATCAAAGACGAAGGGCAAAATCCTACCGGCAGCTTTAAAGCGCTGGGACTGGCGGCGGCCGTCAGCCGCGCCTATGAATTGGGTGTGCGCGAATTTGTCATTCCGACGGCGGGCAATGCCGGCGGGGCGCTGGCGGCCTACGCGGCGCGGGCGGGCGCCAAGGCCCACGTCTACATGCCCGGTGATGCGCCGCTTGTTAACATCACAGAAGTGCAGATGACCGGCGCGGATTTGCAGCTTGTCAATGGCCTGATCAACGACGCCGGGCGCGAAGCGGCGGTGGCTGCCAAAGAAGGCGGCTGGTTTGACGTGTCTACACTGAAAGAGCCGTATCGTGTGGAAGGCAAAAAGATCATGGGGTATGAGCTGGCAATGGCTTTCAACTGGGAGCTGCCGGACGTGATCATCTATCCCACGGGCGGCGGCACCGGGCTGATTGGCATGTGGAAGGCGTTTGCCGAGATGGAACAGTTGGGCTGGATTGGCAGTAAGCGGCCGCGCATGGTGGCGGCGCAGGCGGCGGGCTGCGCGCCCATCGTCAAGGCGTTTCACGAGGGGGCGGAGGCGGCGGAGCCGTGGCCGAATGCGGCCACGCTGGCGGGCGGTTTACGCGTGCCGGTAACCATTGGCTCCAGGTTGATGTTGACGGCGCTGCGCGAGAGTGAGGGAACGGCCGTTGCCGTGGCAGATCACCACATCATGCAAGCGCAGCAAAAACTGGCCGCGTATGAAGGTATGTTTGTCTCACTGGAAGCCGCCGCCACCATTGCTGCCCTGGAAAAGCTCGTGCAAGAGAACTGGGTGACGCCGGACGAAAAGGTGCTGGTGTTTAATACAGGCAGTGGCTTGAAGTATCGGCTCCTGCTTGTGTAGTCATTCTAGTGCGTGAGGCGTGGAAAAGCTTTCTTACGCCTTAGGCATTTCATGCCAGGCCAGTATCTTCTTGAAATCTTGGAAAAACGAGGTCTGAGCCTGTCAAAGGCCGTTGCTTTCGACAGACTCAACCCATTTACCATTCCTCAGCTTGTCGCCAGGGCCAGCAGCGGGTAATCGCCCCGTTCGGCCGTTTTGGGATCAATGCCAAACAACTCCAGCAGTTCCGTAATCAGGGCGGCCTTGCGCTCCGCATCGGTGCGCGACCAGGTGCGGGATTTGATTTCCAGGTAATAGCCGGCGCGTTTGGGTACCTTCAATTCGTCCAGGTTGATGGCGAAGTCGGTGTCTCTGTAGATGACGCGCCAGCGCAGCCGTTCCTTTTGCACCTCAATCTCCAACTGCGGCGCAAAATACTCGCGATAAAAACGCAGGGTGCGGTCCGCGCCAGCCAGGAAACGGGAGCGCGACAGCATGACGGCGTTGGGAAACTCATGCCGTTCCTCTTCGCCGATCAGCGTCAGCCGCGCCCGTGATTGATAGGCTTCTCCTTCGTTGCGCACAAATTCATCTTCCCGATAACGCAGCCGCGCTGCATCCGGATCGTCGTTTTCAAAAATAAAGTAAGTATCAAACTGGCGGTAGTGAGATTTTTGCGTGATTTCCAGCGCTGCGCTGGCCAGCACCTTCAAAATGGCTTCTTTGTCGGGCACCGGCGCTTTCACCTGCACTTCATAACTTTCCTGCCGTTCGACGCCAGCCAGGAAAACCAGTTTGTTATAAGGGCTGGACTCCCTTTCCAAGACAAAGGCGTCGATTTGGGCTGCCACTTTGGCCGCCTGGGCTTTGGCGTTTGCTTCGTCTACGGTGAGCAGGTTTTTGTTTTGCAGCAGCCAACGGCCGTTACACATCACATGCGCCACATCCGTACTCTTCGCCGCGTAAATCACCCGGGAATAAATGGCGTCCGGGTTGTTGTTGAAATGGGGCTGGTTGTGGATGCCGTCGAGTTCCACCACCGCCAGATCCGCCCGTTTGCCTGCTTCCAGGCTGCCCGTGATATGCTCCATGTGCAGCGCCCGCGCCCCGCCAATCGTCGCCGCCTCCAGCGCCTGCCGGGCAGGCAGCACTGTGGGATCGTTGCTCTTGGTTTTTGCCAGCAGCGCCGCCAGCCGCACTTCTTCAAACATATCCAGGTCGTTGTTGCTGGCGGGACCGTCTGTGCCCACGCCCACTTTCATGCCCATTTCCAGCATTTTGCCCACGTTGGCGATGCCGCTGGCCAGTTTGAGGTTGCTGGTCGGGCAGTGGGCAATGCCGGCGCCGGCCTTCCTTAACAGAAACATTTCACTTTCTTCCAGATGGACGCAGTGAGCCGCCAATAGTTTTGTTTCCAACATGCCATTTTTTTCAATCCAGGGCACCACTGCCAGATGGTTTTGTTCCTGGCAGTTTTGCGCCTCAAAGGCCGTTTCGCTGACGTGGGTGTGCAGGGGCACGTTATAGGCGCGTGCCAGATCGGCGCAGGCGCGGTTCATTTCCGGGGTGCCGGTGTACCAGGCGTGGGGGGCGACCGCCGGTTGAATCAGCGGGTGCCCGTTCCATTTTTCGATAAAACGGCGGCACAAGACCAGGCCGTCTTCGTAGTTGCTGGCGTCGGGGGCGGGGAAGATGAGGATGGTTTGGCCGAGGAGCGCTCTCATGCCGATAACGGCCGTTTCCTCCGCAATGGCGTCTTCAAAATAATACATGTCGGCAAAGCTGGTAATGCCGGAGCGGATCATCTCCGCGCACGCCACCTGCGCGCCCAGTTTCACAAATTCAGGTGTGACAAACTCCCGTTCCAACGGCATCAGGTAGCCCAGCCACACGTCCAGGCGCAAGTCGTCGTTCAGACCGCGCAGCAGGGTCATGGGGATGTGAGTGTGGGCGTTGACCAGCCCGGGTATAATCACCCGCCCGGCGCAGGAAACAATTTCGCTGGCAATGTATTGACTGGTAACCTCAGCTGTTGTGCCCACAGCCACAATCGAATCTCCATCGATTGCCACAGCGCCATCTTCGTAGACGGTGAAATTGGCATCCATAGTGACCACAATGCCATTAATGAGAAGGGTGCTTACTTTTTCTGTCATGATGTTTTCCTTTAGCAAAAGCTCGTTTCAGAGTGGGAAGGGAACAGCTCCAATGGTGAATCTCAGCAAATATTCCGGCAATTATAGCAGACTTTAAGGGTGTATCGGGGAACTGCTGACAATCAACAATGAGTCATTTCGGATATATTTGCATCAAAGACTTTCTTATGTGACGATAGAGGTAGTGCTTATCACCCATGGAGTACACTCCTTTTGTTTGGGTGAACAATGGAATGAACTCCGTATCTATCCCGAAAGTAAGCCCGCCAGGGCGTGGAACTTGTGGCGCTGCTCACTGTTCCGGAAATGCGTTCATAGGAGGTTATTAATGAACCGTCAAACATCCAAAATCACGTTCGTCAAATTCCCGGATCGACGTCTTCGGCGGTTCTTTTGGCTCCTCCCTTTCCTTTGGCTGGCGCTCTTTGCCGTTCCCACCCACGCCCAAGACAGACCCCAGGCAACGCCAACGGCCGTTCCCGGTGAATCGCCCATCGAAGCGCCGGAGCGGGTAGATGTCCAGCCGGTTGCCCGTGACGAAGAAATAAGTGAACGGCTCCAAAACATCCTCGAATCCACGGGCTGGTTTACCTCTCCCAACGCAACAGTACAAAACGGGGTCGTCTTTCTAACAGGCCAGACTGAGTCCGAGGAATTCAAAAAGTGGGCTGGTGATTTGGCTCGCAATACCCAGGACGTGGCCGCCGTTGTGAACCAGATCTCCCTCTTGGAACCCTCAATCTGGGATTTTGAGCCAGCATTGGCCGGATTGCGCGCGCAGGGGCGCAGCATCGTGC
>JAWOGU010000331.1:0-6891 GCA_046496595.1 Chloroflexota bacterium
ATGGATCGCAAATTTCGTGAGGTTGAACTTCCTCGACGGTGCGCCGCCATATTAGACCTTGGTGCAGATAAATTGCTCATAGCATAGCCGACAGATGAAATAATGAGATGTGGTTTATCGCTGATAAGGTAATCTCGCCACGCCACAGCCGCCCAACAAAGCGTGCAGGCGACTCAGCCACGCCTCCCCAATTCTTGGGAGTCTCGCACAACCGGCCGAGCGCCTAACGCAAACCGATAGTCGGACTAAGCGACTAAGCGACTAAGCGACTAACAGACTAACAGACTAACCGACTAACAAGGAACACATATGACAATTGGTTCAGAACAATTTCGAGATGCGTTACGCCATTTTCCGGCGGGGGTGACGGTGGTTACGATCAAGGCGCCCGGATTTGCGCAGCCGCATGGCCTGACGGTGTCAGCGTTTTCCTCTATCTCGCCCAAACCGCCGCTGATTATGGTGGCGATTGACCATCGCACCAGCGGGCAAGATATGCTGCAAGTGGAAGGCGCTGTGTTTGCCGTCAATATCCTGGCGCAAGATCAAATGGAGATGTCTAACCGCTTTGCCTGGGTGAAGGATGAGGATCGATTTACGCTGGGGGAGTGGGAAACGGCCGTTACCGGCGCGCCTGTTCTCAAAAATGCCCTGGCCTGGCTGGACTGCACCATCTATGCTTGTTACGAGGCCGGCACCCACACCATCTATCTGGGTCAGGTGGAAGCCAGCAGCGTGCCCCGGCCGGACGAAGCGCCGCTCATTTATTGGAATCGAGGCTATCGGCGTCTACACCAAGATAATCCCGAGGCGTAACCCAGCCGCCGTCCTGGCGCGGGTCCAGCAGTTCATCAATGTACAACCAGATGACCCGCGCATAAATAAAAGTGGGCACAGCCAGCAGGGCAATCAACACGCCCAGGACGATAAACAGGGTATTGGTGGGCGTCTGCCGGAAGTAGAGCGCCAGCGCTGCCGGCGCCAGAATAACGCCATACATCACATACGCAATAAACACCGACATCATCCAATAACCTTGTTCGCGCTCAAAGTGGATGCCGCACTGCGGGCAGTCCTCGTTCATGCGCCACAGGCTGCGGAAAATTTTGCCCTGGCGGCAGTGGGCGCAGCGGCGTAATAAAATGGCGGCTAAAAAGTTCATGCGCTTTCCCCCGATATTTCTTCCAGACCAACAGCCATCAAATAACCGCGCGCCCGTTCGGTCAATGGGTAGCGGTTGACCAGTTTCCAAAAGCGTGGGCCGTGGTTGGCTTCTTCCAAATGCGCCAGTTCATGCACCAGCACGTAATCCAGCACCCACGGCGGCATTTGCCCCAGCCGGTGGCTGAGACGAATGGTGCCCTGAGAGGGGGTGCAGCTGCCAAAACGGCCGTTCTGGTTGGTGACAAAACGGACCGACTGCCAGCGTAAACGGCCGTTGAAATACCTCTCATTCAAACTCTGCGCCCGCTGCTCCAAATCCACGTCTGATAGCGCCGCTTTGTGGACCCGTCTTTCCAGCCGCGTTTGCAGCTTTTCAATGATCGGCGTCAGCTCCGCGTCGCTCATCGCCGTAGGGGCGCGCACCACCAGCACCCCGCCCTTCAATTCTGCGCTGACTGTTTTACGGCGGCGGTCGCTGCGCACCACTTCCACCGGCCATTCATCCCGTTCATTTGCCATAGCCGCGAAGTATACGCCCCACCCCGGCACTTTGCCACCCTGCCCCTTTAAGTAAGTCCCCGGCACTTGATTTAAGTGCCGGGGACTTTGGAAACGCCCTGGTTTATGGTACGATTTTGCCATTCAACTTGCGCCAAAAGGACGGCCATTATGGATGAAATGCTCGATTTTACCGAAATACCTACCGCCGAAAACATGATCATGATCCTGGGTTGGCGTCAATGGGCCGACGCCGGGTCTATCTCTTCCGGTCTGCCCGATTACCTCATTAAACTGACCAACGCCCGCAAAATCGGCGAAATGAAGCCGGATGGCTTTTACCTGTTCCAAATTCCCGGTACCCAT
Source organism: Chloroflexota bacterium (assembly GCA_046496595.1). Lineage (GTDB taxonomy): Bacteria > Chloroflexota > Anaerolineae > Promineifilales > Promineifilaceae. The sequence continues at coordinate 2,029 of JAWOGU010000331.1, forward strand.
CACTTGCTCCGCCCCGTGATTCGCCTGGAAGATGGCTACCGCCAGACATTGGAAGAACCGCACAACGAATTTTATTATGCCCGCCTGAATGACGTGGGCGTGGTTATTTTTTTAGGCGATGAACCCCACATGAATGTGCAGCGTTATGCCAGGGTGTTTTTAACGGCCGTTAAACAACTCCACGTTACCCAACTGGCGAGCGTCGCCGGCGTCTACGGCTCCATCCCCTACGACAAAGATCGCCAGATTTCCTGCATCTACAGCCTGCCCCATATGAAAGCGGAACTGGAAGAATATGCCCTCAGCTTCTCGAACTATGAAGGCGGCTCCAGCATCGACTCTTACCTGGTGAGCGCCGCCGAAAAAGAAGCTGTCCCCTTCGTGGCGATGTACGGTTTTGTGCCTGCCTACAACTTCTCGCAGTCGGCGCTCCAGCCCCAAGGCATTCAGATAGAAAACGACTACAAAGCCTGGTACGACATTCTGCACCGCCTGAACCACATGTTTGCTTTGCGCCTGGATCTCACCGAACTGGGACGGCGTTCCGAAAATATGCTCAATACCATCGAACAAAAAATCGACGAAATCGCAGACGAGAATCCGGACCTCAACGTCAGAGCCTATTTAGCCGCTCTGGATGCTGAATTCACCGAAACATCCTTCTTGCCCCTGGACGACATCTGGGAAGAAGAATTCCGCGACTTGTTTGGCGGCATGGATGATGATGGGGATTAACCTGCGAAGATTGGACCAATCTCATTAAAGGTTAAGTATTTAATAACTATTTTGACAATGTTAGATTCAAGGGCTACAAGCCTTTTTAAGCCGAGACCTGCGTGAGCGAATACGATTGTCAAGATGTTTGACGACTAACTCAGCCGCTTCGTATGGTGATAGCTGAGGCAACGGGAGGACAGATCGTAGCAAGGTACGTACATTAACAATCGATAAATTAGGCAAGACATCCGTTTCATATTCGGCCAATAAAGCCGGGTCACGGGGATGGTTTTCTGCCCAGTCGAGTAAGGTTTCGGTAATGAACCCACTGGCCATAATCGTTAAAGCCAAATGGTGGGTCCAGGCGGGATACTTCTGGGCTTGAAATTCATCCCAACCCAATTCGGATTTTGCATCCTGATTGGCTCGTTCGATGAAATAACGGTGCGACTTGCGTTCGGCCATTGTCCGTAAGTCTGTGTCAGGAGTTGCATTGCTCAAAGAATAGGTGACATTGCCTTTATCCCGCCGAATCAGCAGCCATTCCTGACGACAAGCACCATCTTCTCGCACAGTCCATACTTGTTGTCGAGCAAATTTGGCGGTTAGGTACCCCCTTTCATTGGGGCGTATCGTGATTTCGGTAAAAGGAAGCTCATCGATCAGCTTTGCCGGCGTCGTTTGAGCGCCAATAACGGTTATCTGGACATTCTTGCGCTTTTGTTCTTTGATAACCTGCGGCTTTTCCAGGTAAAGCGTCGTGTTGTGAGGAATATCTGCATAGTATTCGACTTGGAGTTGATCCAACTCATCACGCAACCACCCGCTCCGGCCATACAAACTGTCACAATCGAAAGCGACAAAGGGCACACCATTGGCTATCACGCGCTTGACCATGACCAAAACCAATTGGATTTTGGTTTGAAATTCGCGGTCATTTGGAATAGCCAGTTTTTTGCGCTGTGGGGCATACGCTTGACTGAACCATTTTTCAGGGAGATATAGTTCACCATCTATCCAGGTGCGATAGCCATCTTTGGCCAGGGCGAGAAACACGCCCACTTGACTCATGTCGACTTTGCCCAAACGACCATTATGTTGCCGACTACTCCCCGCACTATTGGCGCCGGCTTTCTCTTCGGCACTTTCATCGGCAATGAGAACACTCCCTTGCTTATAATGTGCCAAGTGACCAATGTCTTGTTGTAAAATCGCGATCAAATCCTCGCCTGGCCAAGGTGAATCGGTCATGAACTGTTGTAGATTCTGCTCCGGTATGTCCGCCACGCGAGCAATGCCGTTGATATGTCGGTCGCTTTCCATTCGCAATAGACCACTCAAGTAATGATAGCCGTATTCGCTGGTGTCTCGGGTTTTGGTTTTCATCCAACGACGATACCGTTCATGGTATTCTCGAAGTCGTTCGCCTAATTTATTGATCGTTTCTTCATCCAGGCCCCATTGGGCTAACCGTGAAGTTTTTTCGTTTTCATTTCCATATTTTACTGACGATGGCTCTCAGAAGCCTAATCTAACATTGTCAAACTATACAGCGCTGTCGAGGGCTGAGCTTGTCGAAGCCCGGTTTCCTTCGACAGGCTCAGGGAACCTGCGTGTATAGTTACAAGTATTTAATTTGAGTAGTCAACCCTCTCCCCAACCCTCTCCCAAAGGGCGAGGGATCTTACCTCCCCTCCCATTGGGAGGGGATTGAGGGGAAGGAAAAGGCATACAGCCCTATGCGCCAAAAAGCCACCGCCGCCTCCTGGAAAATAAAACCAATGCCGGAGGCGCGCAAAGAACTCTCTCTCACCGGCCTCTACTCAGAGGAAGAATACGAGCAAATCAGTGTTGGATTCCTGCCGCAAAGCCAGGAAGACAAATGGTTCATCTACCTGGAAGGCGAGTGGCTCCATTTCCACCGCAGTTGGACGGGAACCTGCGTCTTTCAGTTGCAAATTGTGCTGGGAAACTGTCAATATCATGCCATCAAAGCCATCGTCAACCGCGATCCCGAGCAGTACCGCAACACCGACGACCAGCAGGACGTGCAGCTAATCTCGCACCTGGTTGATGATTTGCTCTTGGGGCGCTTTTCCGTCTTGCCGCTGCCAGATCACCTTTCCCCCGAAGATCAACAGCGTTATCAAAAGGATATGATGGGCAAAAGCGGGCTGGGCGGGCTGAGGCTGAATGTGAAAGGAAACGGTCGTAAACAGTGAACAGTGAACAGTGAACAGTGAACAAATATGCGCAAACTGTACACTGCACAATGGAAAACCATGACAAAATTAAACTCCAATCTCAACACCCGCAGCGACGATTTCAAAACCAACCAGGCCGCCATGCAAAAACTGGTGGATGAACTGGAGGCAAAGTTAACGGCCGTTCGCGCCGGCGGCGGTCCTCGTGGTCAGCAAAAGTTCCGCCAAGCCGGTAAACTGCTGCCCAGAGAACGGCTGGAACTGCTGCTCGACCCCGGCACGCCCTTTCTGGAACTCTCCCCCCTCGCCGCCCACGGCATGTACAACGACGAATCCCCCGCCGCCTCCAACATTACCGGCGTCGGCGTCGTCAGCGGCGTGGAGAGCCTGATCTTCGTCAACGACGCCACCGTCAAAGGCGGCGCCGTCTACCCCATGACCCTGCACAAAACCCTGCGCGCCCAGGCCATCGCCCAAGAAAATCGGCTGCCATCCATATTTATGGTCGAATCGGCCGGAGCCAATCTGCTCTATCAAGACGACATCTTCATCCTCGGCGGGCGCAGTTTTGCCAACCAGGCCCGCCTCTCGGCGCAAGGCATTCCCCAAATCGCTCTGGTCTTCGGCTCCTCCACGGCCGGCGGCGCTTACGTGCCCGGCATGAGCGACTACGTCGTCATGGTGCGCCAGCAGGCTACCGTCTACCTGGGCGGCCCGCCCCTGGTCAAAATGGCAACGGGCGAAGTGGTCGATGACGAGACGCTGGGCGGCGCTGATATGCACGCGCAAGTCTCCGGCGTCAGCGACTATACCGCCGCAGGCGACACCGACGCCATCCGCATTGGTCGCCTCATCATGCAGCAGTTGACTCAGCCTAAACCGGCCGTCAACCTCGCCCAGCGGCAAACACCGGAACCGCCCGCCTATGACCCATCCGAACTGCTGGGCGTTATTCCCGCCGATGCCAAAATTCCCTTCGACATGCGTGAAGTGATTGCCCGGCTGGTGGATGGCTCTCGTTTCCTGGAGTTCAAGCAGGATTACGGCCGTTCTCTGGTCACCGGCCACGCGCATCTAAACGGCTGGCCCGTAGGACTTATCGGCAACAACGGCATTCTCTTCTCCGAGGAGGCCAACAAGGCGGCGCAGTTCATCCAATTGTGCAACCAGCAGCGCACGCCCCTCATCTACCTGCAAAACATCACCGGCTTCATGGTGGGCACGAAATATGAACGGGAGGGCATCATCAAGCACGGCAGCAAGATGATCAACGCCGTCGCCACCTCAACCGTGCCGCAGTTTACGGTGATTGTGGGCGGTTCGTATGGGGCGGGCAACTATGCCATGTGCGGCCGGGCTTATGACCCGCGCTTTTTGTGGACCTGGCCCAACAGCCGCATCGCCGTCATGGGCGGCGAGCAGGCGGCGGGTGTACTCGCCATCGTGCAGGAAGAGCGGGCGCGCAAAATGGGCGTGGAGCCAGACGCCAACGCCATCCAGATGATGCAGATGATGACGCGGCAGAAGTTTGAGCAGGAATCATCGCCCTATTACGCCACGGCGCGTCTGTGGGACGACGGCATCATCGACCCGCGCGACACGCGGCAGGCGCTGTGCGTGGGGCTATCTGTGGCGAATAACGTGGATTATGTGTCGGCGGGTGCGCCGCGTTATGGGGTGTTTCGGATGTAGGCAGGGGAAACGGCCGTTACTAATGGCTAAAGAGTTATTTTTACTGGCCAAAGGCATAAGCTAACCACTATCTTTGCACTTTTCACTCAGAGGCTTTCTCCGGTGAGTTCGAGATATAAATCGGCTGGCTGACAGCCAAACCTGAATTTCTGATGCATCCAATCAATGAAATGTCGCCAATGAGTGCGCTGAACCTGCCGCCAAACATCTCCAATTGTCAGATGTTGACCGGTCTGTTGCTGATAACGCG
>JAWOGU010000366.1:0-4920 GCA_046496595.1 Chloroflexota bacterium
TCTCAATAAATCGCGGCGGAGTTGGTTGAGCCTGTCGAAACCAACGGCCTTCGCCGAACCAACGGCCTTCGACAAGCTCAGGCCTCGTTGCCCACGAAATTTTGAGAAGATACACCTCAAGACTTCAAATTTAACGGAATTGACCGTGACGCGTGATGCGTGAACAAAGACCATCACGCATCACGCATCACAAATCTCGTTCGACTACCCCAAACTAATCCTCATACGCATATCTAACGCCCCTCTGATTTTTTTCTAACACAAATAACCGAAAATAGGGTGTGTCACGCTGATAAACAGTGTGCCCGATAATACAAGGTTGGGAAGAAGTTAACAGGTTCACGGGTTAAATAACCCACCCTACCCACAGGCTATCATTCCCACGATTCAAAATAGATACAAACAGCTTAACTGGAAACAGGAGAATTGATAATGAGTAAAATAATTGGAATCGACTTAGGCACTACCAACTCCGTCGTCGCCGTCATGGAAGGCAGTGACCCCATGGTCATCGCCTCCGCAGAAGGCGGCAACACCATCCCCTCCGTCGTAGCCTTCAACAAAAAAGGCGAACGTCTCGTCGGCCAGACCGCCAAGCGGCAGGCCGTCGTCAACCCGGAAAACACCATCTACTCCGTCAAACGGCTTATGGGACGGCGCGTCGATGACGCCGAAACCGAACGCACCAAAAAAATGGTGTCCTACGAAATCAGCGGTGGTCCGCAGCAAGACGCCCGGGTCAACATCCCCGTCGTCAACAAAACCTACTCGCCGCAAGAAATTTCCGCCATCGTGCTGCAAAAACTGAAGCGCGACGCCGAAGCCTATTTAGGCGAAACTGTTACCCAGGCAGTCATCACCGTGCCCGCTTACTTTAACGACAGCCAGCGGCAGGCCACCAAAGACGCCGGTAAAATCGCCGGGCTGGAAGTGCTGCGCATCATCAACGAACCCACCGCCGCTGCTTTGGCCTACGGGCTGGACAAGAAAAACAACGAAACCATCCTGGTCTTCGACCTGGGCGGCGGCACCTTCGACGTGTCCATCCTGGAAGTGGGCGACGGCGTCATCGAAGTGCAGTCTACCAACGGCGACACCCACCTGGGCGGCGACGACTGGGACGAGCGCATTGTGCACTGGTTGATCGAACAATTCAAAGTGGACCAGGGTATTGACCTGAGCAAAGACCGGCAGGCTTTGCAGCGCCTGCGTGAAGCCTCTGAAAAAGCGAAAATCGAGCTGTCTTCGTTGGGTCAAACCGAGATTAACCTGCCCTTCATCACGGCCGACGCCAATGGACCAAAACATTTGCAGATCACGTTGAATAAAGCCAAATTTGAACAGTTGACCGAAGACCTGGTGCAGCGTCTGCGGGTACCCTTTGAGAAAGCATTGGCCGACGCCAAACTCAGCGCCAGCCAGATTGACGAAGTGGTCCTGGTCGGCGGCTCTACCCGGATGCCGATGGTGCAAGATTTAGTGTATTCGCTCACCAACAAAGCGCCCAACAAATCCGTCAATCCGGACGAAGTAGTGGCGTTGGGCGCGGCCATTCAGGCAGGCGTGCTGGGCGGCGGCGTTAAAGACGTGCTGCTGCTGGACGTGACGCCGTTGAGCCTGGGGCTGGAAACGCTGGGCAGCGTGATGACCACACTCATCCCGCGCAATACCACCATCCCCACCCGCAAGACGGAAACGTTTAGCACCGCCGAAGACAGCCAAACGGCCGTTGACATCCACGTGCTGCAAGGCGAACGGCCCATGGCCCACGACAACAAAACACTGGGCAACTTCCGGCTGGACGGCCTGCCGCCTGCGCCGCGCGGCATCCCGCAAATCGAAGTCACCTTCGACATCGACGCCAACGGTATCCTGCACGTCACGGCCAAAGACAAGGCAACCGGCAAGGAACAGCAGATCAAGATCACCGCTTCCACCAACTTGAGCGATGCGGAAGTAGACCAGATGGTCAACGCCGCCCGCCAGAACGAAGCGCAAGATCAAAAGCTGCGCGAACTGGTCGAAGCGCGCAACCAGGCGGATCAACTGAGCTACACCGTCGAAAAAAGCATTAACGAGCTAGGCGATAAACTGGCAGCCGCCGAGCGCAGCAACATCGAAAGCCTCATCAGCAGCCTGCGCGAAGCCGCCCAAAGCGACGACATCACCCGCATTCGCAGCCTGAGTGAGCAGTTACAGCAGGCCAGCTACGCCGTCAGCCAGCAGCTTTACCAGACCCAGCAGGGTCAGCCGGAAGCTGGCGGTTACCAGAGCGGCAGCAACGGCAATGGTAACACTGCCCCGGAAGGTGTGTTTGAAGGTGAGTTTGAAGAAATGTAAGATGTCAGGCGCGACGCAGGTGCGACGCACCTGTGAGTAGATTGAAGATTGCTGGTTGGCGAATCGTCAATCATCAATCTTCAATTTTTAATTTTTGGGTAACTATATACGCAGGTTCCCTGAGCCTGTCGAAGGGAACCTGCGTATATAAAGGATAACGATGTTTAGAGATTATGACGCATACGGACGGCGTAACGGCCGTTCTCCCTACATCACCAATATCCCAGGTCAGGCTCGCCAGCAAACGCTGGACCCGGCGAGCGAAATCATGCGCCTGCGCCAGCAGCTTGCACAGGCGCAAACACAAGCAGCTGAATGGGAGCAGGCCGCCCGGCAGTACCACGCCCTCGCCAAGCAGCAGCAGGCGGAAGTCAACGCCGCCGCCAAAAAACTGGCTCACTTGGAACAAAAACTGGCAGCGGCGCAAAAGGAAACAACGCGCCAGGCAGCGGAAACCGCCAAAAAGCAGGCAAAACCGGTTAACGCGCCGCAAACTGCCAATACCGCAGACCAGACTAACGAATGGCAGGAAAAATATCTGCGCCTTTACGCCGATTTTGAAAACGGTAAAAAACGGCTGGAACAGCGCTACGCCCTGGAGTCGCAGCAAAACCAAGAGAAACTGCTGCGCGACATGCTGCCCCTGGCCGATAACCTGGAACGCGCCATGCAGCATAAGTCCACCGACCAGGCCGGGCTGGCAATGATCTACAAGGCGTTTCTGGCGGAGCTGACAAAATATGGGGTGGAACCGATGATGGTGGCGGAACGGCCGTTTAACCCCGAACTCCACGAAGCGGTCAATGTGATTTCCCATCCCACCGCCCCCGCCGGCACAGTTGCCTCCGTGCTCGAAAACGGTTATACCTATCAGGGTAATCTGCTGAGACCGGCGAAGGTGCTGGTGGCGCAGTAAAAAAATAATACGTGATGCGTGAGACGTGAAGAATCTCACGTCTCACGCATCACGTAACGAGGCAAAATGAAATACCACGACTACTACCAAACCCTCGGCGTCAGCAAAAACGCCGACGAAAAAGAAATCAAAAAAGCCTACCGCAAACTGGCGCGAGATTATCACCCGGATGTCAACCCGGACAACAAAGGGGCGGAAGAAAAATTTAAAGAACTCACCGAAGCCTACGAGGTACTGTCGGACCCGGAAAAGCGGCAGAAGTATGACCAGTTTGGCTCGCAGTGGCAGCAGTACCAACGCGGCGGCGGCAGCATGGATGACTTCTGGACGCAGTATGGCGGCGCTTCCCGCCAGCAAGGCGGCGGCTATTCGCAGACCATTGACCCGGCCACGTTTGAGCAAATGTTTGGCAGCGGCGGCAGCGGCTTCTCCTCCTTCTTCGAGTCGCTGTTTGGCGGCGGGGCGGGTGGGCGCACCCGGCAAAGCGGCGGTTTTGACTTCAGCAGCTTCGGCGGTGGTCAAGGTTACCAGTCCGCGCCCCAACGCGGGCGCGATATTGAACAAGCGGTGGAAATCACGCTGGAAGAAGCGTTTCATGGCGCGGCGCGCACCTTTCAATACAGTAACGGCCGTTCCATCACGGCCAAAATCCCGCGCGGCGTCAAAAGCGGGGCCAAAATCCGGCTCAGCGGTCAGGGCGAAACGGGCGGCGGCGGCCAAAGCGGCGACCTCTTCCTGAAAGTCAAAGTGCTGCCCCACCCCCTCTTCAAACGAGAAGGCGACGACCTGAAAGTAGACGTCCCGGTTGACCTGTTCACGGCGATGCTTGGCGGCAAAACGGCCGTTAGCAGCCTGGACAAAACCGTCAACCTCACCATTCCCGCCGAAACCGAAAACGGTAAAGTCATCCGCCTGCGCGGCCTGGGCATGCCCCACGCCAAAAATCCCAGCGAACGCGGCGACCTGCTCGCCACCGTCAGCATCACCCTGCCTAAAAACCTCAGCCCGCAAGAAAAAGAACTTTGGCAGCAGCTCCGCGATTTAAGCACTTAAAAATCAACGCAGAGGCGCGGAGGCGCAGAGAAAACCAATAGAATCTCTGCGTCCCCGCGTCTCTGCAAAAAATAAAAGTAACCATTCAGTGTAGCCGCAGCCTGAGTCTTTCGGCAAGCTCAAGAACCACTTGTCGAAGGTGAAGGCGGGTCACTCGCACCGCTCTGGCTTCGACAAGCTCAGCCGCCGCTACTCATAGATTTTGACAAACACCGATACAGTTAAATTTACTTTCGCCATTCGCAAAAGCACGCCAAACGCACAGAATCAAACAACACAACCTCCCCCTCTGCGCCTCCGCGCCTCTGCGTTAAAGAAAACAGGAGACAAGTAGATGCGAATTGACAAATTCACTCAAAAAGGCCAGGAAGCCATCTACGAAGCGCAAAACCTGGCGCAAACCTACCAACACCCGGCCATCGAGCCGGAACACCTACTGCACACCCTCATCACCCAGGAGGGCGGCGTCGTGCCGGCGGTGCTCAACCGCATCGGCGCGGACCCCGCCATGCTGCAAGCCAGCCTCACCCGCGAACTGGGCGGCATGTCGCGGGCCAGCGGCGGCTCCGTGCAGGTGGGCATGAGCCGCGACCTGACCAACGTGCTGGATG
>JAWOGU010000031.1:0-16052 GCA_046496595.1 Chloroflexota bacterium
CCGTGCGCCAGGCAGAAGTCCCAGCCGGCGCGCAGGGCGTGCCCCAGCCCACGGTTGCGCGTGAACGACAGAATGTGGTCCACGCCGAACTCGCGCGCCACGGCGGACGTCCGATCGGTCGACCCGTCGTCGACGACCAGGATCTCCACCACGTCGAACCCGGGCACCCGCCGCGGGATGTCGCCGATGACCGCCGGGAGGGTGGTCTCTTCGTTGACGGCAGCAGCCCGCACCGGCCAACAAACTGCCCGGTCTCTTTATGGATGGTGGCCCACAAGCCCAGTTCCGGGTGTTCGGGGTGGCCGTTAAGAAACCATTCCAGCTCTTCTTTGGTTTCTTCATAGGTCAACGTGCCGTCAGGGAAGTAGCGCCGTATTTCTGGATCGCGGTACAGCGCGTACAGATCGTGCAGATCGCCCGGTTCCAGATGGCGTAAAAGCAGTCGGTTGGTTTCCAAAATCTTCATCGTTTACCTCATTTTTCCGCTTCCCGGTGTCGTACTCAGCCGCAATTCGGCGGTAATGTACAGGATAACGGCCGTATACTACCCACCACAATCCATATCAATAATAACAAACCGGTTAATTGTTTCATCTGTTTCTTCCTGAAAAATTGGCATTGCGCAACGGCCGTTTACCCTACTTGATTACAAAAGGCAAATAGACCTTAGACAGACTATCCCCCGGCTGCCGCTCCACCGCGCCAATGTCGCAGGTTCCCCCTTGCAGACGGGGCAGTCCGCGCTGATCGGTTGTCAGGTCGGGCATACACTGCCCGGCGTCAATGGCGGGGCTGTCGGGCAACAGCATATGGGTTTGCGTAAAGCCGCCATTGTCTGCCAGTGGGCCAAGACGTGGGTCCACGCCTTCCTGATCCCCCGTCTGGTTAAAAGGACAGCTATAATCGCTGGACAGATTGAACCCTGCCGAAGAAATCCCAAAGTTGCTACCATCGGGCACATAACAATTGCCGCCGTTTGCTCCGGCGTTAAGTAGGACGTTTTTGAGGGTGAAGCTATTTTGACCGGTGATAGAACCGTCATAGTGATAAATGCCGCCACCCCTAAGTACCGAATTGCCGCTGAACGTCACATGGGTCAGGGCAATATTCCCATCATAATTCGCAATGCCACCACCGTAATTGGTGGCGGAATTGTCGCTGACTGTCCCATTGATGAAGTTAATCGATCCCCTATCGTTGTCGATACCACCGCCAAAACCTGCACTGTTTTCCCGAAGTGTTACATTAATCAGAGATACGGAACCCGAATGGATGCCTAAGTCCCCCGCCGTTAGCCAAGGCTGTATTGGCCTGAAAGGTCACATTGAACAGATTTGCTTCACTCGTACTATGCACAAAGAGGCCGCCCCCATTAAGTGCATTGTTTTGCTGAAACCTCACTTGGTTGAGGATAATCTCCCCGGCGTGGTTATAAATACCGCCACCACCCGCAGTTGCCAAATTACCATGCAGGACACTATTTTGCTCGACCAAGATAGTTGTATTGGCCGATTCATTGAAGATAGCCCCGCCATACCGCGCCTCATTCTCGCTAAACGTGGATCCGCGTACAATGAGGTCGGCGCCATTCCAGGTGGTAATGGCCCCACCCAGACCATAGGCATTATTTGTGGTGTTGTTATTGCGGAAGGTGCTGTTGGTAATGGTGGCATCCGCCGCTTCGCCAAAGAGGAACAGGCCGCCCACACTGCCCCCGCTGTTGTTTTCAAGCAGGCTGTTGCTCATCGTCACCGGCCCCAGGCTCATGATAGCCCCGCCGCTGTGGGTGGGGTCTACGTTGCTGTTGCGGATGGTAGTGTTGCTCAGGGTCAGTTCGCCCAGGCTCAGAATGGCTCCGCCGCCATAGGTATTGTCTAAACCATTGGTCAGGGTGATGTTTTGCAGGGTGAGCGTGGCATTGCTGTCCACGTAAAACGGCCGTATCGTATTTCCACCACTCAAGGTGATGCTATTGCCGCCGTTAATGGTCACAGCGGCATTGCTGATAATTTTGCTTGCCGTGAAAATAATCGTCGTCGCGCCGCCACAGTTAAAGGTGATGGTTCCGCTGCCGCTGCTTTGCACGGTAGAGAGGGCGGCGTTGAAGGCCGCTTCGGTGCAGCTTACGGCCGTGCCTGTGCCGACGGTGGCATCAGCGGCGTGTAATGGCTGTTGGCCTACGCTCAAGACCCATACAATCAATAACAGCAGACTGGTTAATCGTTTCATCTGTTACCTCCTGGGTAGTTGTGTATTTCTTGTTGACTTGGGCAACACAAAACAACCTATTTGGCTATTTCCGCACAAAGGGCAAGTACACCTGCTCTACAAAACCGCCCACTTCAACTGCGCCGCTGTCACAGCCGCTTCCGATGGGTCGCGTACCGCCGCGCTGGTCTGTGGCAAAATCGCACGACGCGAGGGGAATGATGTCAACTGCCTGATTGCCTGCCAGCGGCAACCGGGAGCTGGTACTGCCACCATTATTAGCAAAGGGGGCTAGGGGCAGGGTGGCGTTTTGTAGGTCACCTGTTTGGGTAAAGCTGGGGCAACTACCGTTATTGCTCAGGTTATAGCCAGCGGAGCCAATGCCATTGCTACAGTTGCCGCCGCCGTTGTGGGCGACAATGGATTTGTTGATGGTGATTGTACTGCCGTTACTGCCATTGGAGAGACCGCCGCCAGTCACGGCCGTGTTGTCTACAATAGTCGCGTATTGAATGAAAGCGGCGACATCACCACCTTGGTGAATAGCACCACCAACACTGTTTACACCATTAGCCTTGTTATCGCTCAAGGTCAGGTTGCTCATATTGAGCGAACAGGTGCTATACACAGCCCCGCCATCTCCCGCAATGGTCTCGTTATAAGCCAACCCAGAGAGAATGACCGACATAAAGGCGTTAAAACAGCCAATAGCGCCGCCGTTCCCAACTGCTTTATTCTTCACAAACTGGGTGCGCTCCACATCTAGGTCACCACCCGATATGTAAATAGCACCGCCCTCGCTGTTGGCGTTGTTGCCATCAAACACATTGTCATGCACTATCAGGCGGATACCCGAAAAGTTAATGCCGCCGCCGACCAGACTGCTGTTGATGTGGAAATGGGATTGAGTGACGGTGAGGTTGGCGGTAACGGTGGATAAAATCGCGCCGCCTGCATTAACGGCCGCGTTCAAATCGAAGGTGTTGTCTTCTATCGTCGTCTGCCCGGCCACAAACAGTGCCCCACCCGCATCAGAAGCCCGATTATTGTAGAAGGTATTCCCCGGTTCCAGCGTGACGACGGCGTAATCAAAGAGGTTATGGATTGCGCCACCGCGCCGCGCCTCATTTTCAAAAAATGTTGACTGCCTAACGGTCACATCCGCGCCCCACAATAAAATTGCGCCGCCCCAGCCGTTGGTGACATTGGTCGTCTGGTTATGGCGAAAAGTGCTGTTGGTAATGGTCGCGCCGCCAGCTTCAAAACGCAGGTAAAGCGCACCGCCATTACCGCCGACATTGTCCTCAAACAGGCTGTTGGTGATAGTTAGCGGTCCATAATTCACAATGGCCCCCCCGCTGTAGTTACTGCTCACGCGGCTATCACGAATGGTCGTGTTGTCCAACGTTAAAATGCCGTTGTTGGTGATAGCCCCACCGTCATTTGTATTGCTGAAGCCATTGCTCAGGGTGATGTTTCGTAGGTGGAGCGTACCGCCAAATACTAAAAATAGGCGAGTGCTGTTGCCGCCGTTTAGCGTGATTTGATTTGCGCCATCTATGGTTACGACCGTTGAAATGCTCTTTTCAAACGTGAAGGGGATAGTGGCTTCGCCGCCACAGTTAAACGTGATGGTTCCGCCGCCACTGGTTTGCACGGTGGAGAGGGCGGTGTTGAACGCCGCTTCGGTACAGCTGGCGGCTGTGCCTGTGCCCACCACAGCATCGGCGGCGTGCAACGGCCGTTGCCACACCGTCAGCCATAAAAATAAACCAACCCCACAAACCAGCCATACCATCTTGCGAATGCTATGTTTGCTCATCGTTTTTCTCCTTGCTCATAGGAATTTCTACCAAGCCAAAAACCCAGTACCAGACCATAAATCAGGTGTGCCAGGGCAAACTGCCAGGCGGAAATTTGAGCTAATGGTGCGCCAACGGCCGTTACCACCCACTCCATCGCCAGCAGCCACAACAGCAGCCCATACCCCAAACCCAGCAGCCAGCCCCACCAGCAACAATTATTCCTCCACAGCGACCGGCTCAACGGTTTGCAGAAAGGCCCACAGCGCCACCAGTTCCTCATCCGTATAAAGGCTGATTGTTTCCCACGGCATCAGTTCTGGGTCGAGCAGTGTGCCGTCTGGCCGTACCCCTTCCGTTATCGCCCGCAAAAACTCCGCCTCCGTCCAGGCGCCAATGGCCGCCGGCGTGATATTGGGCGACTGAAACATTTCGGTGTCGCCCGCAAAATCAGCCATATGGCAGTGGGTGCAAAAGGCAGCCACGTATGCGCCATAAGCCAGCGTCTCTTCTGGTGAAATCGGATCAAGCGGCGGCTGGCCGGCATCCACCTTTTCGGCCGGGATCAACGGGAAGTTATTGGTCGCGTGCATCACGCGCAGCATCGGGCCATAGCTGGAAGGGGGATGGTTGGTATCTACAGGAGGCACACTGCGTAAATAGGCGATCAGTTTTTCCATATCGCTGATATGGATGGCCTGGTGAAATTCGGCAGGCATCCCCACCGTCGGTGAACCATCCGGCTTCACGCCATACCAGATCACCCTGGCAATCTCCTCATCGCTGTAGGCAGCGCCGATGCCATTTTCGCCCGCCGTCAAATTAGGGGTGTAGATTGTACCAAAGGCGGGATCGTCAATGAACATCTTACCGGCCAGATCTTCCCCATGACAATCCCCACACAGGTAGGTTGCCGCCAGTTTTTCGCCAGCGGCGATGCTTTCGGGATCATCGGGGATGTTGAGGGTGAAATCGGCCGTGACTTCATACGTCTGGTTCAACCGGCTGGCGCTGACGGTGTAAGCACCCGCTGCCAGCAGAATGATCAATCCGAATAAGGCACCCACAACAATGCCAACCCATTTCAAAACACGTTTCATGATTGTTTTCTCCTTAATAACTTGTTTGCAGCCGGTATCCGGCTGCCAGACCATACAATAAATGCGCCATCGCAAATTCCCATGCCGGAATTTGCGCCAGCGGAGCGCCAACGGCCGTTAACGCCACTCCCAGCCCCATCACCCACAGCAGCAGCCCATACCCCATGCCCCAAAGCCAGGTACGCTTGGCGAGCGACGGCCGTATCCGCCCCACAATCCCCAGCAGCAATCCAAACACCACCCCATAAATCGCCGACACCGCCAGATGGGCCAGCAAGCCGGTCAGCCAACTGCCCGTCTGCGCCGGGTCAAAATAAGCCAGCGTCGTCAGCGGCGGCGCGCCCGTTAGCCAGCCGATCACGACCAAAAAGAGCGCCATTGCCGCGCCGCCCACCAGACCAGCCAGCAGACCGTCAACGGCCGTTTCGCCCAGCCCTTTCTCTTTCTCTGCCAGGTAAGACTTTGTCATTCACGAGACTCCTTTCATCATCTCCAATCTGCGTTCATCATTCATCATTCACCGTTACTATAAGCAGTCCCCGTCTCCCAATCGTTACGAAAACCTATTTCGTGTTACAATTTTCGGCATAGGCAAAAACAGAAGGCAAGATCATGCAGCTATCTTATGCACAAATACCCCGTAGACAGGTGAACCAGATGAATGTTGAAGATCTCTTCGATTTTGTTGCGCCCAAAGTGCGTGACGCTGCCATCAAAACGGCCGTGCAGTTGGAACAGTTAGGCATTCGTTATGCCCTGGCTGGCGGGTTGGCTGTTGGCGCTCACGGATACATTCGCGCTACGATGGACGTGAATTTTTTGGTGGGTGAAGAAGCATTTGAACATCATGGTCTGCTGGTCACATTCAAACCAGGTGTGCCCATAGAAGTAGACGGCGTGCGTATTGACTATCTCTCACCCGTCTCTTTGGGGGCGCAGTTGGAGGAAACCCTGTCATCCCCACCCATCAGCCAGGGGATGGCGATTGTGCCCGTGGAGGTGCTGATTTACATGAAACTGGTCGCCAAACGCCGCAAAGATATGGTTGACGTGGTGGAATTGCTGCGAGCCGGCGCAGATAGCAAAAAAGCACGCCATTACCTGGAACAGTATGCGGCCGATTTGCTCCCTCTCTTTGACGAACTGGTTGACGAATCTTTAGCCCAGTAATCGAGCGGATATGCCAACTGTAAGGCTCTTCTTTCTCGGCCCGCCGCGCATCGAACGTGACGGCCGTATCGTAGACTCCGACACGCGCAAAGCCACCGCCCTGCTGGCCTACCTGGCCCTCAGCGGCGAACGGCCGTCACGCGATTTCCTTGCCGCCTTCCTCTGGCCCGATTTTGACGACAGCCACGCCAAAGCCGCCCTGCGCCGCACCCTTTCCGCCCTGAAAACCGCCGTTGGTCCCACCACCATCTTTGCCAACCGCGAAAGCATCGGGCTGGAACCCGACGCCGTTTGGTGCGACGTGATCCAGTTCCGCCAGACCATAGAAACCGGCGATCTGGAAACGGCCGTTTCTCTCTACCGCGATGATTTTCTAACCGGCTTTACCCTGCGCGACAGCCTGCCCTTCGACGACTGGCAGTTGGCGCAGACTGAGCATTGGCGGCGTGAGCTAAGCGGCGCTCTGGCTCAACTGGTCGGCCGCTATCAGGCGCAACACGACTGGCCGGCAGGCGTTGCCGCCGCCCGCCGCTGGCTGCAGCTCGACCCCCTGCGGGAAGAAGCCCAGCGCCAGTTAATGGCGCTGCTGGCCTGGAGCGGACAGCGTTCGGCCGCCTTGCAGCAGTACCGCGCCTGCGTGGGCATCCTCGAAGCCGAATTAGGCGTCGCGCCCCTGGCCGAAACCACCGCCCTTTATGAAGCCATCCAAAACAACTGCCTGCCGCCGCCCGCTCCCCCTGCTCTGCCAGAGGTCCCGGATACAACGCCGCCGCCGATGGCTGTCAGTCCACCGCCGCTCCCCCTGGTAGGACGCGCCGTAGAGTTGGCGGCGCTGGCTCAGGCGTATGCCAACACGGGCGGGCCAATTGGCCCCAACGGCCGTTTCCTGGTGCTGACTGGTGAAGCAGGCATCGGTAAAACGCGGCTGGCCGACACTTTTCTGGCTGGCCTGCCCCAGACGCCCCGCCTCACGGCCCGCTGCTACGAAGGGGAAACCAGCCTGGCCTACGCCCCCTTCACCCTGGCCCTGCGTGAGGCCCTCCAGCATTCCGACGCCGCGCCGCGCCTGCAAACCGTCGCTGTAAACTGGCTGGCGGAAGCCGCCCGGCTGCTGCCGGAATTGGCCGACTGGTTCCCCGATCTGCCCGCGCCGCCGCCCCTGGATTGGCCGGGCGCGCCCGGCCGCTTTCTGGAAGGCATGGCGCAGGTGATTGCCGCCCTGCTCACCGGCGACACCCCCGGTATTCTGTGGCTGGACGATGGGCAGTGGGCCGATGCAGCCTCGTTGGATTTGCTGGCTTTTTTGGTGCGGCGCTGGCGTGAACGGCCGTTTCTCATCCTGGTCTGCTGGCGCGAAGGGGAACTGCCCGCCGACCACCAGCTCCATCATCTGCTGGCCGAAACCCGGCGTGACGGGCGCGGCGCGCAGATCATTTTGGGACGGTTGACGGAAACGGCCGTGGCCGAACTGGTGAACGCCCATAATACCAACGCCACCCTCCCCTACCCGCCAGAATTTGCCCAACGTCTCTATCAGGAAACCGAAGGGCTGCCCTTCCTATTGATCTCCTATTTGCAAGCCCAGGCGGCGCAGGCGGACGACCGCTGGACGCTGCCCGCCACCGTGCGCGATCTCTTTCAATCGCGCCTGTCTCAAATCGGCGAAACGGGACGGCAGGTGTTGCAGGCGGCAGCCGTGATCGGCCGCGCCTTCGATTTTGAGCTGCTGCTGGCTGCCAGCGGTCGCAGTGAAGAAGAAGCGCTGCCCGCCCTGGAAGCCCTGGTCGGCCAAAATCTGCTGAGTGAACAGGCTGAACAGCCGCTGTATGATTTTTGCCACCACAAACTGCGCGAACTCCTGGTGGGCGAGATGAGTCTGACGCGCCGCCGGCTGCTGCACCGGCGGGTGGCGCAGAGTTTACGCAGCCAGCACGCCGCTCTGCCGGGCGAATTGGCCGGGGCGGTGGCCTTTCACTTGCAAGCCGCCGGGCAGGAAGCGGAGGCTGCCCTCTTGTTCCGGCAGGCTGGCGACCATGCCCGCACGCTGTTTGCGCATCGTGAGGCGCTGGCTCATTATCAGGCGGCGCTGGCGTTGGGCCATGGGGAAACGGCCGTTTTGCATGAAGCGTGCGGCGATTTACACACCCGCCTGGGCGCTTACGCCGCCGCCTTAACCAGTTACCAGCAGGCCGCCGCCGCTTCGGCGCAATTGCAGCCGCATTTGGACCATAAAATCGGCCAGGTGTATTACCGGCGCGGCGCTTGGGCCTTGGCGGAGCGCCATTTTGAACAGGCTGAAGCGGGCTGGACGACCGGCCGCGCGGCGACTGGTCTGGCGCAGTTGTATAGTGACTGGGCCACCACCGCCTATCGGGCAGGCGACATGACGCTGGCGGCTCGCTTGACGCAGCAAGCCCAAACGCTGGCGGCCGATCCCATCACGCAGGCGCAAACGGCAAACATGGGGGGTATGCTGGCCCGTAAACGCGGCGATCATGCAGAAGCGCTGGCTCAGTTCAGCCGGGCGTTGCAGTTAGCGGAAAGTCAGGGGGATCTGGCGGTGCAGATTGCTGCTTTGAACAACCTGGGCTTGCTGGAAACGGCCGTGGGCGATTTGAGTCGGGCGCAGGAACTGCTGGAAAGCGCCTTGCACCACTGCCTCACCTATGGCGACCGGCATTGGGAAGCGGCGCTGCGCAACAATCTGGCCGACCTGCTGCATCGCAGTGGTCAGGGAGAAGCGGCGATGGCGCAGTTGAAACAGGCTGTCACGATTTATGCGGAGATTGGGCAGGAAACGGGAGATTGGCAGCCGGAGATTTGGAAGCTGAGTGAATGGTAAACGGCCGTTTCCCGCGAAACGGCCGTTTTGCTTCACACTCTCCTTCTCACTACATTCCTAGCACAACAGGCCAATATAAATCTGAATCTGATCCTCTGTGATATTGCCGTAGGTATCCGTCACTCGCAGAGTAATGGTGTGGTAGGAGCCGCACGAATCATACACCCGTATGTTGCTTGTGAGCGAAACAGCGCCCGTGCTGGGGTTGACCGTGCCCGCACCCAGGTAGCCCTGCCTGTTTGAGTACCAGCCAACTGTCAGGTCGCCTGCCGCATCTTCCGGATCACTGACCATGCCGGTAAACGTCACCTGCTTGTACCAGTAGCCGCCGCCAAACGTGTCTGCATACACCACGTAGCCGTTGGGCGGGCTGGTAATCAAGGCCGAGGGAGCCAGATCGATACAGCTGGGATTCGACGGCGATAAAACCGTGATGCCGATGGTGTCTTCATCCCACAAACCGCCGCTGTCCGTCACGCGCAGGGTGATGGTGTGGCTGCCCGTAGACAGTGAATTGGTGGAGTGCGTCGCGCCTGTGCCCAGATTGCCGTTGATGTTGGAACGCCAGGCATAGGCGGAATCAGGCAGTCCGGCGATTTCGTTCACGTCAAACGAAGAGCCGCGGAAGGTAATCGTTTCGCCGGGGCAGAAACTGCTGCCGCTGGCTGGCTGGTCGATGGTGGCAGTGGGCGGCGAGTTGAAAATAGTGAAGGTGGCGCTTCGTTCCACCACCACGCTACCTGCTGTGGCCCGTACCATCACGGTGTGCGTGCCTGTGCTCAAACCAGTGGCCCATGCTTCCGGATAAAACATATGAGAACCGGCGCCAGGACTGTAGTTGACCGTGCTGTGCAGAACGCCATCCACAAACCAGCGCACTTGCAAAGGTGTGCTGCCCGTCGTGGCGACGTAGCCCACATTGGCCGACATGCGCAGCGGATAGCCCAAATCGTAAGCTGTGCCGTTTGTCGGGGAAGTCAAAGTAACATCCACGCCCACGCCCACGGCGGACAAGACGGCATCGTAGGCGTTGACATAGCGGTTGACGCGGCTGTCCGGACTGCTGTGCGCCGTGTCACGCATGATGGTCCATACCTGGTTGGCGCTCAATGAGGGGTTAGAGGACCAGATGAGCGCCGCCACGCCAGCGGCATAGGGGGAGGAGAAACTGGTGCCATTGATGATCCCGGCCGTAGCGCCGCCGCCCGTGTCGGCCGGAGATTGGCCGCTGTAGACGGTGTAGGGCGCGTAGATGTGCACACTTTCATGTCCAAAATTGGAATTGCCAGCCCGCCATTTGGAATTCCAACCCAGACCACCCACGCAGATGACGCCCGCGTTTTCGCAGGGGGTATGCCAGGTGTGTTCCCAGCAGATGCCCAGAAAGCAGTCTTCGCCGTCCACGTTCTGACCATCATTCCCGGCGGAGGCGAAGAGCAGCGTCCCGGAAGTGCGCACGGCGGCGGTGGTGGCTTCAAAAGGCCACACCGTCCAGCCGAAGACGGCGGGCACGTTGGCGCTGTAGCTCATGTTGATCACGTCGACGCCGGCGGCGCGGGCCATGAGCAGAGAGGCAATGGAGACAACGTAGTCGTAGGAGGTGTACAGGGCGATGGGGCGGGCGATGGGGGCGGCGACGCCGACAATGCCAAAGCCATCGTCTGAACGGGCAACGGCCGTTTGCAGCACATCGGTCCCGTGAAAAGGCGCACTGCCGTCCACCCCGTCTACATTACGCGGGTCGAAGGGGAACACGTTGAGGAAAGTAGTGCCGCTGGGGAAGTCGGCGTTGGGGTAGAAACCGCCATCCAGAATGGCAAGATCCACCCGGTTGCCCAACTTACCGGCGCGGTGCATCAGCGTCCAGGCTTGCGGCACGCCGATGTCTTGGGTGGTACCGGCGGTAAAGTGGGGCCAGTCGTAGGCGTCGGGCGAGTAAGCCACGCCGCCCATGCTGGGACCGTTGGGCGCCTCCAGGCTGCTGGTGGGGATGGCTCCTGGTTGGCTGACCCAGTTAATGCCCACCGTCAAACCGTCTACAGCCTCGGCGGCGGCGATGGAGAACACATCCACCCCGGCAGCGTCGCCAAAGGCGAACTCGCCGGCGGAACCGATGCCGCTGTCCATCAAACTCTCGATGTCGGCGGCAAAATTGCTGGTGTCGGCGGTGTCTAAATTGACGCGCACCAGGTACATTTTGTCAAGGCCGGTGATGCCCGCGTCCGCCGGGTCTATTTCCAGCAGCACTTCGCCGCCGGTGCGCGTCAGCAGGCCAATCAGGATGCTGTCGAGGTCGGTTTGCACCAGGATTTCGTTGGCGACGAAGGTGGAGACGTTGCCGCGCGGGTCTTGAACGGCCGTTAACGGCCGCGGCGTTACGCCGTCAAAACCGGGCAGGTCTGCCTGGAAGGGTTTCACACTGCTGTCAATGACGTAGCTGAACGGTTCTGCCTGCCCGCTGCCGCTGTTGACGACCATGGGCAGGAATACGGCGTGGGGGGCAACGAGCGCCAGCGGTTGCCTGACGTTGAAAACCACGTCCGCCGACTGCTCAAATTCGCCCGTAGCGCAGGGAACCAGGGAGCAAACGGTGATGGTATGGGCGCCGACAGCGGCGCTGCCGGGGATGGTGTAGGGCACGGAAAAAGCGCCGCCAGGGGGGATGGTGAAGTTGTCGTCAGCTACGCCGTTCCACAGGATGTTACCGGCATAGCCGCCGGGAGTGTATCCTGAGCCGATGAGCTGCACGCTGCTGCCGGCCGCGCCTTCGTCCGGCACGACATGCAGCGAAAGTTCTTTGCGATAATTGGGGGCATGGGCGATGAGTGAGAGGGGGTCGCCGGTGTTGTGGTTGACAACGGCCGTTATCTCATGATCTCGAAACGGCGAAGCCAGGCCAAAGAAAAAGGTGCTCTCGCCGTTGTCTTGCGCTGCACTAAAATCACCGCAGACAGGTGGGGAGAAGTTGAAGGTAAGGCTCGTGCCGCTCTGGTCGGCGCTGGATGGGGCCACGCTGCCCAGGCCGCCGCCGGTGACCACGTAGACCTGATCCAGGCTGCCGTTGCCATCGTAGTCCAGGGGCACAATGGGGCCGAAATCTAAGGTCAGGGCGGTGACGCAGCCCGGATTGCCGATGCCCACCATCTCGCGCATGTCGATGCGGTACTCATAGGCGTAGAGACCGGCGCCCGGTGTGCCCACTTCCCCACGCGGGAACATGCGGCTTTGCAAAAAACTGCTGCCGCTGGAGGTAGCCAGAGTGAAGGTGGAGGCCACGTCATCGACGAAGATGGCGCAGTCGGTGTCGAAAATGCAGTTGATGGCCGGGGCGCTGACGTTGACGAGGGAGAGGGCGGTGGGCGCTTCCGGCGCGGCCTGGGACTGTGAAGGCCGGGCGGCGCTGGCAAGACCGAACAGGCCAACCAGCACAATCAATAAAACAATGCGGGCAAAAATACGGAAAGAATTGTGACTCATGAATTTGTCCTCCAGATGATGTGTGTTTTAGCCGATGGAACTGCGAAAACGGCCGTTTGCATCTAGAAGACGAACGAACTTTCCTGATCCTTTCCTTCAAATTTTTTGGGATGACATGGATTATTTGAAAATCAGGTGACGAGGTCGGGGGTGGCCTGCGGGCTGTAGTGGTGGCGGGTTTTGGCTGACGATGGTGCGCAGGCGGGAAATTTTACCAAAGCAATGTAACGGAATATTGAGAGAATTGAGCATCTTTGCTCAGGATCGGCAAATTTTCGGTGATGGCCTGGGCGATAATTAGGCGATCAAATGGATCGCGGTGATGAAAGGGAAGTTCCGTGACCAAATTGAGTGCAGCCAATGATATGGGTAAAACGCTAATTGTATTGGCGGCGAGCTGCGTGGGGATGAGGTTTGTAAATGGTTTGCCTAAAGAAAGTTTGCCCAGACTGGTTTTGATGGCAATTTCCCATAAAGAGGCAATGCTCAATAAAATGTCGTTCTCCGGGTCGGTAATTAAGGTACGGAGGTTGAGAGGCAGTCTTTCATCCCCGCCGATAAACCAGAGAAAGGCATGGGTGTCCAATAAATAGGGCACTACATATACTCCTGGAAATCAGCCAAAGGAGCGTCGAAATCGTCTGACATTTGGATCAAGCCCTTGGCGCTGCCAAAACGGCGCGGTTGTTTGGGTTTGGCTGCTGTTAACTTTACAAACGGTTTGGAACCTTTGGCAATGATGACGTCTTCACCGCTGGCTGCCAGTTCGATGAGTTCCAGGAATTTGTCCTTTGCCTGTTGCAGTTCAATTTGTGTCATCTTACTGTCCTTTGAGAGCTTTTTCGCTTCTCTTGTGGAGATTATACCAGAATTGAGATTATTCTGTGTTCAGGTGACGGTGTCGGGGGTGTGGCTGTAGTGGTGGTGCAGGTTTTGGGTGACGATTAGATTACGGCCGCCAGCTGACGGCATAAATGCCATCTTCAGAAATCTGGGCGGTTATCCAGTTCAAATCGGTATTGACAGTAAGCTGCTGCCCGGTACTCCAGCCTGATCCCGGAGAAAAATGGAGCAGTTCCAGTTGCAGGGCTTCATTAAGACCCAGGCGCGTGACCTCATCCTGGCTGTAGCCAAAATTTAGCAGCGCGGTCACGCCGGAGGGGAATTGCTGGTTTTGGCCCGGCGCCCACTGGGGGCAGAGATCGGTGGTCAACGTGATGTCTATGTCCAGCGGAATGCCGATCAGGCCGCCAAAACCGGGAGGCAGCGGCGTTTTTAGGGCGTCGGTATTGGCGGCGGGCATGTAGCTCACCACGTTGCAGTCGCCGGCGTTGGCCAGGGGCTCCGCCACGTTGACCATGACCACGTCGTCCAGCAGCGGGGCCATGCCGTCATTGTGGGCAGGACCCACGCCGCCGCCTACTTGCAGCCACTGCACCAGTTCATCGGCGACGGCGTTGTCGGCGGCATCCACAATACGCACCACCAGATAGCGCGGCAGCTCTGTTTGGCCGGGCAGCGGCGTAAACTGCGTCTGCCAGAAGCCGCTGCCGCCGCTGGTCATGGTCTGGCTCCAACCCGGATGGCAGCCGATGGCGGCGTCGAGGCTGCAAAGCTGTATGTTGGGCAGGCTGATGACGTTGCTGTAGTCTGTCAGGGCCAGGGTCAACGTCATCACCCGGTTTTCGACAAGCGTGAAGTGGTGGTCCAGGGCGAACTGCCACGAATTGGCAGCCAGGGTAATGTCGCTGGCGGGGTTGGCGTCGGCGAAGAGGGTGTAACGCGCACCGGGGACAGCGCCGAGTGCGGGACGGTCTACGTAGGCGCGGATGTCGTCGTCAGCGCCCACGTCGAGCAGGCGCAGGCTGCCCAGCACGGAACCGGCAGGATTGCCGGTGGCGCGGCCTTGCGGCAGGATGCGGCTGGGATTGTCGCGCCCGCCTTGCAGCAGGTAAACCTGGGAGGGCAGCGTGGCGGTGGGGGACGATGTCGTGTCGAGGATGATGTTGATGATGGGTTCCTGGGGGGGAGAAACGGCCGTTTCCCCATCCCTCACAATCAGCGGCAAAAACAGCGCCCGGCCCGGTTCCGCGCCAAACAAATGCGCTGCCAACCCCAAATCAGGTCCGCTGCCTAACTCAGGTACTGGCGAACGCAGAGGAACAAAGGATAAGGAGAGTCCCTGGAGAACATGCCAGTTTGTCGCTAAAAAGTCCCAGTCGGTCTGACCGTGGACGTGGTGCTGCCAGGTGTCCTGGCAAAAGTTCAGATCCGTGTTGGGGAAGTGGGTGTCTTTGTGCCAAAACTCGGTGGCGGTGTAGTGATACGCCATCGCTGAGCCGTCCCGCTCCTCAAAACCGCAGCCGGTTGGCAGGGCTGCGCAGATGCAGTAGCCAGAATGGCCGGTGGTGTCTTGGTACTCGTCGTAGAGGAAGAGGGCATAATGCGCCCATTCGTGGCTGATGGTGCGATAGGCGTTGGGATTGGTCCAACGGCCGTTACCTTCATCAAACGCATCGCCGCCATCCCACAACCTGCCAAAGTAGGCAGCGGCAGGGGTGTAGGTGGTGTTGGTCAGGTAGCCCGCGTAATTGAGCCTGTCTTTGACGATGCCGCCCACAAAGGCGGACGGCCGTTTGTCGTTGGCAGGTAAAAAGCGCATGTCGGCCTGCGCCCAGCGCTCGCCGCCGGTGTGGATGCTGACCGGGCCGACTGCCATCTGCCCGTCGGTCCAGTCGTACAACTCCTGGGAGACAGCCTGCATGGCGGCGCGGATTTCCGCCGGGGTGGCCACTTCAGAATCAGGGGCGGGGGTCCAGCCCAGGCTGACGACCAGGTTGACCAGGGTGAGCGGCCACTCGTCGCTGAGGACGATGTCGCCCACAGCGGGCAGGGGATCGCTTGCGCCCGGCTGCCAACTGGCGGCATAAATCCAGTAGGCGGGTTCGTCGTGTTTGCCTGCTGGCTGCGTGTGGCGCAGGCGCAGGGCGGCTAAATGGGTGCAGCGTTCAGGCAGTGGCTCAACAGGAGCGCCGGAGATGACCTGAATGTTGAGATCGGCAAAGGGGGAAACGGCCGTTTCCCCCGCAAAACACAACACCCGCACCGTACCTGTTACCGGCACGCCGTCTTGATCCTTAAACGTGAATGCGCTGGTTTCTGCCTGTCCTGGCGAGGCCAAAAACAAGAGAATCAGGCCGGTTATCCCGAAAAGAATCATAGCCAAAATGATGCTGAGCGAACGTATTGATTTCATAAAAAGCTCCTCTGAAAATAAAAGTGGGTTAGGCAGGTGCCAACTGAAGTTGAATAGGCTCCAACTGGACAGCATAACCCATTTTTTCTAACTGTTTGGTCAGAACATTGACCTTCACATCTTTGCGGCGTTGGTCAAAATAATTGCCGCCCAACTCTTGATAAGCTTCGCCACGACTGAGCATGTACCAAAAACTG
>JAWOGU010000377.1:0-3150 GCA_046496595.1 Chloroflexota bacterium
CGCTTCGCTCCGTAGAGGTGCGGCAGCGGCGAGGCGGCCACGTCTCCATGCCGCCACGCGGCTCCAAGCCCGGTTGGCACGAATTTCGCTTGTGCATGTCGAGAGGACCCGACATGGAGCGCCCCGCCCTGCCCTGCGACGAAATGTACACGGCCGACGGCCACGTTCGGCCGCACTACGCCGTCTACGGCCTTGCTTCTTCTTTACTTTTTCTTTATAGATAACCTGTTATCCTTTGCCCTGCTGTGAACCCCGTGCCCGGGTTTATTACTGTTGGGCAACAAACAAACTGGAGAACAACTGAATGGCTCTTCCCGAAATTAAACGAACGCTGATTGGTGAACCTTACCCAACCAGTCAGGAAATTCATGAACGGCTGGATAAAGTACGCGGGCTGGTTGTGTTTGCCTCTGATCCTATCAGCAGCAATGCGTATGCCACCGAAGCGATCATGAGTGTGCTTATTGTGCTGGGCAGCGGCGCGCTGGCGATGACCTTACCCCTGGCAATGGGCGTTGCTGTGCTGGTTTTGTTGGTGGTCTTTAGCTATGTCCAGACCATCCTCCACTACCCCGATGGCGGCGGCGCTTACATCGTGGCGAAAGATAATTTGGGCAAATATCCTTCCTTGATGGCAGGTGCGGCTTTGCTTATTGATTATATCCTGACCGTTTCCGTGTCTGTTTCGGCCGGGGTACGTGCTTTAACGTCGGCTGTGCCCGAAGCATATGACTACCGTGTACTCATTGCCTTGACGGCTATTGCTTTGATCACCTGGGTGAATCTGCGCGGCGTGCGTGAAAGCGGTACCATCTTTGCCATACCTACGTATGCCTTTGTGGGCGGCGTCATGCTGACTATTGGTATTGGTCTGCTGCGTTATACAGGTCTTTTTGGTTTGGAACCCCTGCCTTCTTTTGAAGAAAGTGTGGCGCCTACCGCTTCATTGGTTGGTTTTGCCTATATCTGGCTGCTGCTGCGCGCCTTTGCCGGCGGCTGTACGGCGTTAACCGGCATTGAAGCTATTAGCGACGGCGTCAAGGCCTTTAAACCGCCGGAAGCTAAAAATGCAGCCATAACGATGGTGGTGATGGGTATTATTGCCATGTCATTGTTTATGGGTATTACTTTCTTATCCACACAGATGCATCTGGTACCCGTTGAACATGGTGAAAGCATTCTCTCGCAAATGACTCGCCAGATAACCGGCACGGGCATTATTTATTTTTGGGTGCAGCTTTTCACTGCTTTGATCTTGTTTCTGGCAGCCAACACGGGTTATCAGGACTTTCCGCGGTTGAGTTCATTCTTAGCGGCCGATGGTTTTTTCCCGCGCTGGATGCAGAATCGCGGCGACCGGCTGGTTTTTAGTTCTGGTATTTTGGTATTGGCTGTTATTTCCTCCATCATCGTTATTGCGTTTCAGGCGAATGAAATTGCTATGCTGCCTCTTTATGCAATTGGTGTCATGTTAAGCTTCACGCTGTCGCAGGCAGGTATGTCGCAGTTGATGGTCAAGATTGGGAAACTGAAGCCTGGGAAAACAAGCTTCACTGGCGTTACGGAAATTCATTATGAAAGCAGTTGGCGCTTGAAAAGAGGGTTGAATATCGTTGGCGCCACCACGACCGGCATTGTTTTTCTTATCTTGATGGCGACCAAGTTTGTAGATGGGGCATGGCTGGTGGTAGTAGCCTTGCCGCTGATTGTGCTGGCGTTTCACCAGATTAACAAGCATTATCAGGTGGTGGCGCAAACGTTAAGTACGCGGGGCTATAACGAAGATGAGATGGTGGACGTGGCGAATGTGGTTATTGTGCCGTTGGCGGATGTGCATCGCGGTACGCTGCAAGCGTTGCAGTATGCCAGGCGCATTGCCACGGATGTGCGGGCGGTTTGTATCGCCACCACGCCGGAAATGCGTGAACGGGTGGAGCGGCGTTGGGCGCGCTTCCCTAAGCTGACGACCGGTATTGACCTGATTATTATTGACTATGATTATCGTGATATTTTGACGCCGCTGGTGAACTATATCGAGAAGATCAACCATGATGAATTCCCCGGATTTTTGATTACTGTGGTCATTCCGGAATTTGTGCCGGCCGAGGGGTATGCGCGGATTTTGCATAATCAGACCGCTAATTTGATGCGCCGTCATTTACGCTCCCTGGAAGACGTGATTGTGATTGATGTGCCATACCATATTCCCAAAGCCAATGGCGCCATGAAAATTGAGGTGGAAAAAGAACAAGAAGCGGAAGTGGAACGGCCGTTACCACCTGACGCTCCTGCTTCGTAAACCTGTTTGGCAACTGACTGCTGATTTGATGAGCGACGTACCCGAAGGTACGTCGCTTTTTTTAATCTGGTACACCAATCCATAAATCCCCTCCCCTTAATCCCCTTCCAAGGGGTGGGGAAACTGCTCCCTCTCTCTTGGGGAGAGGGTTGGGGAGAGGGAAAAACCTGATACGGAATTGTGGAAAGCTATATTAGTCGCCGTGCAAATCTTCAGGCGTAAACGCATTGCCATCCACCGGATCATCTGGCGTCTCGTGACGCCGTATCTGGTGCGGTACAATGGTTAACACAACCCGTTCCAGACCATTCAGAGCCAGGTTAAAGATCAGCACACTGTTTTGATGCAGCGCCTGTTCCCAGGCTGATTCCATCGCCAGGTGCCCTACCACCACATGCACAATCGTATCCGGGTTTTCGCGCAGCAGCGTTTCCACGTAGGTGCGGATGGGGCGGTTCAACTGGCGATAGGGAGACGGCACCACCACCAGCTCGCCTTCACCGATGACCTCATCCCAAATCTGCTGCACTTTGGCCGATTTTTCCGGATTGATACCAATGTGGACGGCGTGCCAGGGATGTTGCAGCGATTTGGCAAAGTTGACCAGCTCGATGGTGCCGGTATGGACGCCGTCAACCAGCACCAGCGTTTGCACCGGATAGGTGGTGAGATCGTGATGATTATGGTTCAGACTCAGGTTACGGGCGACCGCCTGATAATGATGATGCACCCGGAAAAACGCGAAGACCAGGATCGGGATCAGCAAGATGACAAACCAGGCGCCGGAGGTGAACTTGGTAATAGCGAAGATGAGCATGACGATGCCGGTACACACTGCGCCAAAGCTGCTA
>JAWOGU010000424.1:0-4922 GCA_046496595.1 Chloroflexota bacterium
TGCTCGACTATATCGTCGATGTAGACGGTGAGGAACTTAGACTGGAAGAAGTGCCCACCTGGGTCTGCGAAAGCTGTGACCACACGGAAGTGGAGCAGGAAGTCATCGAAGCTGTGGAAGATATGCTAGAGCATCTGGACACCGTGCAGGCTGATCCAGAAGAAGAGTAAACTTTTACGCCGCCCGCATCCTTAATGCCGGCGCTGTTCCTGATCATACAATTCCCATTCCTTAACGAGAGAATCGCGCCAACAAGCCAGACCACTCTTTCGTGCGGCGATAGGGGCGAAAATGGTCCGAGTTTTCTAGCTGCGCCCGGTCATCAAAACCGGCGTCCAGCAGATGGTTCAGGCAAGAAAAGGTTTGGGCCTGGCTGCCCAAATTGGCCCAGGCAGCGGCACAGTTCCACCACAACCAGACGGGCGCGTCTCCCTGATTGATGGCTTTTTGATACCAGACGACAGCTTCCTGGTAATTTTGATGCCGCAAGTGGATGTTACCATTGATACCCAGGTTCAAAATGGGATCAAAGAAGGCAAAGTAGGTATCGTCGGCGTGAACCAAGGCAAAACCGAGTTTTTGAGCCAGGGCCATAGACGGGGTGTTATCGGCGTCGCAGACCCAGCCGATTTCCGTGTAGCCGCGGTGTACCGCTTCACCGATGACGGCAGATGCCGCTGCCTGCGCCAGACCCTGCCGTTGGTAAGCGGGATCGGTGGCGATGCCCAATTCGCAACGGCCGTTAAGATTGTATTCCGACATGCACCAACCCACGATACGATCCTGTTGTACGATGCAGGCGCCAAAGCTCTTATCCAGAAAATCGGCGACCGACGGCCGTTCTGAAACCATCTCATCGGTGACGTAATCCAGATTTATCAGCCGGGTATCTGCCAGCAATTCCGCGTCGACCGCCCGCAGCTTGAATTCCTTGGGTAGTTTCGGCTGCCAACTACGCCGGGTCGGGTCCAGACGGTAGTAGTAACGCTGCCCTGTCATGGGATATTTTCCAGTGAGGATCACGTCTATCACCCGTTCCCACCCCGGCGTGTAACACAGCGTATAGGCGCTCTGCGCCAAACCGGCGGCGCACATTTCCGGATAAAACACGTCGCTGAACAGGCGGTGGAGCGCCTGGTTCACATTATCGTCGCTCCGATTTCCGGCCAGATAAACGCGATGCTGGAACCAGGCAACGGCCGTTCTGGGCTTGTTGCTGTCGTCGACGAAAAGGCGTCCGGGCGTCAGGCCGGACAAAATCGACTCGGCCGCCAGGTGATGCAGCAGCGGCGCGAATAAGGAGCGTGTTCGTTCAAATTGGGTTTGTGTTAGTTCGTACATGTTGTCTCATTACAATTAAATTTCGTAACTGTACAGGTCGTTGCCTGAGCCTGTCGCAGGCAAGCGGGCTTCGACAAGCTCAGCCCTCGAGAGGCTGTATAGTCACTGAATTTCTAAAATGCGCAGCTGCGCTCTACTCCAGTTTTTTCGATGCCCTTATTATCCCCCATTCCTAAAACGCCAGCGAGACATATGGAATGCCTTGCTCAATACGGGCAAAACGGCCGTTCATATACTGCCCGGTCCAACTGTTTTCATCCGCCCACGCTTCCGGTGGATAATCCCGCGTCAGCACCGCGTATAAATCAATCTCACGCAGCTTCATGAAGTGCGGAATTTCCTTCAGCCAGACAGGATTTAGCTCGTTTTCTGCGCAATAACCGCGCCAGAACGGTTCCCAGAACAGGGGCGCAAATTCCTCAGCATCCGGGCGATTGGTGACGGCGTAAAACAACACCATCGCCAGGTCATAGGCAAAATGGCCGTACACGCAGTCGTCAAAATCAAACAGGGTAATTTTGCCGTTTTCATCCACAAAAAAATTGCCCGCGTGGGCGTCCTGGTGAATCATGCCGTAGCCGTCGGCGTCTTGGGGCAGCGCCAACAGATGCGCCATCAACTCCCGGTAACACTCGCCCAGCACAGACTTGTCGGCCATCAAGTCGTCGTGGATGTTCATGTTGACGGGGTCCTGCCAGGCGCCCCGGCTCCAGGCAGGATTGGGCAGGGTGTAGCTTTTGCTCAGGCGATGGATACGGCCTAGTAAACGGCCGTAGTCCACAAAAAACGGCTCCTGCCAGAAATCGGTCAGCCATACCGGGCCGCCCGGCGCCCGCGCAAAGGCCGTCGCCAGGAACTGCTCGCCCGCGCCATCGTCAATCAGCTCCACTAACTCCCCGTTCTCTGACATGACAGCTTTTGCTACGCCGGCCCCACCCGCCGCCAGATAATTGATCCAGTCCGCTTCGCCCCGGATCATGTCCGGCGTGCGCCGCCGGCTGTGGCTCAGGCGCAAAATGTACGCCGCGCCGTCCTTCTCATACTCAAACATGAAGCTCTCAAAGCCATCCAGCAGCGTTATTTTGTCTGGCGCAATGCCATAGCGCCGCCGCGCTTCGGCCAGAATGGTGTCATTAAATCGATTGCGAATTGTTGGTTCCATGTAAGCGCTCACTTAAGAATGGAAATTTAATAACATGCGGAACTAAAATTAAAGATTAAAGATTAGTGCTCGACCTATCTCCAATCTTTAATTTTCTATCTTTCGCAAGTTGTTCTGTTCCCATTCCTTATTGTTTTGTTTGGTAGGGAAATGTATCCCGCACGGCGCTGTTTGTCCAGATGGCTTCCGGTGAAAAGGCGATTCTCAATCTGGCGGTTAAAACCGCGGCAACTACTCTGAGTTGTTCTTCTTGTGGAGTAGGCACGCCCACGTGCCGGTTCGCGCTAGACCCGTGCGCACGTGGGCGTGCGCACTCCTCGTTGGAAAAATGGACTCAGTGTAACGGCAACCATTACGAAGTCGGCCTTCGCCGACTAGAGACGCAGTTTTTTAATCCGCGAAGGGCCTGCCCTGAGCACAGTCGAACGGGCGGACTTTGTAAATGTCGGTGCAGATTTATCTGCTGGTTCAAATCTAGACCTAAAAAATCATGCTTCCCGTCCAATTCTGGTACAATGCCATCGATGAACCTTAATCTGCTGCTGCGCGCCGTCCATTTACGTCCCGTTCCTGCCCATCTGGCAGACCAATACCCTTTCAACATTCCGGCCGTGCGCGGCAGCACGGAAATTGTTTTCGACGCGCCAGTAACATTTCTGGTTGGCGAAAACGGCTCCGGCAAGTCTACCCTGCTGGAGGCCATTGCCGTGCAGGCGGGCGCCTACAACGTGGGAGCGGAAGAGTTACAGCGGGATGAATCCTTAACGGCCGTTCAAGCCCTGGCCGACTATTTGCAGCTCACCTGGTCAGTGCGGACCCGCAAAGGCTTCTTTTTACGGGCGGAAGATTTCTTCGGCTACGTGAAGCGGCTGGCGCAAATGGAAGCGGAGCTGGCGGTGGAACTGCGGCGAGTCGATGAGGAATATAGCGAACGGTCGGAACAGGCGCGGCAGTTGGCGCGGATGCCCTTTGCCTCAGAACTCCACGCCCTGCGCCGGCAGTACGGCCGCAACCTGAACAACTACTCTCACGGCGAAAGCTTTCTGGAATTGTTTCAATCCCGTTTGCAGCCGGGCGGGTTGTATCTGCTGGACGAGCCGGAAGCGCCGCTTTCCCCCATGCGCCAGCTTACCCTGATTTCCATGCTCAAGCAGATGGCGGCGCAAAAGTGCCAGTTTATCATTGCCACCCACTCCCCCATGCTCATGGCCTTTCCGGGCGCGACCATCCTGAGCTTCGACGAGACGCCCGTGCGCCCCGTTCCTTTTGAGTCGTTGGAACACGTGACGATTACCCGTTCGTTTTTGAATAACCCTGAACAGTATTTGCGCTATTTGTAGTTGTTTAAGATGAGAGCAGGAAATTAAGAACCGGGCAGGCAGCCATGATTGAAGAGATTTCTCCCCTAAACATTGTCCATCGCTTAAAAACTGAACCGCTTCAGCTTGCCATCTGGCACAAGCTCAGAGAATATGATATTAGCTACACGATATGGTATCAAACAAACCAGCCTCATTTTGAAGTCCATATGGAAATATCGGTGTGGGACGGCCGTGGGCATGAAACAGCCCATGAAATTTTAGACGAACCCGCCCTGCTGGCTCGTTTAAACGAAATCCTGAGTGAAGGCCGGATACAATCTATCGCTTTTTTGCCTTATCAGCCTGAATAATTTCTGGGGGACGGGCGGGGAGATGGGAAAACGGCCGTTCCCCCCAAACCAGCATCTTATTCAACAATGCACCTAAGTGCGCTTCGGCGTACTTCCTGTCTCAGCTTATGAATTCATTCATAGGAACTCAAGCGGCATGGCGAGACGCTAGCCATAGCACACGAAGAAGACCGCGCCAGAGCGGGGGGCGTTTCCCAAGGGTTTGCAATTAGAACACCACGCCACAGGCTAGGAGGTTTCTACACATTACGGGCTATCACGCCGCCAAACATACAAATTCCCGTCTGAATACATCCATAAATTGCGATCCAAATCTTCAACCATTGTAGACCAATGGGTCGTAAACATACATCCTTCACCACTGACTGGATCGTACCAAGCCATACCAATTCCAAAGTCAGGGTAGAGTGCAAACCAATATATGTCATAGGAATCTTTCAACAGCAACTCTGGTGATCCCCAAAAAAGGTCGTTTGAAACGTGGGCTAATAAGTCAGAATAGAGAAGATGCCAAGTTTCACTCGTCAGATCAAAATACCCAATAGCATCGATCCATAATTGATTGTCCACAACATAAAGCGTTCCCCTTCGCTGTGGCCAAGGCTCTGCTGGAAAGTGAAGTTCTTCAAACAAGCTAGTTTTACTAGAAAAATGAAAAAGTGCTCCTGGATTTAATTGGGGATCAGGATCCTGCCTTGTACCCATAGCAGATCCATCATCCATCAGAAAATAGATGTCCCCCTGATC
>JAWOGU010000436.1:0-7497 GCA_046496595.1 Chloroflexota bacterium
AACGGCCGTTAGGCAAAAGTTTGTCTGGCATCTGAAATAGCGTTTTGGATCCATGTTATTAATGCACGGCCGAATACTACAGAAGGTTGGCTTTCACATGGTCTCTGGTTATGGGTGGCGTGAACGGCCGTTTGCATAGACGGTTCACAGGCATTCCAGGGCGCCGGCCCGTTTAACTGCCACACCGTCACGTCCGCTTCAATTTCCCGCTGCCCAAAAGCACGGGCAACCGAAACACGGTGATGACCATCACGCACGAAATAAACAGCAGAACGGCCGTCGTCCACCTTGATCAATTCCACCGGAGGCAGGTTTTGCCCTTGCCATTGGGCCATGGCAATACCCAGCCATCGTTCGCGGCTGTGCCTATGGTATAAGGGGGAGAAATGAGAGTCGAAAACATTTTCTTTGCCCTCGCTGCCGCGAATGGCTGCTACTGGAACCAGATGCACGCCGCTTGCATGGCGCGCCCGCACCTGCCACTGCTGCGACATCGAATTCAAGCTCCACAACGTATAAGGCTGCCGCCGAATTTTAGCCCATAAACGACGTAAACGGCCGTTTCTCGACATCAACGTATAAGCATCCAATGCTTCAAACAACGCCCTGTGATTAGCCGCTTTGCCAAAAGAATCCTGATTGGCGCTGCCGTAGGATCGGCTGTATTCCAGGTTTGCATTATACTGATTCATGAGATGCCTCCTTGGACATATAACTCTGTTTTAAGTAAACCGCGAAAAGTCTTTTGAAATACCCACTTAGTAAAATCGCGGTTTCCTTGAAGGAATTCACAAAAAAACCGCAATTTTTAGTCAAAGAACTTTTTGTGAATTACCTAAATCCGGGTCCCCTTCTATTCCTAATCGGGAACCTGTATGATTGCTCGTAAACATATTGCCAGAATACAATACGGCCGATCCCTCTACGTCCCTGACAGCGTCCCCAATTTGCCCCATTCTTCTTTGACAGTTTTCTTTTGTCCATATTTTGTATAAAATGGGTTATGGCTCGGTTACAAATGTATCTGTTTGGAACTCCCCGCATAGAGTCCCAGAGCCAGCACATTCCAATTAACCGTCGTAAAGTCGCCGCACTCGCGGCATATCTGGCGGTTAACGCCCAACCTCACAGTCGCGACATGCTGGCTGCACTCTTTTGGCCGGAATATGATCAAACCAGTGCGCGCGCAAATCTGCGCCGCGAACTTTCGCGCCTCAAAAACACCTTGGGGGATGAAGCGCTGCTCATTGACCGCAGTCAGGTAGGCATGCATCCGGCAGCAGATTACTGGGTGGATGTTGCCCTCTTCCAGGCGCAGGTTAATCAGTTACGGGATCATGATCACTTTCCCAAGCAGGCGTGTACTGCCTGCCTGGCAGCGTGCGAAACGGCCGTTGAGTTATACACCGCCGATTTCATGGCCGGATTTTCGCTGCCCGACAGTCCTGCTTACGATGAATGGCAGTTCTTTCAGGTAGAAAGCCTGCGCCGCAGCCTGGCCGAGATATTGCAAAAATTGATCATATGGCATCGCAGCCAGTCGGCGTTTGAGCGTTGTATTGAGTATGGCCGCCTGTGGCTGGCGCTGGATACGCTGCACGAACCGGCCCACCGGCAGCTCATGCAGCTCTACGCCTGGACCGGGCAGCAGGCAGCCGCCCTGCGCCAGTATGAAGAATGTGTACGCCTCCTGGATGAGGAATTGGGGGTTTCGCCAGAGCCGGAAACCACCGAATTGTATGAGGCGATTCATCAGCGCCGCCTGCATCTGCCTGAAATTCAGGCGGCGGAAAGCAGCGCGCCCGGTTCACCGGCGCCGCTGCCTCCGGTAGAGCGCTACGAGATGGGTGAGCTGTTGGCGGCCGGCGGTCACGGTGAAGTGTATCTGGGGCGCGATGCCGTCACGGATACGCCAGTGGTCATCAAGCGCCTCAGGCCGGAATTGACCACCCAGGACGAAGAATACCTGATCCGCTTTCAGCGAGAGGGGGAGATCCTACGCCAGTTAAACCACCCCAACATTGTGCACATGCTGGCAATGTTTGAGCGAGAGGGTCAGCAGCACATTGTGATGGAGTATGTGCCCGGCGGCAGCCTGCGCCAACTGCTGGATAAGACCGGCCCGCTGCCTCTGGCGCAGGCATTGGCTATTGCCCTGGAACTGGCGGATGCGCTCAGCCGGGCGCATCATCTGGGCATCATCCACCGGGATCTCAAGCCAGCCAATATTTTGCTGGCCGAGGATGGGACGCCGCGGTTAACAGATTTTGGCGTCGCCCGCCTGGAACGAAGCGAGACTGACATCACCGGAACAGGCGCCCTTCTGGGCAGTCCGGGGTATATGAGTCCGGAAGCGCTGCTGTCGCAAAAAACGGATGCGCGCAGCGACATCTGGTCGTTAGGGGCTGTTCTGTATGAAATGTTGATCGGAAAGTCTCCTTTTGGGGAGGCGGTGATTGCGAAGCTGTTGATTCGTGTACTCTATGATCCGGTTCCGGACCTGTGTGTACAGCGCGAAGATGTGCCTCCGGCTTTAAACCACCTGGTGCAACACATGCTGTCCAAGGAGCCGGACGAGCGTATCGGCAGTGTGCGGCAGGTGGCGGCGGCGTTGGAAGCAATTCAAAACGGCCGTTCTCCCCACCTGCCCCTAGACCTGACCCCGGAAACGCTGCCTCCCGGCCTGGGAACGGCCGTTCCCCTCTCAGAACCAGCTGCCGCCACGCCCCATCAGATGCCCACGCCAGCCACCCCTTTTGTCGGCCGCGAAAAAGAATTAGCCCACATTCAACAAAATCTTGTCGAAGATCATACTTGCCGACTCCTGTCTCTCATTGGGCCGGGCGGCATTGGCAAGAGCCGTCTCTCCCTCGAGGCAGGACAGCGTTTAGCGCCCCATTATCCTGATGGCGTTTATTTTGTGCCCCTGGCGGTGATAACCGAAGCGGACTATATTGTGCCTGCCATTGCCCAGGCTCTCGACTTCCAGTTTTCCGGCGCAGCCACCCCCCGCACGCAGCTTTTGAATTATTTACGTCCCCGAAAACTCCTTCTGATCCTGGACAACCTGGAGCATTTGTTAAGCGGCGTCGATCTCCTGAGCGATTTGTTGCAAGCCGCCCCAGCGCTAAATATTCTGGCGACCTCCCGTGTTCGGCTGATGCTGGCTGAAGAATGGGGGTATGAACTGCATGGCCTGTCATTTCCCACCACCGTCAATCCCTTGTCAACCCTGGCCGATTGGGAAAGTTTTAGCGCCCTGCGCCTTTTTGTGCAGCAGGCGCGCCGGGCGCAGGCTGCCTTTACCGTCACCGAGGGCGATTTGCCGCAGTTGGAGAAGCTTTGCCGCTTGCTGGATGGGCTGCCGCTGGCGTTGGAACTGGCTGCTTCGTGGGTACGCGCCATTTCGGTGGCAGAAATTGTGGCCGAAATTGAGCAAGATCTGGATTTTTTGTCGGCCGAAGCAGCGACGGCGCCCGTTGAGGAACGGCACCGCAGCCTGCGGGCTATTTTTAACCAGATGTGGCGCACTTTGTCGGCGGACGAGAAGCGCGTCTTACAGCGCCTGTCCGTTTTCCGGGGTGGCTGCACGCGCGCCGCCGCCGTCGCCGTAACAGGTGCGGCGCTGCCCGACCTGGCCCGGCTGTTGGACCGGTCTTTGTTAAGAAGAGAGGAAAACGGCCGTTATACCCTCCATGAACTCATCCGCCAGTTTGCCGTGGCACAGCTCGAAATGGATGCCGTCGAAGTCGATACAATCCGGGACCAACACAGTGACTTCTACCTCGATTTCCTGGCCGAGCGTGCGCCCGCCATCAAAGGTGGCCGCCAACAAACCGTCCTCACTGAGATAGCCAGTGACATCGACAACATCCGGGCCGCCTGGCAGCATGGCGTCCGCCGCCGCCGCCTTTCCTCTTTAAGCCGCGCTGCTGAATGCATCTGGCTGTACTGCGAATTTCGCGGTGATTTGAGCGGCGGCGAAGATTTGTTCAACCAAACGCGAGAAGCGTTAACCACACTCGCGCCCGTTGAGAGGGAACAGGCCCTGCTGCTCGCCTTCTTACGCGCCGGGCAGGGAAGTCTTGCCGCCCGGCGCGGCTGGCTGGCGGAAGGCGTGGCCCACATGCAGGCTGGCATCACTGCCCTGCGCCAGGTAGAGCCGCCGGACCGTCAGAAAGAAGCTTTCGCAGTGGCCTGGCTGGCTTTTGGCCTGATGATGCAGGGCAAATATGAGGAGGCGGGCTGTACTGCCCAGGAAAGCCTGGACTTTTATCCTGAAACCATGGATGACTGGCTCAAAGCTGGCTGTTTGCGCTTGTTGGGCGCATCGGCATTGCAGCGCGGCCGTTTAGATGAGGCGGCTGATTATTTAACCGCCTGTTTGGAGACATGCGCCCAGATTGATGAACGGCGCATTCGCACCTACGCCAGCATGAACCAGGGTCGGATTGCCCTGCTGCGCGGCGAGTACGGCCAGGCCCAGCAGTGGCTGGATGAAGCGCTGGACCTCAGCCAGCAGCTCGACGACAAGCTCAGCCATGCTGATTTACTGCGTGACCTGGGACTGCTGGCTGTTCATCAGGGGCAGGTTGATCAGGCGCTGGTCCACCTGGAAAAAAGTCTGGCTATTGCTGAGGAAATCGGCTCCAGCAATACCGGCGCCACCAAAACTTACCTGGGCATCGTCTGGCAGCGGCGGGGAGATTGGGATAGAGCCACCCACTTGCTGCGGGATGGTTTGGCAGCGGCGCGCACGCTGGGCCATCAGGCTGAAGTGGCGGAATGCCTGCACCAGATGGGAATTCTAACTTACCGGCAGGGCGCAGATCATCAAGCCGAGCAGTTTTTGCATGAGGCCCTCGTCGTCTGGCAGGAATTGGACAATGAGCCAATGCTGGCGGCCGTTTACAACAGCCTGGGGCACGTGATGAACCGCGCCGGCGAGAACCGCACTGGTGAGGCCTGCCGATTTTACAGGCTGGCGCTGCAAACGGCGCGCCAGCACAAACTAACGCCAGTTGCTCTCGACGTGTTTACGGGTGTCGCTCCCCTGCTGCTGCACGCAGGCAAAAGGCAGCGGGCTGTGGCGCTTCTAAGTCTGGCGGAAAAGCATCCGGCCAGCAGTGGGGCCACGCGGGAGGCTGCCCACCTGGCGCTTGAGGAATTACCCGCCCATGAGGTTGCCGCCGAACACAGCCGGGAGCTGCTCCCGGATTGGCGCGAGATGGCGGCGGGTTTGGTGGGGGAATTGGAAACGGCCGTTTCCCATCAAAAATCCACAAAAATCAAACTGCCGCAGCCATCCACCCCCTTTGTGGGCCGCAAGCAAGAATTGGCCGCGGTGCGCAAGCTGCTGCTCGATGACTCCGCCAACCGCCTGGTCACCTTGAGCGGGCCTGGTGGCATGGGCAAGACCCGCCTGGCCTTAGCCGTCGCCGCCTCTCTGGTGGATCACTTCCCGGACGGCGTTATCTTTTTAGAACTGGCGCCCCTGGATTCTCCTGCCCAAATACTGCCGGAACTGGCGGAACAACTGGATTTTCACTTTCAAGATCAGGCGACGCCGGAAACGCAGTTGATAGACTTTTTGCGTGACAAACAGATGCTGCTGATACTGGACAATTTTGAGCATCTTCTGAGCGAAGCCACCCTGGCGGGACGGATTTTGCAAGGCGCACCCCGCCTTAAAATCCTGGCAACGTCGCGGGAACGGCTCAATTTAATCCAGGAAACACTCTTTCCGCTGCCAGGTATGGCTTTGCCCCAAGAGTCCCAAGCCCAAACGCTGCTTGATAATGAAGCGGCGCTTCTTTTCATTCAACGGGCTGGCTTGTCGGCTGCCGAATTGGAGCAGAGTCCAGAGTCTTTGCAGGCGATTGCCCGTCTGTGCCATCTGGTGGATGGCATGCCGCTGGCTATTGTGCTGGCGGCGGGCTGGCTGGACGTACTCACCCTGCCTGAAATCGCCGATGAGATTGCCCGTTGTTTTGACGTGTTGGAAGGCGATATGCGGGATTTGCCCGAACGCCAGCGCAGCGTGCGGGCTGTTTTTACCACCTCCTGGAACCAGTTAACAGACGTAGATCAAAAAACCCTGTCAAAACTGTCCTTGTTTCGTAATGGCTTTACGCGGACGGCGGCGAATCTGGTAGCGGACGCCACTGTGCGTATTTTGCTGACGCTGGTCAACAAGTCGTGGCTGCAGCGAGACGCCCACGGCCGTTTTCATATGCATGAATTGGCGCGTCAGTTTGCCCAGGAAAAGCTGGCGGCCTCGCCTGAAGCCCAGGCATATGCGCGTGAGCAGTATGTCAGCTATTTCATCGATCTGTTCCACGAAACGAATCAGATGATGAATGGTCCGCAGCATAAAGAAGCGATTCGGATTGTAGCCGCTGAATTTGACAATGTGCGCGTGGCCTGGGAGTGGTTGATAGCGGAAGGGCGGGTGGTGAAGGCTGTCGATGAGCTGCTGCCAGCGCTCTTCCGTTTCTGTGAAGCGCAGCTCAAAGCATTGGATATGAACGCCCTGTTGATCCCTGCCCAAAAAGGAGTGGCCGTAGCGGTGCTTGACGAGGCGGAAAAGCGGCGCTTGCAGGTTATCCTGCTGACAGCGCAGGCGGCCTTCTGCCTGAACGGCTACCCCATTCGTTTTGAAACTTTTGGGCTGCTGATTCCGGCGGAGTTGAAATCGATTCGGGAGGCGTGGGCGCTAACGGGCAGTCCGGAGACGCTGAAAGCGCTGCACATGTGGGGCATTTTGCTAACCTATATCTACGGCCGGATCATCAACCGTGAAGAAGGCCGGGCCATTATGCGCCAGTTGATTACTCATTATCGGGCGGTTGAGGCACAACGGCCGTTAGCCCTTGGCCTGCTCTTTTTAGTAAACCTGATGCAGCTAGATTACGCAGACGAGGAGAAGCAGCAAGAAATAGAGGCCCACATCCAGGAAGCGCTGGCTATTTATAAGGTTTATGCGGATGAACGGGAAGGCGGGCTGACGCTGCGGGCGCTGGGCCAACTACGCCGCTTCCAACATGATTTTGAGACAGCCATCGATTTATGGCAGACGGCCCAAGCACAATTGCAAACAGCCGGCGACGTAGTGGTCGCGGCCGATCTGCACTGGCAAATCGGCGACGTATACATGCAGTTGGGACGTTTTGAAGAGGCTTTTAGCAGTTACCGCAAGACGAGCGATGCTTATTTAGAAATGGGCATCACGCGGTTGGCGGCTCAGGTGCTTTCTAAAGAAAGCTATGAAGCGGTGCGCTACAGCACGCTGGAACATGCCCTGGAAACGCGAGAGCGCAGCCTGGCGATTTCGCAAGAATGGGGTGATACCTGGGCAGCGGCCTGGAGCTTCTGGGAAATGGGAGAAATATACCGGGTGCAAGGGGATCTGGCAGTGGCCCGTGAGTGGTATGACAAAGCCAGGGCTGCTTTTGATGAGGTCGATGATCGGAGTGGTTATATTTTTTATCATCGTGG
>JAWOGU010000449.1:0-7530 GCA_046496595.1 Chloroflexota bacterium
AGCACTTATCGGTCATTGGCTTCGGCGCAAAATCCTTCAGATGCAGCGTCGCCTTCACCAGATCTTCCTCGCGTTCAAACTGGAAGCCAAGTTTCTGGCTCACATGCCGCATTCCTTTGTTCTCTGGCAGCATATAGGCAATGACGGTTTCTACGCCTTCCTCACGGCCGATTTCCAACAGCCGCCGCAAAAGCTGCGTGCCCACACCCAGCCCCTGATGCCCATCACTGACTACAATGGCGTATTCCGCTTCCTCTGTGGCATGATCTCGGGTTAACCGGCCGGCCGCAATCACCTCTTCCTCACCTGCTTCATTTTTGTGTGTTACTACCAGGGCAATAGTACGGTCATAATCCACAAAGCAGATCCGCGTCAGACGATTATGCTCCGTTCGCTGATCCAGGTTGAAAGAGCGGAAGTAACGCAGGTACACACTTTCTTCGGAAAGAGT
The DNA here is from genome assembly GCA_046496595.1 of Chloroflexota bacterium. Lineage (GTDB taxonomy): Bacteria > Chloroflexota > Anaerolineae > Promineifilales > Promineifilaceae. Next base: position 452 of record JAWOGU010000449.1, read on the forward strand.
CTGGTGGAACTTCACCATCAGGGGTTCATCTTCCGGCCGAATCGGACGATAGGTTAGTTCTACATCATTCAGAGCCTTGCAGGTGAATACATGATGCGAGGGATACGGCCGAATCGCCAACTTGGGCAATTCAGCCTCGGTCACGTCAACATCATACAATACCACCCGCGCATCCAGGGCAATCAGATGTTCTGAAGAAGCAAACAAAGGATTGATGTCGATCTCGCTAACCCAACGCTGCTCCACCACCAGTTGGCTGAAACGAACCATTAAATCTTCCAGCGCGGCCATGTCCACCGGATCACGACCGCGAATCCCTTTGAGCGCCTCGTAAATCTTGGTTCGTTCCATCATGCGGCGAGACAGAGTCGTGTTCAGCGGAGGCAGCCCCAGCGCCCGATCCTTGAATACTTCAACCAGCGTGCCGCCAGTGCCAAACAGGAGTACAGGACCAAACTGCGGGTCCGGGCTGCTGCCAATGATCAGTTCATAGCCATCACTCAACTTTAACATCGGCTGAACCGTTACCCCCAGGAAGTCGTCGCTGCTGAACTTTTCGGAAACGGAACGTTCCATCGTGAGATAAGCATTGCGTACTTCGTCCGCATTGACGAGATCCAGACGAACGCCGCCTACATCTGTTTTGTGGGTGATAGTTTCTGAGTTTAATTTGACAACGACCGGGTAGCCGATTTCCTCAGCCACTTTTGCCGCCTCATCAGCGCTCACAGCCAGACGGGTGGGCACAGTGGGAATGCCATAGGCGTCTAGGATTTGTTTGGATTCGTACTCGGTAAGAATGGTACGACCGGTGGCGCGAATGTCGGCCAGCATTTCGCCGGCGGCGAAGCGTTTGTATGACTCTTCATCAATGCCGGAGGGCAGCGAGGGTGTTTCATAAAGGCTGTTTAAGCGCCGGTTGTAACGCCACATATAATTGAAAATACGGGCAGCCGTGTCAGGATAATCAAAGGTCGGGATATTGGCCCGGTTCAAAATAGTCTCGCCCACGGATACGTCTGCGCCGCCCATCCAACTGGCTAAAATCGGTTTGCCGTAGGGGTAACTGGCAGGCCGGGAGAATTTGTCTTTGATTAATTCGGCGGTTTGGGTAGCGTCGGTCATGGCCTGCGGGGTGAGGATGACCAGTAAACCATCGCTCTTGGGATCGTTGGCAATGATTTCGATGGCATCGGCGTAACGCTGCGGGCTGGCGTCGCCGAGAATGTCGATGGGGTTGTTGTGGCTCCAGGCGTGGGGCAAAATTTCATTAAGCTGCGCCATGGTCTCATCGGAAACGGAGGCCAACTGACCGCCCCCGGTGATGAGGGCGTCTGTCGCCAGAACGCCCGGACCGCCAGCATTGGTGACGAGGGTCAAATTGGGGCCTAACGCGCGCGGCTGTTTGCCCAAAACCTCGGCCATGCTGAAGAGGTCGTCAATGGAGTCTACCCGCAAGACACCGCAGCGGCGGAAAGCGGCGGCCAAGACCTCGTCGCTGCCGGTGAGGGAGCCGGTGTGGGAAGCGGCAGCTTTGGCGGCGGCTTCGGTGCGTCCCGGTTTAATGACGATGATGGGTTTGGTGAGGGCGACTTCGCGGGCGGCGCTGAGGAAGGAGCGGGCGTCACCGATGGTTTCCATGTAGATGACGATGCTTTTAGTGCGCGGATCGTCGCCTAGATAATAGATGAGATCTCCCCAACCCACATCGAGCATAGAGCCAATAGAGACGAAGGCGCTGAAGCCTACGTTTTCACGGAAGGACCAGTCAAGAACGGCCGTGCATAAAGCGCCGGACTGGCTGATAAAACCAACCGTACCGGGATTGGCCATAGCGCTGGCAAAAGTGGCGTTGAGTCCGGTGACGGGATTCATAACGCCCAGGCAGTTGGGGCCAAAGATGCGCATGTTCCCCTGCCGCGCTTTTTCCATGATTTGCCGTTCCAGCTCGACCCCTTCAGGTCCAATTTCTTTGAACCCGGCAGAAATGACGATAGCCCCTTTCACGCCTTTTTCGACACATTCGCCGATAAGATCCGGTACGCTGGGAGCGGGCGTGACAATGACAGCCAGGTCCACTGTATCCGGAATTTCTTTGATGCTGGGATAGGCTTTGATACCCAGTATGTTTTTACGTTTGGGGTTGACGGGAAAGATGGCTCCACCAAAAGAACTGCTCATTAAGTTCCAAACGATGGTTCTGCCTACGCTGCCTTCTTTTTCCGTAGCGCCAACAACGGCTACGCCTTTGGGGGCAAAGAGGGCGCTGAGCGGGTTTCGTTCATAGCGCAGGAAGTTGGCTGTGTTATCGCGTTTTAAGTCAATCATTTTTTCTCCTGAGAACATAGTGGAGATCGGACAGCTTTGTGTCTCATTGTGAAAGCGATCTTCATCTCCAGATTATTTTAACTGTACAGACCTCTAGGGCTTCACCTTGAGCAATCAAACATCACCATACGGCAGACCTTGTCCGGGTCTCTGACATAAGCAATGGCTGGTTGTGGCGGCTCCCCCCGACGAATACTTTTAGGAATAATTAATTGTTGGTAACTATACAGCGCTGTCGAGGGCTGAGCTTGTCGAAGCCCGGTTCCCTTCGACAGGCTCAGGGAACCTACGTGTATAGTTACAATTGTTGAATTGTTGAATTGTTAATGACTCTTCCGGTGACACTGTTGGTTCTTATAGGGCTTGTAAAACTTTGGCGGTATCGCGGGCAGTGATACGCTGGTTGGCTTCCAGCATGGACAACAGTTGGCGAATGGTCATGGCTGCATGGGGCTGGTAGCCGGCGTTCTGCAAATTTTCCATGCCGCCCTGCTGGCGGTCGATGAGTACAACGGCATCGTTGACGTGCAAGCCGTCTGCTTTGAGGGCGGCAATGGCCTGCAAAATGCTGTCGCCGGATGTGATGAGGTCGTCGATGACAACGGCCGTTTGCCCAATCTCATACGCCCCTTCTATACCCTTACCCGTGCCGTAACTTTTCGCCGTTTTGCGCGGATAAATGAGCGGCTGGTCCAAAGCCAAGCATAACGCCGTGCCCAAAGGCAGGCCGGCCATCGGCGCGGCCGCCAGTAAGTCGTACTTTAAGTGTGCCAAAAGCGGGGTGTAAACGGCCGTTGCCATGCGCAGCGCCTGCGGAAACGAAACCAACATCCGCAAATCCAGGTAAATCGGCGACATGCGTCCGCTGTGTAAGCGAAACTGGCCCAGGCGAACAGCCTGTATGTCGTACAACATCAACGCAAATGCTTCCAAATCGGCTTCAGGAAAGTGAATCATACCGGTGTTAAATTCCTTTGTTCGTCGTCAATCGCCTTTTACGGCAAGTCTAATGGTACGAGCAACAAAGTCATTATAAGCTATCAGCAGACGTCGGCCAACAGGTCCCGGAAATCCCGATCCAACCGGCGTCTCGCCTATCCTGACAACGGGCAAAACAGCTCTGGACGAGCCGCTTAGGAATGCTTCATCCAGGGTTGGGGCATCGGCCAGCGTTACCGCTTCCAGCCGAACCGGGATATTCAGACCAGGCAGCAGTTCCAAGACGATGCGGCGGGTGATACCTTCCAGCACCCCGTCGCCTGCCGTGTAGACCACGCCATTTTTCACGGCATAAAAGTTGGTGGTGGCGCCTTCCAGCAAACGGCCGTTTTCAGACAGCAGTATTGTTTCGTACACGCCGGCGCCGGGGCTGTGCTGCCGGCGGCGCAGCGCGAAATCCGCGTTCTTCACCAATGGCTGCCGCCGCACCAGTTCTCTGGTCACGGACACCGCCACGCCCTGCTCATACATAATAGGCGGCGGCGGCGTAAACGGCATCAACGCCACCAAAACCCGGCTGTCCGTGCCCAAGGCCGCCGCCGGTTCAGCCAGCACGTCAAAACGCACCCGCATTTCCGATTCCGGATAGGCGGCGCAAACCATGTGCAGCGTCTGCCGCAGCAAAGTCTCATCCAACTCAAACTGCCAGCCCAATAAAACCATCGAGCGTTTCGTGCGGTCTATATGTTCCTGTAAATACAGGAATTTTTCATGTGCAAACGTGCGCAGCGCCGAGTACACCCCCAGCGCCAAACCACCGTACAAATCATCAAAACTTGTGGCGGTTGGCGGCACAGGCAAAACTTGCGGCCCGGAGGGTGTGACAGCAAACAACTGCACATTGTTAATGTGTGCGCGAGACATCCCGCAGATTGTAACCTCTATCCAAGGATTGATGACATGTCAGATGTCATGGATGTGACAGACAATAATCGTGGGATAGTATGATTTCCGTCTAAAATGGCATGAAAACGGCCGTTACCGCCTAGTCCGCCATCAATTTGGCAAGGTTCTCTTTGTACGGCGGATACACGATGCCTTTTTCCGTGATGATGGCAGTCACATAGCGGGCAGGCGTCACGTCGAAGGCGGGATTGCCCACCTCCACGCCGTCCGGCGTGATCTGCCAATCGCCGGCGTGGGTCACTTCGTCGGCCGGGCGCTCTTCAATCTCGATTTCGTCGCCGGTGGGTGTGCTGAGGTCGATGGTGGACGTAGGCGAGGCTACGTAGAAGGGTACGCCGTTTTCATGCGCCACCACCGCCAGGTTATACGTGCCGATTTTGTTCGCCACGTCGCCGTTAGCCGCCACCCGGTCTGTGCCGACCACGCAAAAATCAACGCCGCCCTTGCGCAAAAAGTGGCCGGAGGCGCCGTCGGCGATTACTTTGAAGGGGATGCCCTGCTGCTGCAATTCCCAGGCGGTCAGCCGCCCGCCTTGCAGCCGGGGGCGCGTTTCGTCTACCAGCACGCTGATGTTACGCCCCTGCTCATGCGCCGTACGAATCACGCCTAAAGCCGTGCCGTAATCGACGGTTGCCAGGCTGCCGGTATTGCAGTGGTGGATGCAGGTGGCGTTTTGGGGCACCAGTTCCAAAGCATTAAGGCCCATTTGTTTGTTGATTTCCACGTCTTCAGCGGCGATGGTTTTGGCTGTGGCAACGGCCGTTTCCTGCAACTTTTTCACGCTGTCCAGGTCAGGATCCGCCAATACCGCCAGCATCCGCTCAATGGCCCAGAACAGATTAACGGCCGTGGGCCGCGACTGGCGCAGCACTTCCGCCGCCGTCTTCAAATCTGCCCGCAATTCGGCAGCACTGGCGGCGGAGGTGTGGACACAGGCCAGCGCCATGCCATACGCCGCCGCCGCTCCAATGGCGGGCGCGCCGCGAATGACCATCGTGCGGATGGCGTCGGCGACTTCCGCGTAGCCGGTGTAATCGTTGTAGACCACTTCATGGGGCAGTTTGCGCTGGTCGAGCATCTGGCAGATGCCGCCCTCGTCTATCCAGATAATTGTGTGAAATGTGCTCATGGAAAATTTCTCCTTTTTGTTTAACCGTAGAGGCAAGGAGGATGCGGAGAAATATCTCCAAATCCCCTCATCCCCGCTAAATTCTGTTTTAAGGCCAAAGCATGTTGTCGATGAGACGGGTTTTGCCAAAGAAAACGGCCGTTGACAACACCGCCTTCTCCTCCACCACATCCAGTTCGATCAAGGTGTCGGGATGGGCCACGCTGAAATAATCCAGGCGGGCTAACGGTTCGGCGGTGATACGATCTGCTGCCAATTGGCGGATATGGGCGGCGTCCCGTTCGCCGTCTTGCAGCGCCGCCACCGCCGCCGCCAGCGTTCGCTGCAAAAGGGTGGCAGCCTGCCGCTGCTCAGGGGTCAGATATTTGTTGCGCGAACTCAACGCCAGCCCATCCGGCTCACGCACGATGGGACAAATCACCATTTCCAGGTTGAAGTTCAGATCGATGACCATGCGCTGCAAAACAAGCGCCTGCTGAAAATCTTTTTGGCCGAAATAGGCGCGGGTCGGTTGGGCAATATTGAACAGTTTAGCCACGATGGTACTCACGCCGCGAAAATGGCCGGGCCGCGACGCGCCTTCCAGCACCTTCGTCACTTCTTCCACGCTGACGTAGGTCTGAAACCCGGCGGGATACATCACGTCGTCGCCAGGGGTGAAGACCACGTCTGCGCCTGTTTCTTGCAGCAGCGCCAAATCACGTTCCAGGTCGCGGGGATAGGTACTCAGGTCTTCGGTGGGCGCAAACTGGGTGGGGTTGACGTAGATGGTCGCCAGGGCGCGGTCATTTTCCGCCAGGGCGCGGCGCACCAGGGACAGGTGGCCCTCATGCAGGTAGCCCATGGTTGGTACCAGTCCCCAGGTGAGGGCAGGGTCTTGCCAGCGGATTGCTCGAATGTGGTTGATGTCTGCGGTTACGATCATGGGGTTCCTTTTGGGTGGCGAGTGGCGGGTGGCAGGTGGCGGGTTAAGTCGAGGATGCTGCCAACAATGTCTACGCGCAGGTTTGATAGAGGCTGCCCGGATTCAATTTGTTTGATCCAGGCGTAAAGTTGTTGGTTAACGGCCGTTTCCACGCCCACCATCTCGCCCATTTTTACCACAGCGCCGCAAATCGCGTCGATTTCCGTGCGGCTGCCGCGATCCAGGTCTTGCAGCATGGAGGAACGGTTTTGGGCGGTGGCCTGGGCCACTGCCAGAGCGCGTTCGCCCGCATCCGGGTAAGGCAGGGGAATGGCTTGCGCGGCGGCGACAACGGCCGTTTCCCGCGCCGCCGCCATCATCACCGCTCGCACATCTTCATGGGCTGCCAGATAACCGTTGGGCGCGTTGAGAACGGCCGTTAACGGATTGATGCCCGTGTTAACCGCCAGTTTGCCCCAGACCAGGCTGTCCACGTTGGCGGCGGCTTCGGCGCTGAAACCGGCCTGACACAGCAGCGCCAACAGCGGTAAAAACAAAGGGTGGGCGGTGAGCGGTGGAGCCAGGTGAACCGGTCCTTGACCGGCATGGCGCACGACGCCCGGCTGTACCATCGTCGCGCCCAGGGAGGTGACGCCCACGGTGACGGACGCGGAAGGCAGGCCAGCGCGTAACATTTCGAGGTTGCCCAGGCCGTTTTGCAGCGTGATCACCAGTCCGGACGGAGCCAGGAGCGGCTGAATGCGGGAAACGGCCGTTTGGGTTTGATAACTTTTTACCAGCACCAGCGCCACG
>JAWOGU010000049.1:0-6021 GCA_046496595.1 Chloroflexota bacterium
TCACGTTCATTTTTCTAGGGCTGTTTCAAGACGGCCGTTTAGCCGGCATTAACCAGGAGAGAGGGGGAAACGGCCGTTTAACGGTTCGCGCCTGGAGCAAATTACTGCTGCCGCTGCCTCTGGTCATGTTGATGAGCTATCTCACGTCCACCATCATTGCCGACAATTCCTGGAGAGGCATTCCCATCGTGGATCAAACCATTCAGGTCGTGCGGCAGTACGACGGCGATTTGTTTGAACTGGGATTGAGCCAGGGCGTCAATTACGCTGCCGCCAGAGGCGTGCGTGATGCTTTTACGGGACCTTATACCCTGTCGGTGGGCGCCATCGATAGCGACAGTTTAACCACCATCATCGTCGCCGATTTTGAAAATGGCGCCTGGATTCACTGCCGGTTTCTCAATGATCAGCTTAACTTCTGTTTTGATGGCTCCTTACCCTACACAGTGGGCTTTAACAGCCTGATCACAGGCGAACCCCTGCCGGATCCCTGTTTTGGCTGCACGGTGGCGGCCGATGAGCAGTGGGTAAACTGGCTGCAAGCCCGTCAAGACCGGCTTGGTGGTAATCCTGAAATAACCCGTATCGGGATGCAGGGCGATTATGTCTTAATGAAGGCGGCGGCGCTTGACGGCCGTTTTGCCGTTGAATGTCTGTTTAGGGGGAGTTCTCCGGTGCAGCTGCTTACCTGTCAAGAGATGAACTAAATCATGTCCGATTTCTGGCAGTTTTTAGGACGCCGCTTGTTGGCAATACCTCTGACCCTCGTGGTGATAACGGCCGTTCTCTTCGCCATGATTTTGCAATCGCCCGTAGAAGACCGGGCTGCCCTTTACCTGCCGCCTCGCCTGCCCAGCAACATGACTGCCGAAAAATATCAGAATACCATCGATGAAATTATCGATGAATATGGTCTGGACGATCCATTTGTCGTGCAGTATGTACGCTGGCTGCTGCTCCTGGTGCAGGGCGATTGGGGATACAGCCCGGTTTACAATGATGACGTGCTGGCGATTTTGCTGCGTCACACACCCGTTACCCTGGAACTAACCTTTTACTCGCTGCTGTTTTTTATTCCCTTGGGCCTGATAGCCGGAGTCGTCTCCGGCTGGCGGGCTTATGGCCGTGTCGATAACTATCTTCGCCTGACAGCGTTTATTGGGGCGGCCATTCCCCCTTTTATTCTGGGCTTTTTCCTGCTCTCAATTTTCTATGTAGGGCTGCATTGGTTCCCCCCAGGGCGTTCGGACATTCTCGACATTCGTTTGAGCAGTTCCACTTTTGTCAATTATACGGGTTTCCTCACGGTGGATGGGCTGCTAAACGGCCGTTTAGATGTGACCATAGATGCGCTGCGCCATCTGGTCTTGCCGGTGATAGCCCTTAGCCTGGCAAACTGGGCCTTCTTAAGCCGCATCACCCGCGCCGCCATGATTGAAGAGAAGGATCAGGATTACGTTACTTCCGCCAGAGCGCGCGGCTTAAAAACCCGCACAATCGTCTGGCGGCACACCTTTCGCAACGCACTCACCCCGGCTCTCACCAGCACCATGCTCTCCGTGGCGGCGATTATCACCGGCGTGTTTGTCATCGAAGCCATTTTTAACCGCAGAGGGTTATCTTATCTGGTGGTGAACGGCATGGCCGATGCACCGGACGCGCCTTTAGCCCTCGGTTTTGCTGTCTACAGTGTCTTGCTGGTAGTGCCGCTGATGCTGCTGCTGGATATTTTGCGCGGTATTGTTGACCCTAGAGTGCGTGAAAATGGAAACAGGTAAAGAGACCGGATGTTAAATTGGCGGCGGTTTTTTGCGCATAAACAAAACTGGCTGGGATTGGCGATTGTCGGTTTTTTTGTGCTGGCCGCGGTGGCGGCCCCCTGGTTGGCGCCGCCGCCTGACCCGGAAGCGCCCGGTTACAAGCAGATCGAAAGCTCTTTTTACCAACTGCCGGATCCGCCGCGCGAAGGCAGTCCTTTAGGGTCTGTGCCGCGCCCGCCTGTGGCTGGACCGGGTGTGCCGGTGGGCCAAGGTCCATCTTTCCAGTGGGATATTTATCATTCGCTGGTGTGGGGAGCGCGGGCGGCGTTGATTTATGGCCTGACGGTAACGGGGATAACGGCCGTTTTTGGGATATTTATCGGCGCAATTAGCGCCTACATCGGCGGTTGGTTTGAGAACGCTGTCATGCGCGCCACAGATGCCTTCCTGGCATTTCCTATCATCGCCGCCATCTGGCTGTTGGAACTGTCGTTTTTTTCCTACAACATCTCCCCATTTTCTCGCCCACTCACCTATTTCTTTGGCGAGGAATTCCAGCTAACCACCCTTCAAGAATTCCTGATGCGCTATAATATCGACTCTGTGATGTGCGCGCTGATCCTGTTTTCCTGGATGCCGTTTGCCCGCCTGATCAACGCCTCCGTCAACAAGCAAAAAAACTCGGAATACGTTGTGGCGGCGCGGGCCATGGGCGCCACCGGGTTCCGTATTTTGGTCAAGCATTTGCTGCCCAATTCTATTTCTTCCGCCGTTGTTCTGGCTACCCGTGACGTGGGCGCGATGGTTATTCTGGCGGCTACCTTTACCTTCATTGGCATGGGCGGCACTGCGCTGCCGTGGGGTTTGGTACTGGTCGGAGGGCGAAGTTTTATATTAGGATTGGGGGGCAATCCATTTGTTTACTGGTGGGTGTTTGTGCCTATCGCCCTGGCATTGATTTTGTTTAGCGTTGGTTGGAATTTGTTGGGGGATGGGTTTAACGACCTGTTGAACCCGCGCCGGCCTCTTTGACAAACGATATTCGTATTTGCTTGCTTACGCGCGGCGGAGTTGGTTGATGGTTGAGCCTGTCGAAACCAACGGCCCTGGCCGAACCAACGGCCTTCGACAGGCTCAGACCTCGTTTTCCCCAGATTATTGAGATGTTACCCGGTTTACGACAAAAATGTCCGCGCTCCCATAAAGCTGTTTTTTAATGAGGGCACAGCCTGCACGTCGTCCAGATAAACGCCATTGCGGGAGCGGGAGGAATGCACAATGCGCCAATCGCCCAGGCTGATGGCCACATGGGAAATGGCTCGATGTCCCCGGTTGCTGCCGAAGAAGAGCAAATCTCCCGGCGTGAAAGGCGGCTCAACAGCCTGTCCGGCGGCAAACTGCATGTCGGCGTCTCGCGGGATGGTGACGCCGCTCAGGCGATAGGCCAGTTCAGCCAGTCCGGAGCAGTCAATGCCCAACGCGGTGCGTCCACCCCAAAGGTAGGGCACACCGATGAGCTGATTGGCAAAATTCACAATTTGTTGACGGCGTGTTTCTTCGGCCCGAGGCAGTTCATCCAGGGAGCGCAGTATGGCCTGAGGCAGCCAGCCAGTGACGCCGCCTGCCAGGGAAAGCTGCGCCCAATCACCGGAAACATCAGTTACTGCCACCTCCATCCCCGCCCAAACACGCCCCACCTGGGCGCTTGCCGCAGAAGGTTCCGCATAAAGGACAGCGGTTGGCTGATAGACCATATGGGTACTCGCCGGCGGCGTTTCGTCGCTCAGATAGTCGCGGTAAACCCAGCCTAAATAACCATTGTCGCGCATTTGGCGCACAAACACCCACCCCTCTTGTTCCATCAAGCGTTCTACCTGCCAGCCATTGAGCACCTGGCTCATTTGTTCAGAGCGCCAGGAAGGTTCGCTCATCACAGCAGTGACATTGGTGGCTACCGTCAGTATTTTCTGTTCAGGAGAGCTTAACACTTTAACGTCGGCGGCCTTAAAAGAGACGGTGGGGAAGCGGGTTTGCAGCTCGTCCACGACCTCAGTCAGGGCGGCAGCATCCAGGATAACGCCGGACAGCGTGCAGCGATTATTCTCCAGACGGTCGGCGTCAAGCTGGCAGTAGTGTAAACGATAATCTCGTTGAGAAAAGTCGGTTAATGTGGCCTGGATAGTTTCAAGCACTTAAGGTTACTCCCTTGTTGAACGCACCACTCCAATGCCGGGGAGTGATGGTATTTGAATAACATTGGCCTCATTATACTGCAATCCACTAAACGGGTCATTGGCAATTAGCAGTGGGGCGTCCAGGTCCAGCCACTCCGCAAAACCGGAGAGATGCGCCATGGCAGTGGCGCCCAGGGATGTTTCTATCATACAGCCCAACATCACGCGCAGGCCCAACTCTTGCGCCCGCTTAAGGATGTGGATACCGACTGCCAGCCCGCCGACCTTCATCAGCTTCAGGTTGATGCCTTGCACACCGGCTGCCGCCAGCGCTTCTACATCCGCCAGCGTTTGCACCGATTCATCGGCTACGATGGGCACGTCCACCGCGGCTTGCACCGCGCCCATGCCGCTGATGTCGGCTTTGGGCGTGGGCTGTTCTACCATTTCCAGGTCGTAGGGAGCCAGGGCTTGAATGCGGCGGATGGCTTCGTCCGGCGACCAGGCGGCGTTGGCGTCTACGCGGATTTTGGCGTCCGGGCGGGCTTCGCGGATGGCGGCGATGCAGGCCACGTCGTCGTCGCTGCCCAGTTTGACTTTGATGATGGGGTATTGTGTGATCTGCCGCGCTTTTTGGGCCACCTTTTCGGGCGTGTCGATGCTGAGGGTGAAGGAGGTTGCCAGGGGTTTGGGCGCAGGCAGATTCAACAATTGGTGCAGCGGCAGATTATGCCGGCGGCCCAGACGGTCGTGTAGGGCGAGGTCCAGGGCGCAGCGGGCGGGAGCCGGCCCGTCCGCACCAATCCAGGCAGAAATTTCGGCGGGATCTTCAGGGAAGGGGTCGGTGCGCTGGGCGGCTTGCTGCCAAACGGCCGTTAACGCCTCGTCGCTAATGCCATAATAAGCCGGAATGGTGCCTTCGCCCCAGCCTTCGTCATGGGCCAGGCGCAGCCAGAAAGCCTGGCGCGTCTCGCTGACGCCATAAGAAATGCGGAAGGGGTCTCGAAGCTGGAGGGTGATGGCTTCCCAGGTTAAGCGGGGCAGGGTGGTCATGGTGGTTTGCCTTTTTTGATGATTAAAGATTGAAGATTGGCGACCTGCCGATCTTCAATCTTTATTCCCTAATCTTCAATTTTAGTTTCAGGTTTGATGACGGCGCGGGCAACGGCCGTTACCTCATCGTTGCGCAGGGTCATGCAGTGCACGCCCTGCACCACGCCTTCTTTGGGCGGCACTTCGGCGGCCTTGAAGCGGATGATTTTGCCCAGCTTGGAGAGCAAAAACAGGTCGTCATCTGGCTGCACGGTGACGGCCCCAATTAGTTTGTCGGTTTTGATGGCGACTTTGCCGCCGGCGCCGGGCGCTTTATTCTGGCGGAAGCCCGACATGAGGCGGATGGCGCCTTTGCCGTCGTGGCTGATGAGGAAGACGCCGCTGGTTTCGGTAACGGCCGTTATCGCCGCCACCGGATCCCCCATATCCACCCTTAAACCCAGGCTGCCCGATTTGTGTACCTGCCTGGCGGAAAAGCGGATGGCCTTACCCAGGCGCGTCACCATAAACAGGTCGTCGTCATCATTGGTCCAGCAGGCGGCTGTTACCTGCCCGCCCTGCTGCACATCGTAAAAGCTCATGCCGGGGATGAGATAGCTGTTCAGCCGGACGGCGGGAATGGTGCGCACCCAGCCGCGCTGGCTGGCAAGCGCCACCGATTCACCTTCATCGGCCGGCAGCGCCGCCACAATGCGCTCGTGCGGCCGAAATGTGAACAGGTTCATCACGTTTTGCCCGCGCGCCCGCACCGGCGCTTCCGCCAGGGCGTCCACCGTCATGCGAAAGGCCCGGCCAAAGTTGGTGAACAGCAAAAGTACGGCGCTTTCGTCCGCCACGGACAGCAAGGCAGGCGGATCATCGTCGGCCGAATCCAGGTCGAAGACGCCCATGCCGCTGCGCCGCTGCCGCCCGTAAAAATGGCGCGGCGTGCGCTTGGCAAAGCCGTTATGGCTCATCGAAATGACGTTGATGCTGGTGGGCGGTTCGCTGGGTTCCGGGGCAGACTCGACTGCTTCTTGGGATTGTTGGCCTGC
>JAWOGU010000533.1:0-5904 GCA_046496595.1 Chloroflexota bacterium
GGCTGGAATGCGGCAGAACAATATTTTGTCTATGCCGCGCCAGGCGCTTATGCCGTCGGCCAACCGGGAGCGGCGCCGGTGGTGGTGGAGATGTCTGAGGGGAGAACGGCCGTTTCCGCTCAATGGCTCAACAATAACGCCTTCATCATCGCCCTGGGCGCCGCCGATAACTGGGATTTCCGCCTGCAAACCATCGACGGGCCAACCACCCGCCTCATCTCCGGCAGCAGCACCCCTCTCTTCGACATCTGGTTGCCTTAAGCGCTTCAATGCCATCAACGGCAAAAGATTGAAGATTAAAGATTGAAGATCCCCTCTCCATCAATCTTTAATCTCAATCTTTAGCCTTCAGTCCCTAATCCCTACTTCCAAAAAGTTGCGAAACAGCCCGAAAATTGTACTATTGTAGGTGAGCCGCTGAGTACAATCTCAGCAACTTTCCACTCATACTTTCCCACTGGTGTAAACCTGATTTCAGGATATTTAAACTTGAAACACTAGATCGCTGGTCCCACATTGTCCCAAACAAAAAACCAGATCGATCCGATAAAAAGCGAAGGATAAAACATGGAAAGAATAGGCGTGTTCACAAGTGGTGGTGACGCCCAAGGTATGAATGCTGCGGTCCGGGCGGTGGTAAGAGCCGCCCTGGATTATGGCACAGAAGTAATGGCAATCTACGAAGGCTACCAGGGTATGGTTGATGGCGGCGATAACATCAGACCCATCGGCTGGAATGACGTTGGCGGCATCTTGCAGCAAGGCGGCACCATGATTGGTTCTGCCCGCAGCCTGGAATTTAGAGAGCGCCCCGGACGCCTGAAAGCGGCAGCCAACCTGGTCATAGCCGGCATCGATACCCTCGTTTGCGTGGGGGGCGATGGCAGTCTGACAGGCGCCTACATGCTTCATCAAGAATGGCCCGGTCTGCTGGCAGAACTGGTTGAAACCGGCGTTATCTCCAAGAAATTGGCTGCTAAACATCCTCATCTGGCTATAGCCGGTATCATTGGCTCCATCGACAATGACATGTATGGTTCCGATATGACCACCGGCGCCGATACAGCCCTGCACCGCATCGTGGAAGCCGTGGACGCCATTACCAGCACCGCTGCCAGCCACCAGCGCAGCTTTGTGATTGAAGTGATGGGACGACGCTGCGGCTACCTGGCTTTAATGGCCGGGCTGGCAACCGGCGCCGACTGGGTGTTAATTCCGGAGTCACCGCCCAATCTCGACAACTGGGAAGAAAAGATGTGCGAGGTGCTGGCGCATGGCCGTGAAAGCGGCCGGCGAGACAGTATCGTCATCCTGGCCGAAGGCGCTCAAGACAGGCATGGCAAACCTATCACCGGTGAACACGTGCGTAAAACCCTGGAGGAGCGGCTAGGCGAAGATACGCGCATCACTGTGTTGGGCCATGTGCAGCGCGGCGGCTCTCCCAGCGCCTTTGACCGCAATCTTGCCACCCAGCTTGGTGTGCGCGCCGTGGAAGAACTGCTCCACGACGAACCTTACGCTGAACCGTTTGTCATGGGCATTCAAGGTAACCGCATTACACGCACCCCGCTGGCTAAATGTCTGGAAGTGACTGAAGAAGTAGGGGATGCTGTGCAGGCTGGTAATTTTGAAAAGGCGATGGATTTGCGGGGCCGCAGTTTCAAAAAGTCATTCCGCACCTTGCGCACCCTGGTTCGCGCTATGCCCCACGAACCGAAACCCGACCAGAGACGGATGCGCATTGCGGTGTTAAACGCCGGTGGTCCGGCGCCGGGCATGAACACGGCCGTTCGCGCGGCCGTGCGTTTGGGCATTGACAAAGGCCACATCATGATGGGTGTGAACCGTGGCTTCCGCGGCCTCATTCGCGGCGAAATCAAGGAGTTAAACTGGATGGACGTCGCCGGATTAGCCCCTAGAGGCGGTTCGGAATTTGGCACCAATCGCACGGTTCCCCAAGGCGGGGAGTGGTACGCCATCGCCCGCAATCTGGAGGATCACCAGATAGAAGGCATTCTGGTGATAGGCGGTCTCACCGGCTACGAGGCCATCTATGAAATGTACCGCCTGCGTGAAAATTACCCGGCGTTTAACATCCCCATGATTTGCATTCCGGCCAGCATCAACAACAATCTACCCGGATCACAGTTAAGCGTGGGCGCCGACACCGCCTTAAACAGCATCGTCGACGCCGTAGACAAGATTAAGCAGTCGGCCGTGGCCTCGCGGCGCACGTTTGTGGTAGAGGTGATGGGGCATTACTGCGGTTATTTGGCCCTCATGTCTGCTTTAGCTACAGGTGCGGAACGGGTGTACTTACCCGAAGAGGGCGTGACCTTAAAAGATATGGTGGCCGATATCAACATGCTTATTACCGGCTTCAAACAGGGTAAGCGTGTCGGTTTAATGATTCGCAATGAACATGCGAACGAAATTTATACCACTGATTTTATGCGCGCCCTCTTTGAAGAGGAAGGCGGCGACCTGTTTGACGTGCGTCAGGCGATTTTGGGACATTTGCAGCAAGGCGGCAATCCGACGCCGTATGACCGCATTTTAGCCACGCGGCTGGCTTCTGATTGTGTCGACTATCTGGAAGAACAGATTGATCAGGGACAGGTTGGCAGTTCCTTTATTGGCCTGGTAGGGGGTGAATTTAAGATTACCAGCATGGAAGATATGCCGCGTATGGTGGATAGTAAATACGGCCGGCCCAAGGAACAGTGGTGGCTGGATTTACGCCCCATTGTGGATCTGCTGGCGCAGCCGGGACCACAGGTTAAAAAGTAAGGTTCTTTTGGATTTTCTGGGGTTCTGAATTGGCGGTTGCAGGTTGCGGGTGGCGGATCCAGAGGCCATACGCGCCACCCGCTACTCGCCACCTGCTTAACTCCCTGAAATCCTGAAGAACCTAAAAATTCTAAAGGACTCAATTTTTCGGAGGTGTTTACCATGGCACAAGTTAATCGTACAAAAGGCGTTATCGGTATTCTCACCGGCGGTGGTGATGTGCCCGGCCTCAATCCGGCCATTCGTGCCGTTACCATTCGGGCGGTGCGCGAAGGATATAAGGTGATTGGTCTGCGACGGGGGTGGGCAGGTATCACAGAGTTAGAACGCGATAAAAAAGCAGACAACAGCAATAATTATCTGGAGTTGACAGAGGAACTTGTCAACAAAGCGGGACGCACCGGCGGCACCTTTTTGCATAGTTCGCGTACCCGCCCCAGCCATATGCCCAAGAAAGACGTACCTGAGTATTTGCAAGATACGTATAACGAAGAAATCAATGATTTGACGCCGGAGGTGATCAAAAATCTGGAACATTTGGGCATTGATTACCTGATTCCCATCGGCGGGGATGATACGCTGAGTTATGGCGTGACCTTGTATCAGAAAGGCGTCAAGGTGGTGGGGATTCCTAAAACGATGGACAACGATGTGCCGGGAACGGATTACTGCATTGGTTTTAGCACCTGCGTTACCCGGACTATTGAGATGACCAATCGGCTGCGTACTTCGGCCGGTTCGCATGAGCGTTTTTTGGTGCTGGAGGTGTTTGGCCGCTATGCCGGTTTCACGGCGATGTTGCCCACGATGGCGGGCGCTGCCAACCGCTGCGTCATCCCGGAGTACAAATTCGACATCAGCCGTCTGACGGAACTGCTGGCTGAGGATCGGTTTAAGAATCCCAGCCGCTATTCGGTGGTGTTGATTTCGGAAGGGGCGATGTTTGAAGGCGGCGACATGATTTTTAAGGATTCGGAAAAGGACATGTATGGTCATGCCAAGTTAGGCGGCATCGGGGAAGTGGTAGGGCAAAAGTTGAAGGAGCTGTCGCCAAAGTATAACAATGGCAAGCGTATTGATCCGATTATCCAAAAGCTGGGTTATCTGGTGCGCTGCGGAGATCCGGACGCGGTGGATTCGATTGTGCCGATGGCGTATGGCAATCTGGCGTTGGACCTGATTTTGAATAATATTCACGGCCGTTTAGTGGTGCTGAAGAACGGCCGTTACGACAACGTACCGATCACGGTGGTTACCAACAGCAAGAAATTCGTCAACGTAGACAAGTTCTACAACAGAGAGCGTCTGCGCCCGCAGTACAAAAGCTTTGAAATGAAACCGTTGATGATCATGACGAGCGAAGGGTGAAGCAGTGAACGGTAAACAGTTTACAGTGTACAGTGAAGACTAACTCACTAAAAGATCAAATCTAAGGAGATAATAGCAAATGAAATTAGGTATTTTGACAGGCGGCGGTGATGTGCCGGGTTTGAATCCGTGCATCAAGGCTGTGGTAAATCGCGCCATCGATCAGGGGCATGAAATTGTCGGCGTGCGCCGCGGTTGGGGCGGTTTGTTGGACTTTAACCGGGACGAGCCGGACAGTTTCGAGAAGAACTTTATTAAATTAGACAATCAGGTGGTGCGCACTATCGACCGCACGGGCGGCACCTTCTTGCACACCAGCCGCACCCATCCGGGCAAAGTGAGCCGCAGCCGGGTGCCGGAATTTTTGAAAGACCCGGACCATCTCGAGGCAGAAGCTGAGGACAAACGGCTGCGCGACTTTACACCTCATGTGTTGTCGAATCTGGAATATCTGGGCATCGAACGGCTGATTCCCATCGGCGGTGACGATACGTTGAGCTATGGCGAACGGCTGCACAGTGAAGGTTTCCCCGTCATTGCCATCCCCAAGACGATGGACAACGATGTGTACGGCACCGACTACTGCATTGGTTTCTCAACGGCCGTTACCCGCAGCGTGCAGTTCCTCAATCAACTTCGCACGAGCACCGGTTCCCACGAGCGTATCGCTGTGGTGGAACTGTTTGGCCGCAACTCCGGTGAAACCAGCCTCATCAGCTCCTATCTGGCAGGCGTGGACCGGGCCATCATTTCCGAAGTGCCGTTTGATCCGGAAAAACTGGCGGCGCTGGTCCTGGAAGATAAGAAAACCAATCCCAGCAATTACGCCATCGTCTCCATCAGCGAAGGCGCCCACATGATGGGCGGCGCGGTGGTGGAATACGGCGAAGCCGACGCCTTTGGCCATCGTAAACTGGGCGGCATTGGTGAAATAACAGCCGAAGCCATCAAGACCATCACCGGACAAAACATCATCAACCAGCGCGTAGGCTACCTCATGCGTTCCGGCGCGCCCGATGCTCTCGACCTGATGGTGGCGGCTAACTATGCCCACCTGGCGATGGACCTGATCGAAGACGGCGTCAGCGGGCGCATGGTAGCCTTGCGTGACGGCACCTATACCCACATCCCCATGAGCATGGTCACCAGCGGCGTCAAGCGCGTAGACGTGGACGAACTCTACGACAAAGCGCAGTACCGGCCCAAAGTGCGCCACGTTTTGGGCAAGCCGATGTTCTTGTACTAAAGAATAAAGATTGATGATTGAAGATTAAAGAGCAGCGTGCAAATGCCAGTCTTTAATCTTCAATCTTTTGTTTTTAGCTTAAAGCCTTTGCCACTAAATCCCCCATCTCCTCAGTTCCCACCGGTTTTTCGCCGTGATAGGCAATGTCGCCGGTGCGGTGTCCGGCGGCGAGAACAGTGGAAACGGCCGTTTCCACAGCCCGCGCCTCTTCCTGCAAATCAAATGTCCAACGCAGCATCATCGCTGTAGAAAGAATTGTCGCCAGCGGGTTGGCAATGCCCTTGCCCGCAATGTCGGGCGCTGAACCGTGAATCGGTTCGTATAGGCCAATGGAACCCGCTTCGCCTAACGACGCCGACGGCAGCATTCCCAACGAGCCGGTAATCATCGACGCTTCATCGGAAAGGATGTCGCCGAACATGTTGCCCGTCACCACCACGTCAAAATCGGCGGGGCGGTTGATGAGATACATCGCCATGGCGTCCACCAGCAGGTCTTCA
>JAWOGU010000575.1:0-4878 GCA_046496595.1 Chloroflexota bacterium
CGTTTACTTTACGGATCCCAAGGTGGGAGTAGGGTTGCTGGTGCTGGAAAACGGCCGTTTACTCCTGGTACGCCGCGCTATGAATCCGGAAAAAGGGAAGTGGAGCCTGCCCGCCGGTTTTGTGGACAGTGGGGAAGATCCGCAGGAAACGGCCGTGCGCGAGACCTGGGAAGAAACCGGTTTGACAGTGGCGATTACCGGCCTGGAAGATGTTTATTTCAATGCATCCGCCAAACCGGGGCAGCCGGGCGCGTCGATCTTCATTCTTTACCGGGCCGAACTGGTGGGCGGGGAATTGCAAGCCGGTGATGACGCCGTTGACGCCGCTTTTGTTGCCCTGGAGGATCTGCCGGAACTGGCTTTTACCAGTACGCATCGCGCGGTCGAAAAACTTAGGGAACGAGAATTGAATAACTTATAGGTTTAGATTGGACCAATCTTCTGAGATTGGTCCAATCTATATCTACACGTCTTCCCACTCGGTATCGGCGCCGGGCCAATCTACGACGGCGTGACGCTGCACGACCAGGAAACGGCCGTTTTCGTCCCACAGCCCCAGGCTGCCTAAATCCCACCAGTCTACCTTGCCTGCCAGTTGTTCCCCGGAGCGCAGCGTCAGCGAAACGACTTCTTTTGTTTTGAGCGCCCGCGCCAGATAGAAGGTGAGATATTTGCGGGGGCGGGCATTGTGCCATTGAAATTCGGTTAACGGCCGTTCGTAATAAGCTGCCAGTTTTGCCACCAGTTCCGGATCCCGCACGGGACGGTACTGCGTTTCGGCGTGATTAATGGGCGTAACCCTCTCCAGGCCAATGGCATCCCTGATCGTTTGCGTATGAACGCCGCCGCGCAGCGCTCGCAAATAACGTAAGTGATCGCTCAGGCTCATGACGCCGCCTTGGCCGCAGTGTAGTAAGCCAGGGCCAGTTTTTGAATGGTGACTTCGCTGTCATCGGCCTGCTGGATGGTGATATTGTAAGGTGAAAAGCCGATGATGCGCCCGCTAAATTCCGTTTTGTCGAACAGGGTAAAGGTGATGACGGTCCCTGCTTCTTGCTGCGTTTGCAGATACTTAATTTCAAAATCGTCCACCACTTCCGGCAGATGCCCGCGTTTGCGCCGGGTATCAGGCGGACGTTGGTCTTGACGCGCTTTGTATGCTTTGTGGTAGGTGTTTAGCAGCTGCCGCGCTTCCGGGAAAGCGAGTTCTTCAAGGGGTTTGCCCAGGCGCTCGCTAACGGCCGTTTCGTCCTCATTCAGCTTGGCGATTAAGACACGTAAATAATCAAGCTGGCCTTCTGAAGCGGAGGTGGTTTGGGTGGGTTTGGCTGCCGGCGGCTTTTTTGTCGGCGGCTGTTTTGCCGGCGGTGCGGATGGCGCTGCCGGCTTTGGGGCTGCTGGCGCAGCCACCGCTTGTTGAGGCGGCGCCGGTTTCTTTTTTTGCATCGGATCAGATTGAATCTTGATTTCGTTTTTATTGACGAATAACGCCTTCGCCAGTTTGTCCAGGTCCGCCATTTTGATCGGTTCGCCGTTTTCATAAGCATAAATGCGATCCGTTTTGATACCTGATTTTCCGGCCAACTGCTTGACTGTCATGCGTTTTATTTGGCGTAGTTCCCACAAATTTTGAGCCATGTTTACCTCCAAATTGTTATTGCCCTAAATTTACCACAAATTTGCTGAGGATACTTGTTTGACCAGACTGATTCCAACTTCTACAATCCCATTCAAAGAAGTTATTCTGGAAAACTTGAGGTTGGTATGGTTGAAAATTGGGAAAAATTAGAGACGGAGCCGTTGGCCGATTATCGTATTTTTACGGTGCGGCAGGATACGCGCCGCTCGCCGCGCACCGGTAATGACCATTCGTTTTATGTGTTAGAAGCGCCGGACTGGATTAACATCATCCCCATCACGCCGGAGGGGAAGGTGGTGTTTATCCACCAGTTCAGGCACGGCACGGAAGATGTGACGTTGGAAGTGCCGGGCGGCATGGTGGATAACACGGATGGCGACGCGGGGGAAGCGGCGCGGCGGGAGATGCTGGAGGAAACGGGTTACGACGCTGATCAGATCATCCATCTTGGCACGGTAGCGCCCAATCCGGCGTTTCTCAACAACCGCTGCCATTCTTACCTGGCGTTGAATGTGCGCTGGCGGCAGCAGCCTGAGTTTGATGGCGCGGAAGATATAGCGGTGGAGGAAATTCCATTAACGGCCGTTCCCGACCTTATCGCCAACGGCCAAATCACCCACTCGCTGGTGGTTTGTGCCTTTTACCATCTGGACCACCTGTGGCGGCGCCAGCCGGGTCTGTTTGATTTTGCGTCGGCGGATGCCTGACCGTTACAAGCTCATCCTGATCAGGCGCCTTGGCTGACATGACGGAAAGCGGCGCATTACCTTCAGATAGTTTAGAGAGCATACAAATAGGACTTGCCTTTTTTGCCTACAGGCGTCAGCAGGTTCATCTGGCGCAGGGTGTAGGTGATTTTTTGCGCCAGATGGGATGAACAGGGGAGGGACTGGGCAAGATCGTGGTTGGTAAACGGCCGTTCCAACCCCGCCGGTATCACCCCCAAATAATCCGCTGCACTGCTGAACGAAACCTGCTCCACCACGTCCAGCAAACGCCGGTCGTAGACGCTCCAGCGTTTGCGCCGCCAGCTTCCCTGCCCATCGTCGCGCCAGATTTCCTCTTCCTGCGTGAGCAGCACTTCGATGGTGAGATTGGGGTGGGGGATGAGACCGGTCATGCGCACCAATTCTTTGAAGATGTCGAGCGTCTGCCCGTGTTTGGGCGATTTGCGGCGGCTGATGGCTTCGCCAACGGCCGTTTCCCGCACAATCCACTTCTCCCGCGCCACCGGGTGCAGCAGCCGCACTTCATGATCCACCAGCAGCCGCGCCAGCTTGCGTTTCATGGCGTACAGGTGGCGGGTCTGAATCTCAATCAGCGTCTGCCCGCGCACCATGTCGATGACAAAGCCGCCCACCTTGACCTCAAACTCGTCTCCGGGCTGTTGCAACCACCGCTTCAAATCGGCGTGCAGCGATTTTTCGCTTAACGTTCCAATTGACATAAAGACATTAACCGCGGAGAACGCGGCGAGGCGGAGTAAAGAATGAGAGAAGATTTGCTCCGCGATGAGAAAAGTTAATCACCAAAGCTGATGCCTAAATCCCGGGCGGTTAGCACTGTGTCGCAGTCCAGGGGCACGGTTTTCATGCGGCTGGTGGCTTCCGCCAGGGGCACGTAGCGCACGGTGGGCGGGTCCAGCGCCACCATCACGCCATAATGTTC
Source organism: Chloroflexota bacterium (assembly GCA_046496595.1). GTDB lineage: Bacteria > Chloroflexota > Anaerolineae > Promineifilales > Promineifilaceae. The sequence continues at coordinate 3,308 of JAWOGU010000575.1, forward strand.
TTCTGCCAGTGCGCGTACCGCCGCCGCCCCAAATCGCAGCGAGAGCAGGCGGTCAAACGAGGTGGGTGTGCCGCCGCGCAGCAAGTGTCCCAGAGTAACGTTGCGCGCTTCTTTGCCGGTGATGGCAGCCAATGCCGCCGCCGCCTGCTCGCCCACGCCGCCCAGGCGCTCCATCGTACCGGCGCCCGCCGCGTGTTTGACCACCAGTTCGCCGCCTTTCGGTCTGGCGCCTTCCGCCACAACCACGATGGAAAAGGAACGGCCGTTTTGCTCCCGCTCCATTATTTTTTCAGCCACCAGGTTGATGTCGTAGGGAATTTCGGGGATGAGGATGGCGTCGGCGGTGGCCGAAACCCCGGCGTGGAGGGCGATCCAACCGGCGTAGCGCCCCATCACTTCCACGGTGATGATGCGTTTGTGCGCTTCGGCGGTGGCGTGCAGGCGGTCAATGCATTCGGTGGCAAAAGAAACGGCCGTGTCGAAACCAAAGGTCAGCACCGTGCCGTCCAGGTCATTGTCGATGGTTTTGGGCACGCCCACCACCCGCATCCCTTTTTGCGCCAGCACGTTGGCAATGGCCAGCGAGCCGTCGCCACCAATGGCGATCAGAGCGTCAAAGCCGTTGGCTTGCAGCAGGTCAACCAATTCGCCGGTGCGGTCAACTTCTCCCCACTGCCCATCTGCATTTTGCAGCGGGTAGCGGCGGGGATCGCCCCGGTTGGTGGTACCCAAAATAGTGCCGCCCAAATGGGTAATACCGCGCACGGTGTCGCCCGTCAGGGGCAGCAGGCCGCCCTGCGGAAAGGCGTGCGGGTGCAGGAGGCCGTTGTACCCCTCGCGGATGCCGACGCATTCCCAGCCGCTCTCCAGCGCCGACAGCACAATGGCGCGAATGACGGCGTTTAATCCCGGCGCGTCGCCGCCGCCGGTGTTGATGGCTATTTTTCTGATTGGTTTTTCTGACATGGAAAGCTCCAGTTTGGCTATAAGCTTTTAGCTGTTGGCTTTTAGCTGTTGGCTTTTAGCTAACAGCTTATGGCTAACAGCTTTTTAGAGGTAGTATACTATGCATGTGATGCTCATGAAACTTTGGTTTAGGCTGGTGCGTTTTGGGTTTCGGCTGCTCTACAATGAGTTTGCCTGGACGTATGACGCGGTAAGCTGGCTGGTGTCGCTGGGGGAGTGGCGGCGCTGGCAGTTGGCGGCGCTGCCCTTTGTGGCGGGTCGGGATGTGCTGGAGATTGGGCACGGACCGGGCCACATGCTGCTGGCGCTGCAAAATGCGCGCTTTGAGGGGGTGGGGCTGGATGTGTCGCCCTACATGGGGCGGCAGGCGCGGAGGCGAACGCAGGGCACGGTTCCATTGATTCGCGGACGTGTACAAGAACTGCCATTTGAAACGGCCGTTTTCGACACCATCCTCGCTACCTTCCCCACCGAATACGTGATTGATCCGTCTGCATTGGCGGAGGCGGCGCGAGTGTTGAGGCAGAACGGCCGTTTTGTCATCGTGCCGGAAGGCCATCTCACCGGCGATGGCGTTGTGCAGCGGCTGATTGACTGGCTGTTCA
>JAWOGU010000036.1:0-6744 GCA_046496595.1 Chloroflexota bacterium
CCCCGAGATACCCTTGCCATCACTTTGCTGTCTGAATTTGGGCCGGAATTTGAATCGAAGCAAATCTCACAGTTCATGGCAAGCAAAGAAAACAGCAAAAAGAAGGGCATCCAGCGCACTGTCTACCTTTCCTTCGCCACCGAGGAAGAACGGAATCTGGTGTGGCACAACATCGTCCGTGACGCTCGGTCCATGCGGCAGCAAGGAACTTGAGGATTAGAGATTGGAGATCAGGCACCCAGATGTAGCCTGATCTCCAATCTCTAATCTCTACTCTCTCAGGATGATGGCGTTGCGGTTGGCGTAGGGGAGCTTGTTGGTACAGGAGAACTCGTTGGCAGGGGAGTTGGCGTGGGCAAATTAACTGACGTAGGGACAGTGGTTGGTATGGGCGTTGGCGTTTGTGCGACGGCGTTGTCTGACGCCACAGGGGTTTCCAGCGCATCGCCTAGACCTAATTCCAATTCGGTTAGCACCGGCTGCAAGCGTTGTGTCAAAATCTGGTCCAGTTCATCCCAGGCATTCTCCAGATCTGATCCGGCTATATCGGGGTTCGTTTCCAGGTTTTCAGAGGCCAGCGCCAGACGGGTTTGCACAGTCTGGAAAGTGTCTGACTCTGCCGGCAGCACAAGGATGAGCAGTTGCAGCATCTCGTCGGCGGCTTCCACGTCTGCCTGGGCGAGACCGGGATTGTTTTCCAGCAGGCGCAGCCGGGCGCGGGCAATGAATTCCCAGGCGCGGAAGAGCATCAGGGTTTGGTTCATGTCGGTAACGGCCGTTTCCGATTCAGCCGCTTGATTTTGGGCAGAAACGGCCGTTTCTCCCAATACCGCCACAGACACAGTCAGGTCATCTACTTCGCCGCCAAATGAATCCAGGCGCACGCTGGCATTGTTGAAATCGCCTTGCAGCGCCGTCAGACCATCGTTCAAAGCGCCAATGCTGCCGGCGGCCGTTTCATCGTTGCTCAGCGTCACAGCCATAGACGCTTCCAGCGCTGCCAACAGCGTGTTTTGCTGCCCAAGATCTGCTGCCAGGGTGTCCAGTTGGCTGTTTACCGCCGCCATCTCCTGCTGAAGCTGGCTGAGCCGTGCCTCCTGTCCCGGATTGGCCGCCGCCAGATCGTCTACCTCGCGGCGCAGTACGTCGATGCGCGATTCTTGCGCGCCAAAGCGGGTCGTCACGCTTTCCGCCGACCGCTCAATCTCTTCCTGGACAAGCTGGTAAACCGTCACGCTGCCCCACACAATGGCGACCACAACGCCCGTCACCAGTAAAACGGAAAACACTGCCCGGGCAATCCAGACCAGACGCGGGCCGCAGCCAGAACGTGCCGTACGATTATCCTCACTCATGCTTCTCTCTCCCAAACAACAAGGTTATCCATCTCATAGTCCGACAATATTCTTTTGCCGGATGTAGCCGGGGTATCCCTACCCCGCGCCGTCAAGCGCGATAAGAAATGGGTGCGTTTCATTTACTTTAGTACAAGGCGGAGGCTGAGCCTGTCGAAGCCATAGCCGCCTCTGCCTTCGACAGGCTCAGGCGACGGCTTGTCTCCATTTTTAAGAGAATGAAACACACCCATAAGAAATCGCGGCTACAGCGCAACCGGCAAAACTTGTTTGCCAGACTACTAGAACGATTCACGACTCAGGGGTGGTGGTAAGAAGGGGCAGCGGCGTGCTGGTTGGTCTTGGCGTACGCGTGACCCGGGGCGTGCCGGTAATGGTGGCAGTAGCAGTTGTTGTCGGCGAACCGGCAGTCGGAGTGATTTCTGCATCGGCGGCTGCCGGGGTACTGCTGTCGGTTTCCAGATCACGCAGCAAACTTCTTAAGCCGGTCAAAAAAACGTCAACGGCAGCCGCGGCTTCGGCGGCGCCTTCCATCTCGGCTTCGGTGGTATCCAGGCGCTCGTCAATGCTGGAGTACTGGGTGGCAACGGCCGTTACCGCCCCTTCCACCACGCCCAATCCAGCTTCAACCGTAGCCACCGTCTCGCCCACACTTTGCTGCTTCAGATACACTTCTCCCAAACGAGTCGCCATATAGTCGAGGTGGGCAGATCGGGTCCCCAACTCATTGGCCAGGGATTCCTGTTCCGTGCGTGTATCGTTGATGGCCCGCCGCAGTTGGGCGTCAGCGCTGGTAAACGTCAGTGAACCGTTCAGCCCCATCAGAATAGACAATGTCAGCACGGTTCCCAAAATTGCGCCCAAGAGCGCGCCCAAAATGAGCAGCACGCAGCCACGTCTTTGCGGTACGGGCGCGGGCGGCGGGGGCGCTGAATTACCGGCAACTCTGGTGGCCGGTGGCGCTTCCGTCAAAACAGGTTCTTGTTCCACAGCAACTTCACTCCTTGACGCAGTTGTTTTACGGGGAGATGTATCCTCGCCCGCTTCTGATTGTATGATAATGTCGTTTTCGTCTGTCATAATAAACATCCTTACGGGGGAACGGCCGTTTCGTTGTAGCCGTTTAGCATATATCCTCCTCGCAAGTTTGAACCTACAGGAGGACGCAGTCTATTGTACAGGCACATCGGCTTCATCCTCAACATTCTTTGACAAAACCTGCCACTATTTCTATACTGAACGCAGTTTACCAGAGTACCTATGGGAACCCAAACTGCTTCAGTCAGGAACCCAGGAGCATCCATGAATCAACCTGTCACGCCGTCCGCATCACAGCCCATCGCCCGCCTGGTGATACAGTTAGGGCCGCAACCTGGCCAGACTTTTGACCTGGCGCTGCCGCACATCACCATCGGCCGTTCCCCCACCAACGAAGTTTCCATACCCGATCCGGAAATTTCCCGCAAACATGCCCGCCTGGTGCAGCAGGGCGGCGGTTACGCCATTGAAGATTTAGGCAGCACCAACGGCACGTTTATTAACACCCGGCGCATCGTCGGCCTCACCCCGCTCCACGATGGCGACATCATCGAGTTTGGCGAATCCATTCGCCTGCTCTATGAAGCCGAATCAACCCTGCCTGTGGAACCAGTGGCGGCGCAAGCGCCGCAGCCCAGACCCGCACCGCGACCGGCGCCGGTTCCCCATCAACCCGCCGCCAGCCCGCTGCCAGCCGCGCCGCCGCCCGCGGCCTTTGTCGCCGCAGAAGAGACATCCTCTTCCTCTTGCCGTAAAAACGCCCTCATCGGCTGCGGCCTGTTCATTTTGCTCTTCTTTTGCTGCACAGCCACGCTTTTCTTCCTGGATGCCTACCAGCAGGGCCGGCTGCTTTACTGCGGTCCTTTGCAATCATTCTGGCAGCTCGTCCTGGGACCGTTTGGCTTTGCCCCGCTTTGTCCATAAATGGCCGACCCTATGTCCGAAAATCCAAGACTGCGCTCGCTCGATTTCCAACCGGTTTACCATCAAGGCCAACGCATGTGGTATCTGCGGGATCCACTGCGCCTCACCGACTATCAGTTGATCATGCCGCCTGCCCTGGCGCAGATGCTGCTTTTTTGTGATGGATCGCATACGGCGTCGGAAATCCATGCGGCTTTTTGTGCGCAGGTAGGCGGGCCGATAGATTACGACATCATAGCCGATGCTCTGGCGCAGCTAGACCAGGCCTGTTTGCTGGACAACGCCCATTCGCGGGAGAGACAGGCGCAGCTGCTGGCGGACTATCACGCCGCGCCTTTCCGCCCGCCGGCGCTGGCCGATTTAAGCTATCCGGCTAATCCTGAAGCGCTGACAGCACTCTTCCACGAGTATGAAAAAGGGGACGATTTAACAGGCTGGCAGCCGTGGCAGGGACGCGGGATCATCTCGCCCCACATCGACTATCAGCGCGGCGGGCCGGTGTATGCCAAAACGTGGCGGCGGGCGGAAACGGCCGTTGCCGAAGCCGATCTCGTCATCATACTGGGCACCGACCACAACGGCGGGGCCGGTTCCGTCACCCTCACGCGCCAGGCTTACGCCACCCCCTACGGCGTCCTGCCCACCGATCTGGCGCTGGTGGATAAGCTGGCGGCCGCCATGGGTGAAGAAGCGGCCTATGCCGAAGAGCTGCACCACCGCCAGGAACACGCCGTGGAGCTGTCGGCCGTCTGGCTGCATTACACGTATCAGCGGTTAGGGTTAGAACCGAGACCAATGGTACCGATTCTTTGCGGCTCCTTCCACCATTTTGTCATGAATGGGGGGCATCCGGGGGAAGATGAACGGTTAACGGCCGTTGTCGAAACCCTCCAACGCGAAACCGCGGGCAAAAAAGTGCTGGTCGTGGCTTCCGTTGATTTCGCCCACGTCGGCCCCAACTTCGGCGACAGCTTCAACATGGATGCTGCCCGCCGCGCCGCCCTGAAAACGGCCGACGAGACTCTGATGGACGCCATCAAAAAAGGCAGCGCCGCCGACTTCTACAGCCAAATCGCCGCCGTGCAAGACCGCAATCGCATCTGTGGCTTCTCCTCGATTTACCTTCTGCTCCGCTGTCTGGAAGGCGTCTCCGGCGGTCTTACCGTCGCCTACGACCACTGCCCCGCTGATGACGAAAACAATTCCCTCGTTTCTATTGGGGGAATGCTGCTGGACTAAACGCGCTCGCGCCCCGTTCCGCGGGGAAGGGCAAACGGCCGTTCCCCTCCCCATTCTCACCAAAACTAACGGACAACGGCCGTTACCATCCACTCCATTACGCTAAAATAAAACCACAAGCCCGCCAAATGATGGCACGAATGGCCCGATTCATGCCTTCAACGAAACCATTGGTGAGCCGCTCATCAAAATAATTCTAAATCTGCTGCCACCCATTGCGCAGTGTTTTGACGAAAGCCAACAAATAGCGCTTGTTGGTTTGCTGTACCTTAAAAACCCAAGCCATCAAGAAACCCCTGGCTTGCTCCCGGTCATGAATGCGCTCAAAAACGACATAGAATTCTTCTTTGAGCAAATAAGCTGTGCGTAGGTCAGCGTCAGCCGCCAAGACGACCTGTAGCTGTTGTGCCTGTTCTGCCGTCAGAGAATTCCGGGTACGGACCATAGAGTCCGATTTACATTGACACGGCCGTTTTACTTGTGTTATCGTTGCCCCATCCAGACCAGTCAACAAAACAAGGAAAACGAAAATGGCCGAACTGCACGCGAAATACGCCCCCATCCTGCGTTTCAACAAAAACGAACACTTCTTCCCCATGCGCCTGGACGACATGCTGACGTACAGCAGCCTGCACGTCAAAGGCGAAACAGAACCCATCGTAGCCAAAAGAGCAGTCACGCCCGACCTGTTGGCGCGGAACGGCCGTTTCCCAAACACATTTTTGCGCACGGTAGACACCGGGCCTCTGTTTGCCCCGGAACTGCTCTCCGACTGGAGTGAAAGCGCCACACAATTGATCGTGCGCTGGGCCGTCACCCGGCACGCTCAGCTCAACGAATCGTTGGGACGCAGGCTGTACCACTGGTTCAGCCCCAGAACCAGGCAGGCCGCCAGCCTGTTCTGGTGGAACGGCCTGATGCAAGCCCTGGCTGAAAGCCAGACCCCCAACGAACTGCCGCGCCTGATTCTGCCCTCAGAAACCCAGCAAGACGCTCTGGCTCAATACCATTTCGCCAAACCATCCTACACCTATTATTATCGCCAGGTAAAAGACAGCGGCTATCTCTGCCTGCAATACTGGTTCTTCTACAGCTACAACGATTGGGGGCGCAGCTTCTCCGGCCTGAACGACCACGAGGGCGATTGGGAATGCATGATGCTCTTTTTTAAGCTGGATCAAAACGGCCGTGCACAAGAACCCCCCGCCTATATCACCTTTGCCGATCACGAATCCCGCCAGACCAAACCCTGGGGCGATGACGGTGTGACCCTGTTGGGTACGCATCCGGTGGGTTTTGTGGGCGGCGGGTCACACGCCACCTATCCCAAAGCCAATACCCACCCGTTAATGGCCCTGTACCATCTTTTCGACTACGCCACCGGCGACGGCGTCACCATCGATCACGACGATTGGGTTCACCGGATCAACCTGGACGACACGCCCTGGCTGGGCGGGTATAAAGGCTCCTGGGGCACACGCTTTTGGCTGCAAATGGAAAACGCCATGGACGTGCTGACAATCGTCCTGAAATCCTTGCCCGGCGGCGCGCCTATTGGCTTCTCCCCACCCAAAGAAGTGGAACTGCCCGGCGTCAGCGCCCCGTATGGCCCAGTAGGTCCGCACCGACCGCAGTATGCCAATCCGGCAGCCTGGGCGGGAGTGGAAAAATAAGGCGTGAGGCGTGAATAACCCTCGCGCCTCACACATCAACCTGGCCGCCGCCTCTCATACTCCTCAAACTCATCCAAATCCACCACAACCGCATCCGAATCGACTGCCACCAGGGCCACATGGTTGGCCTGCTGTTGGAGCAGCGCCCGCGGCGCGGAACCGGGCGGCAGCGCCAGCAGATCCGGGAAGAAACGGCGGCTGATGAGGACGGGATTGCCGCGCCGTCCTTCATAAACCGGAGCGGCGATGCCGCCCAGACCCTGGCGGTAGGCTGTCAGAAGCTGGTCGATGATGGCTGGCGTGACCAGGGGCTGGTCGGCCAGCATGACGAGAACGGCGTCGATAGAGGGATGAAGGTGGGAAACGGCCGTTTGCAGCGAGGAGAGCATTTCACCCGAAGCGTAATCCGTGTTGCGTAAGGCGCTAACTCCGGCAGCGCGGGCGATGGCTTCCACCGCCTCGGCTTCATGTCCGGAAATGACCAGAATGTCGTGAACCGTCGAGGCTTTGAGGTG
>JAWOGU010000133.1:0-10973 GCA_046496595.1 Chloroflexota bacterium
TATGCCCGCTTCGTTGGCCCAGACCAGGAGGAGCGTATCGCTGTTGACGGCCAATGTGGGTTGACTGTTCCCCGGTTTGGACGGCGCGCCACACGAGGCTGGCGCGGAAATGGGCGTCGGTGGTGTGCAGTTGTTGTCCTGGCATTGGCTGATGACGATGGTGTTTTGGGCAGCCCAGGCCAGGTAGACACGGCCGTTTTCAGCCAATGCCACCGCCGGTTCAGCGACGGAACTTGTCGCCACGTTCCTCGCAGGCCGCCAGGCAATCCGCCGCCCATCCGGCTGCCACTCGCCTTCTTGCAGCCAAAGGGTATCGTTCTGCACCCAGGCCAGAACAAGCTGCCCCTGAGTATTGGCGGACAAGGCAGGGGATGATTGCGGGGAAACGGCCGTTACCGGCGCGCTATTCAGCCAATGAGTACCCGTCGTGGGCAAGGCAATCACCGCCGATAAACTGGCATCCACAGGCGTCAACAAATCGCCCAACGCCGCCATCACCGGCCGGAAAAGAATCACCAGCAGCAGCAGAATCCCCGCTGTCACCGACCAGGATCGCCGCCAACCCAGCCTGGTGAGCGTGTTTAGCGGCGCCAACACATTGTCTGTTTGCAGCGCCAGCCGATGATAAGCGATTGCCAGCCCAAGCCCCCCTGATCCGGCGAACAAAAACAGACCGACCAGCAACCAACCATAAGGCCCAGATCGTGTTGAACCTTGGCCCAGGTTAAAAATAAAAAGCCAAATAGCGGCTCCTAACATCGCGCCGCCCAGAGAAAACCCAACCGCGCTCCACCTCGTAATAGGCCAGAAATGCCGCCCCAACGTCCAACGGCCCAAAGATACCCCCATGAGGCCGCCAAAGAGGAAGCCGACCATGCCAAACAGCAGTCCAAACACCAATACTGGGGTATAAGCGACGTCGTAATAAGCCAGCAGTGACACACTCAAAATGACCGGAAACAAAAGCAGCCCATACCCCACGCCAAAGGTAATGCCGCTGCGCCAGGCATAAGCCCCATGATCCCCCTTCTGTCCAAAAACAGGGAGCGTCCAACCGCCAATGCCGCCACCCAGCAGCCCACCCAAACCGGAAATAAAAAAGGCCAGCAGAACGCCGGCCGCCAGCCGGACCACCGGGTTGTCGTAAATAAACCAGTTGGGGGGAACCTGATCAAACAAGAAGAAGCTGACGATATTTCCTATCATCAGCCCACCACCGTACGCCAGGCTGGTGAACAGCAGTTGAACCGGGTAGGGCTTTGTTGTCATATCAGGAAACTGCATTTACTTTAGTTTTCCCTAAATCGAGGTTGACATAAACGTCCGACAAGACGTTATTTTGGGAAAATCAGACCTTTGCCAACCTGATGGCGTCATAACCAACCGGCAAATGAGCGGTCACGGACGCCTTTTTGAAAAGTTGACCAGATAAAGGGAGACCAACTTTTTTTAAATGGCGTAACAAACGTCCATAAGTTGGTTTCGCATTCCTGTCCCAAAAACCTGTACGGAATGGAGGCAAGACAGCCGCGGCATATTTGAGCAGCGAGCCAAAGATTAACGACAACGTCGGTAAGCGTTCCATGGCGGTCGGGTGATGTACATAATGTGTGCCCAAACCACCGGACAAGAGGTATTTGCCGGTTTGCGGCAACCCCTCAACTGGCCAACGAGCCACATAGATTTTGAATGCCGCTGCCGGCTTCAATGACAACACCGGCGTGCCTACTAACAAGGGGTCCTCGTAGTCCGGGTCATAAATCGCCATCACTTTCAACGGCATCTGGCGCAACTTGCGTTTCTTCCGCTGGTCGGCGACATCCTGCAAGTGTCGCTCCAGAAAGTACACCTTCTCCCATATATGCACCTCGATCTCCCGTCCGTTCTCATCTGTCATTATGCAAATTTGGTCTGCTTTCGTCGCCGGCAACGTGTTGTCGCCATGTTTGCGTGCCAACGGGCGTACAATTTCAGCTTGATATTGGGTCGGTGTCCGCCCTTTCTGTGAGGTTCGTTCCGGAATCTTGCCTGGTGTTTTGCCAAACGTACAATTCTTGGACAGTCGGATCAGACACCGCTCGATGTGGGCGGCGGCAGCTTCGGCCAGCTTGAACCCAGCATCAAAGACTGCGATTTCATCTTCGTCCAGCTCTTTGGCGACCTGTTGGTAAAGCTTCTTTTTGTGGGATACACTGTCATTGTCGCTCAACTTGGTGTGGACAACATTCTTCAATAGCGCCACCCGTTGTCCGTTGACTTCACCCACAGCTGCGATCATCCCAATGGGCACTGCGGGAACAGCCCGATTGGCATCGGAAACATACGCTTTCGCCTTTAGTTTCTTCACCGCCGTGCGGCGAAAGGCGGTGAAATCTACCGACGCAATTCGATAATCCTGCGCCTTGATTGGTTGCCAGTATCCTTCTTGTTGCACAATAGCTTGTACCTGATTCATCATTTCCAACGAATTGTAACTGCCGTAGGTCACTGCTTTGGCCGCACGGCATGTCCGTGATACTCGTTCTTTCTCATCTTTGACTTCCTGGCGCAGAAACGCCTCTACTGCCGGCGTGACGGCCCCTCCTGATTCGATGAAGTAACCACTAAACATAGCACTGACGACGTCGCTTAATCCGAGGGCAGTCCCTTTGGGCGCGACTGCCACTGTTTGTTCAATCAGGCTCAATATACGATAATTTGCTTGAGTAGGTGTTTTTGGTTGGATGTTTTGCATAACATTATTTTCTTAAAAAACATCTACTCTGTCCTCCTTTTGCTCTCTTTAGTTAGGGAAAACCAAAGATTTAAGGTTTTACCAATTCCATATCACCCATAAAAAGCGTCCCGGTCGGCGTCTGGCCGAACAGCAGCGCCATCTCGCTAATTTGGGTTAAATCCACCCCGGCAAAATCGCTCAACAACAGGCGCACCGTGGTCATGGGGGCGCGCCCGGTGAACAGCCCATCCACGAAAATGTCGTCTTCTTGCATACTTCCCGGCGGGAAGGCCAGCGCTGGTTCGTCTGGGCGGGTCTGGACGACGGCTGTAGCCCCAGTGCGGTCGGTTAGCTGTACCGCGAAGCTTTGGGTTTGGCCGGGTTGGTTCAAGGGAGATGAGGGATCAACGGCCGTTCTCAAGCTCATCGTCGTGAACCCACTCAAATCACTGGCGTCCTCCGGCAGCGCCAACCGCAGAGCGCTGTCCGGCTGCTCCCAAGAGACCACCACCATCGCCGGGTTGCCTGGAATAGTCACGTTGGCCCGTTTGCAGGGTTCACTGCCCGGCCGTACCGAGGGTGTAAAATAACCTTCCTCGCAGAAGAAAGTCGTCAGCCCCTCCGCCGTGACAGCGCCGCCAGCCAGATTGGTCGCCAGTTCCGCTTCGCTGGCCGGAACCAGCAGCGGCAAACGGTTGGCCGCTTCCGCCAGGGTCATCACCCGCGCCGGCTGCCCAAACAACGAGTTCGATGCCAGCGCCGTCGGGTTCATGTTCAGGCGGGACATCGCCTCATCCACGGCCTGGAGATCGTCGCTAAAGAGAGTGGTCAGGAAAGTGAGGGCGATGTCGGTCAGGAACTGGCGTTGATCCTCCCCTGACAGCAGTTCCGCGCAGTCCGTCCGGTTGGCGAATCCCACCATATCGGAGCCAAGGATTTCGTTAAAAGCGTTATGGTTGGCCTGCTCCAGCCAAACTGACAAAGCCCACTTCTCCTGACTTGGATCCAGCCGCGCCCCTTCATAGAAAAGCTGCCCTTCCTGGTTCATCACGTCCCCATCGCAGGCTGGTAGAATCACCACCTGGGGCACAAGCGAACCGGTGGGCTTGGTGAAGATCGGCGCTGGGGCCAGCAGCAGCAGCCCGTGAACCGGCCCATAGCCAAATGTTTCTGGGGCATCTGGCAAGGCCAGACCCTGGCTGTTGGTCAGCCAACTGGCGGCCTCGCCACCCCGTGAATGGCCGAAGAAAACCATGCGGCTCATATCGGCACGGCTGTTTAGCGCCACACCAAAATCGTTCTGGCCGCCGGCCGCTGCTTCAGCCAGCGCATCCAGGTGCAGTTCGGCCAGTTGGGACAGCCGTTCACCGGGTATACCTTCGCCAAAGCCAAAGGTGTTCTCGGCATTGAAGTTGGGCGCTACCGCCACATAGCCCTCCGCCGCCAGCGCTTCCGCCAGGTAAGCAAAGCCCCGATAATTGGGTTGCTCTACCTCCGGATCACAGGGCCAGCGATCCACGCCGCCTTCCTCCTCCGGGCAGCCGGGATGTGTGCCATGGAAGATGACCACGACCGGATAGGGGCCAGCGTCACCCGTCGGGACGGCGATGACGCCATTCAGTCGTACCGGCATATTGTGAAAGCGGCTGTCTTCAGGAAAGTTGGATTGCACGATGGTGGTTTCACCCAGGTTGTATGCAACGGCCGTTGGCGGCTGAGCTGCCATGTCGCCTGTTTGTGGTTCCGGGGTGGGTTCTGCCAGCGGGGCAGCGGTGGGAACGGCCGTTTCGGGCGGGGGAGCGGCGCAAGCAGTCAGGATGAAAAATATAAAAGGCAGGAGGAGTATGGATTTTTTCATGAATTAGCTCGAATTTTGTATCCGCCGTGGATAGGTAGAGGAGTGGGTTAGTAGCCCCGATGAAAATAGCTATCAGCACAAGGCTCAGGCAGACAGATGCCAGGATCAGGCCCGTTTTCCAGGGATTGGTATCGGTATGTTTTCCCCAGGTATAGCCGGTGCCAAAGATGACGATAACCGATATGAAATTGGAGATTTGGATAGCCAGGGCAGTATTTTGGGGCAGCAGCAGCAGGGGTACGAGGGATGGCAGCACCACAATGACGGAGACCAGCACCGAGGTAATGGCGCCAAACATCTGCGCGCTGCAAGCCTACTTCTTGGGGTTCCGCCTGACGCAAATGAGCGAGAATATCGTCATAAAGTTGGTATCTCTGCTTCTCATTGGTGATTGGCTCCAGAATAAAATCCAGCTCATCGGCGATGGCGTCAACGGCCGTTTCTTCTTTGTCGGCCGCGTGCAAGTATTGCAGCAGGCGATGCCGTTCGCCCCGCTGAAAAAGTTCGGTCAAGGCATACATGACACCATCAATAGTCCCCCAAATGGCAACGGCGCCCAGGATGGCAAAAAACAATTCTGTGCTATAGCCCGTTGAAAAGGATGTACTAATGACGCCGTTGTACATCAGAATGCTGTAGGAAAGTGTAAAGAGCAGTGCAAACAGAATGCTAAAGAAGGTTGCTGAAAGGGCATCAATGGGGTCCAGGTAATCGCCCACGACTTTAACCAGTAAACCTTCTTTGGGGGGGGCGCTCCGTCTCCGATGTTGGGAGGGTCTTCTTGTTGACATGATCTGTTCATTGGGTTTGATGGCTGGTAAGCATAACCAACCATCAAACCCAATGCGATTTTTACGGTATTCTGTTGGCAACCACTGCAATCTGGTTGCCAGCCGTGCGGATTTCCAGGGTATTCCCGTCGATGCGGAAGGTGGTCGCGGAGGGCAGGGCACTGTTCAAGAAATCGAATTCCTGTTCCATGATGCCGGCCGGTTCCGAACAGAGTATTTGGGTCCCAGCGGGCAAACCAATGGTGATATTACTGCCATTGACCTGGTAGGATGTGGAGTAGGTATTGCAGCCGCTGTTGCCGATCAAACTGCCGTTGGCCCCAAACTCCATTGTCAGGCTTGTGCCAAGCAGCGGCGTGACAAGACCACTACGGCCGTTATTGAAATTCACCACCTCCCAACGAGTTCCGACCAGGGGATCTGGCGCCGCCCCGCTCACGTTGACGGTTACTTGACGGAAGATCACGGTCCCATCGCGCTGCAAGACGCGCATCTCATACGTCGTGGTGACGGTGGGGCAGACTTGCTCACTGCCCTGACCGGTGCGCGGGAAGCGCTCGAACGGCTCGCCCAGCGGATAGACCCACACGGCCTGGATGTTCTGCACCGACCAGCGCAGCGTGGTGCATTCACCCTGATTAATATTGGTAGAATCAGCGGTAAACGAGATTTCCGCCGTAGGGGTGGCAGTTGGTGGCGGTACAGGAGAGGGTGTTGGTGCAGATGTCGGTACGACGATAACTGGCGGCGCTACCTCAATGACAGGCACGTTTTCCGTATTGGTGGCAATCACAAAGTCAGCAGATACCCAGCCGATACCGCCCGGTGCAGACGGCACGGCTGCCGCCCACCAACGGCTGTCGGCGCTGCGGCCCACAATTTCACCTTCAACCCCGTTCCGGGCAAAGCCAATGACAGGGAAGTTGATGCCCGGCCCGGAGCGGACATTTAGCCCCTGGGGTGAATTGACACGACCAATCGGCGCAGATGGTTCTGGTTCTGGCAAGTCTATCTCTACCTTGCGCGTCATTAGTACAGCCAGTTGGTCATTGGCGGTGCGCATTTGCAACATATTGCCCTGGATGGTGTAGGTGTCGGCGCTGGCCAGAGCAGCCAGGTATTCGCTTTCCTGCTCCATGACGCCTGCCGGTTCCTCGCAAAAACGCATAGTCGAGCCGATGGCGCCTATTTGGATGGTACCATTAGCGGCTGTGTAGCTGGTGAAGTATTGATTACAGCCCGCGTTGCCAGATAATTCACCTTCGGCGCCAAAATAAGCGGAAATTTCTGTGCCCGTTATGAGGCCTATAACCGCGCCACGGCCGTTATTATAGTTCACCACTTCCCACGCCGTGTCTGTCAGATCCGTGGAATTGACCACAAACGCTGCCAAAACCTGATCCCCATTTTGCAAAATCAGTTCGTCTTCTGTCAGCATAAAATTGGTTGTGCTGGTCAGAGCTGTGATAAAAGCGGTGGCCTGGGTCATCACCGGTTCGGGGCAGGCTATCATGGTCGAAGCGCCCTGCTGACCAAAGGTGAGGCTGGTGCCGCTTTGGGTATAGGTTGTGTTTAGCTGATTACAACCATCTGACCCCGATACCGTGCCATCTGTGCCAAACTGGAGGAACAGGGTCGTGCCGGAAATGGGTATTTCGCCGTTTAGGGCGCTAAGCAGCCAGTTTGTACCGGCAAGATCGCCGCTGGCTTCTGGGGCGGGAGCCGCTTCGCTTTCGGCCGCACCAGCAATAAAGGTAGCCAGAATTTGTTCGCCATTACGCAGGCTCAATTGGTTGCCGGCGGCGGTAAAGCTGGTTGTGGCGGCCAGCGCCGCCATGTAGGCGGTGGCCTGGGTCATCACCGGTTCTTCACAGGCCATGTCGGTCATCGCCGCAGCCGACAGGTCGATTGTCAGGTTTGCGCCATCTTGGGTGTAAGTAGTGTTGAAACGGTTGCAACCGTCTGTGCCAAAGACGGCGCCGTCTGTACCAAACTGCAGGGTAACGGCCGTTCCCGCCACCGGTAGTCCACCATTTAGTGAACTCAATACCCAATTCGTTCCGGCCAGATCCATACTTGCTTCTGGTTCGGCCGTCTGCTGGCACGCCACCAGTAGAAACAAGGTGATTGCCAGCAATGTGATTCTTATCGTTTTTTTCATATAAATTTTCCTTTCGAAAAAAGTTAGTAGTAGGGGATTCATCGCCTATAGATGGTGCTAAAGCCCATGAGAACTTCTTAAAAAAGCTGACTTAGGATGGCGCCATCTTGGAAGTAAGCTCATGCTGCGCGGCAACCCACGCTTCGGCGGCCTCTACGGCCTGTAACAATGCCTCGCCCACCCCCTCGGACGCCGGGAAAATATTTTCCCGGCCAATGGTTCGTAGAATGCCGGTCCGCTCCATTTGTGTCAGGACGTAAGGTTCAACGCCCGCCAGGGCCAACTTGCTCTGCTGTTGGTGCAGCTGTTCGGCGTATTGGGCCAACACTTTCAGGAAGGTACTGCCGGCCTCTGTCTGGCCGCGCAAGGCCAGGATAACGACGGCGTGGCGCGTCGTTTCAGTTACTTCTGGCAGCTGCTGGCTAAACACTGGCGCGGCAGCATAAAACAGGCTGCCATAGGGTACGAGAATGGTGACTTGCTGCGGTGGCACGGTCGTTGGCGGTTCGCTTTCCACCGGATACTGCCCAGGGCCAATCTGCCACGCCTTGACGGTTATTTTGTTGGATTGCTGGAAGACATACAACAGCACCGCCAGAGCTACGCCCAACAACACGGCATATTGCAGCGGAATAAACAAGGCGGCCAAAAAAGTCACCGACATCACCGCCTGCTGCACCAGCCCCGTTTTCCAGACCATGCTTATCTGCGCCGGTTTGAGGGTGCGAAAGCCAACCACGATGAGCAGCCCGGCCAGCACCGGCATGGCGATAAGCCCGACAAGCTTGCCGAAGAAAAGGATAGCCAAAGCCATCACCAGCCCGGCGAAGATATTGGCGAAACGAGAACGCGCCCCGGCTCCCACCACGAGAGCCGTGGCGGAGAGGGAACCGGCAACGACCGTTCCCTGAAACAGCCCCGACACCAGATTCGCCACCCCTTGCCCCACAAAATCACCGGAAGCATCTGGGTAACGGCCGTCGGGGTTGGGGATGGATTGGGAGATGCCCGCCCCCTGCATCAGGCCAACAAACGTCAGGGCCAATGCCGGGATGATCAGGCCCGGCACCGCGGCAAGCGAGGGCAGCATTGGCCCCGGCAGCGAACTGGGAATGTAAGCGACGTCGCGCACCAATTCCACGTTGTTGGCGCCCAACAGGGGTACAACCAGCGAGGCGACCACTATCGCCACCACCATACCCAGTGACTTTAAGCTCGTCTTCTCCAGCGTCAAAATCAGGATGATGGTGATGATGCCCACCATCAGTGTCGGCAGGTGCACCTGCCCCAGGTTTTGAAGCAGATCAAACGTCCGGGCAATACGGTTGCCTCCACTGCTGCTGTACCCGGTAAAGTCATCCAACTGCCCCAAGATTATCAGCACTGCCACCGCATTGACAAAGCCGGTCATGACCGCATTGGGCACAAAGCGCACCAGCGAACCGAGCTTGAGCAGCCCGGCCGCCAACATGAAAAGCCCGGTGAGGATCGCCAGCGTGAACAAAGGCGCGTTTGGGTCAGGCCCGCGGGTGATCTGGGGCACGCTGGCCACCACCAGGGCCATGGCGCTGGTGGCCTGGATGGTCATAAAAGCGGAACTTGTAAAGAACGCGCCACTGAACGTCCCCATCATGTAGCCATACAGCCCATAGATAGGGTTGATCAATGCCAGCAATCCGTTCGCCAGCCCATCTGGGATGCTCTGGATGCCTAAAACAAGACCCGCACTCAGGTCTTCGCCAATGGTCTTGAGGTTGATGAATTGTCGGCTCATATGTAAAGAAAAAATCGACCATTGAGCATGGTCAATGGTCGATGGCTACGATTCCTAATCGTGCGCCATCATGTCGATGGCTACGGTTACTGCCAAGATCACAATATCATTTTGACTTGGTTCAATCTGCACGCCATACGTATCGGCTATACGGAACCACTTTCTGGAGACCTCGGCGATCTTGTTCCCTTCCTCACCAATGGTGTATTCGAGGCTCAGGATATTGCCCTGCACGTTCAGATCCGGGCCGTCCCCAATTTTCACGATCCAACGGTGACGCAGGGGGGCGATCAGCGCTTTTCTGACGGTCGCCAGTCGCTCGTCATTTGGCCCTTCAATCGTCATCGTATCTTTGACCCGCACTAACTTCTCCTGAATTTTGCAAACAGTCTGCCCTTGCATATCTTCAAAAAAGAGGGTGTCGCGCACCCGCAGCATTTTACCATCTACCTTAAATACACGCTGACCGCCCTCATTTTCGATCCAGAAATCATCGCCAAAAGCGACTAATTTCTGCCGCATCCGATAGCGAGTAGCTGTCCCCCCCCGGCCAAAGACTGCCCGTTCTTCCTGACGTTGTTCTCGTCGTGCTCTACCTGGCATAGTTTTACCTCCACTCTGCTTAAGAGTTTGCCCTAATGAGGGGTGTCGGATTGATACCCCTCATTAGGGTCATAGTTAATGTTTGGGTGGTAGTAACGGCCGTTACCCGCCGAAATCTTCCATCAACTGTGCTTCCTGCTCGTTCGTCAAATTAGATTGAATCAACTCAGCCGAAACGCCCTGGAATGCTTCCGTCACGCGGTCTTGCACAGCGCCGCTGGTCATCAAAAAGAGCGCCGACGTACCTTCCGTCACCTGATCGCGCACTTCCTTAATGAAGTTGTCGTTGATGCCGTAGTCGGCGAATTTGCCGCTTAAAGCGCCCATCGCCGCGCCTACGGCCATACCAAAAAACGGTACAAAGAAGATGAGGCCAAAGAGCATTCCCCAGAATGCGCCAGAGACGGCTCCCTGGCCGGTCGTGCTGCCATAATTATGGGTTTTGGGCTTTTTCTTGCCTTCCTCCCACGAAACCACAGCCGCATCATTGATCTGGATCAAATGCTGCTTCGACAGTTCAACGAGCTTATTGAGCGCATCTTGCGCCCCCATAGGGTCATCAAATTTCCAAACGGTTAATGTTGTCATACGAACTTTCTCCTTATCTGTTTAACGATTCTCTTTCGACAGCCCTATAACCTGGTTCCGGCGTCTCCAGAGGAAATAAATAACTTAATCATCTGACGCCGGCGGCGTCACCGCCGCCAGCCAGGCGCGGGCGGCCGCTAAAGCCTCGTTCATGGCCATGCCCAACTGTGCCTGCTCCATAAACACGTTTTCGGGGCCAATGAGCGCCAGCGTTTCCGTTTTTTCCAGTTGATACCACAGGCGTGGACTGACGCCGGTCAACATCAGCCGGCCGCCATTTGCCTGCAACGTGGCGGCATAACGGCGCAGGACGCCGATAAAGGTGCTGCCCGCCTCTGGCTGCCCCCGCAGAATGAGGATGACGACGCCCTGCTTCGTATCGTCGGCGCTGGGCAGATTCTGTTCAAAGGTGGCCGCTGCCGCGAAGAACAGACTGCCATAAGCGTAGAGCAGCGTTACGTCATGGTCGGGCAGTCTGGGGG
>JAWOGU010000221.1:0-3799 GCA_046496595.1 Chloroflexota bacterium
GGAAGACCTGGACGACAAGATCGACGTGGTCTTTTTCCCGCGTACCTGGAAAGAGTGCCGCGACATGGTGCAGGTGGATCAGGTGATGCTGCTCTGGGGCAAAGTGCAGGCTAAAGATGACGGCGTCAACATCATCGCCGACCGCGTGCAGACAACGGTGCCAGACGACAAGCCGGCGGAAGATGACAAGCATTCCCCGGTCGGCAACGGCCATATAAACGGATATGGAAATGGGAAAGGGAATGGCAACGGCCGTTCTACTCCCGCGCCATCACCCGCCTACAAATCGCAGCCGATCAGAACCGAGGTGGTCAAAGAGACGGGCAGCTTCATGCCCCCCCCGCCGCCCAATTTTGACGAAGAAGCGGAAGCGCTGCCGGTGAACAGTGGACAGTTGGCAGTGAACAGTGGACAGTTGACAGTGAACAGTGAACAGCCAACAGCTACCAGCCAACAGCCAACAGCTAACAGCCAACAGCTAACAGCCAACAGCCAGCGGGTAACGGAGACGCCCAAACCAGCCCCCAGTTCTCAGCCCACAGCCCGCCCCGTCTTCGGCAGCACGCCCCACGGCTTTGCCGCTAACACGGTCAAAACCATCGTGGTGGAAATCAAGCCGGTGGGGAACTGGAAAGAAGCGTGCCGCAAGGTGCTTGAGGAGACGAGCCGTTACGAAGGGGAAGATAAACTGCGCCTGGAAATGCTCACGCATGGCTGGTCGATGGATTTTCCCAACCTCAATACCAAAATCTGCCAGGATTTACTGGTAAATCTGCGCCGTCTGCCCGGCGTGGCGAAAGTGAAAGCGCAATGAATCCGTGATGCGTGATACGTGATGCGTGAGAAACCCTCACGCATCACGCATCATTTCTGGCAGCAGTTCTGCCAACGCTGCCAACAGCCTGTCCACATCCGCCTCGGTGTTGTAGCCCTGGATAGAGACGCGGATGAAGAAACGGCCGTTCCAGGCCACAATCGGTACTTCTACTCCAAACTCCTCAAGCAAACAGCGCTTCAAGCGTAAATCATCCACTGCCGGCAGCGGGATAGCCGCCATCTGCATAAAAAAATCCTGGCTGGACGGGGTGATCGGCGGCAAACCGGTCAGGGCGCAGACGCGCTGCATCGTCAGCGCCGTCAGTTCATGACAGCGCTGGCGCACTTCGGGCCAGTTGTAATTTGACATAAACTCCAGCGCCGCCGGTACCGCCAGCGCCGCCGACGGATCATGCGTGCCCAACCACTGCTGAAAATCAATAAAATCAGCGCCATAGGTAAATGTGCGCCCTTCGCCCCAGCCCCAACCCACCACCAGCGGCTCTACCAGATGCTGCATTTCTGACCGGGCGTACAAAAACGCCGCCCCTTTGGGACTCATCAGCCATTTATGGCAGTTGCCGGTGTAAAAATCGGCGCCGATGGCGGGCAAATCCAGCTCAATCTGGCCCGGCGCATGGGCGCCATCGATGACCGTGAGGATGCCCGCCTCGCGGGCGCGGTCGCAAATGGCTTCCACCGGCAGACACAGCGCCGTAGGCGAGGTGATGTGGCTCAAATAGATCACTTTTGTACGCGGCGTGACACCCTGCCAAAGCTGCTCTACGATGTCGGCAACGGCCGTTACCGGCAGCAAAATCGGCTGGCGGCGGTACACGGCCCCGGTCTGGCGGCACATAAACGTCCAGGCATTGTCGCAGGCGCCGTATTCGTGATCACTGGTCAGAATTTCGTCGCCGGGCTGCAATTTGAGCGAACGGGCAATGACGTTGACGCCAAAGGTGGCGTTGGGCACGTACACCAGATTGTCGGCTTCCGTGCCCAGGTACAATGCCAGCGCCCGCCGCGCTTCGGCAAATAGTTCAGGCAGGTCAGCAACCAAAAATTGCACCGGCTGCGCCTCCAGTCGGCGCTGCCACTGCTGGTAGGCGGCAAACACCGGCTGCGGCGTAGCGCCAAACGAACCATGATTTAAAAAGACAACATTGGGGTCTAGCAAGAAGAGATCGCGGAGAGATGTCATAAGTGGAGGAGATTGAAGATTGAAGATTGGAGGAACGCTGCCCTGGTCTTTTATCTTTAATCTTTATTTTTTCTTTTCCAAAAACGTGTCAATAGCGGCGTAATATTCAGGAAACCCGGTCAGGTTGTTGTGATCGGCGCCGTCGATGATATGCAAGGTTTTGGGGGCGGTGATGGCGGCATACAATTGTTCGCCATGAGCCAATGGGACCAGGGTGTCGCTGCGCCCGTGCAGCACGAGCGTGGGACAGGAGAGCCGCGGCACAGCGTTGAGCGATTCGTACAGTTCGGGCACCATGGCGTCCGGCAGCCAGGGCGTAACGGCGAGGGCGATTTCGCGCATGGAGGTGAAGGCGCTGTCCAGGATGAGCGCGGCGGGCGGCGACTGCGCGGCCCCTGCCTGGCAGGCTACGTGGATGGCGACGGCGCTGCCCAATGATTTGCCCAGGATAACG
Source organism: Chloroflexota bacterium (assembly GCA_046496595.1). Taxonomy (GTDB): domain Bacteria; phylum Chloroflexota; class Anaerolineae; order Promineifilales; family Promineifilaceae. Next base: position 2,475 of record JAWOGU010000221.1, read on the forward strand.
GCCGTTAACCCTTCCTCCTCTGCTTTCGCCGCCACCCAGCCCCACACCGCCTCGCCATCCAGATACAAGCCCGCTTCCGAAGGCTTGCCCTGGCTCTGCCCATAGCCGCGATAATCAAACAGGAGCATACTGCATCCCATTTGCAAAAAGGGCGGCATGGCGTGGACCCAATCACGGATGTCGCCGGCGTTGCCGTGGCAGTACAGCATCAGATAACGCGGCTGCGGCGCAGGCAAGTACCAGGCCGACAGGGTGAGCTTATCGCCCGTCTTGATCGCCAACGGCTCATACGCCAATCCCAAATCGGCGGGCGTAAACGCCGGGTCAGAAAATGTCGCTTCAGGGCGGTAAACGAATTTGTTGATAAGTCGCAGCATAGGTTAAGGCTCCAATGATACGTGATGCGTGATGCGTGAGAATTAGTGACGTATCACGCATCACGCTTCTGTTTTTTTACGTCAGATGAAAATCAAACTCAGTCCCAAACATACCAATACCAGCAAGACAATGCGGCGGAAACGAAGCGGATCGATGTATTTATCCAGGTAAGACCCGGCGAACAGGCCAAGGAGCAGCGCCGGGACTGCGATAAAAAAATTGTACCATACAACGGCCGTTATATTGCCGCTGAAAAAATGAGTGATGATCACGATAGCGCTGACCACCAGGAAAAAGCCTTGCAAATTGCTTTTGAATTCCGCGGGAGGCCAGCGGCGGCAGTTTCCGTAAATGATCACCGGCGGACCGCTGGTATTGTATGCGCCGCCCAAAATACCGGCGACAAAACCAAACGCCACCGCCCAAAGCCGGCTGGTCAGCGCGGGCAGCCGGAAACCCAGCAGCGCATACAAGGCATAAACCAGCACGATGACGCCAAGAACGGCCGTTACCACCCCTTCATCCCCCTGCCCCAGCAGATACACTCCCACCGGTATGCCCACCATCGACGCCGCAATCAACACCGCCACCGCCCGCACATTCAAAGCCGCGCGGTAACGCAGCAGCAGCAGCACTTCCGCCACGCCGCCAAACAAAGCCACCAGAGGCGCCGCCACCTGAAGCGGCAGTACCAGCGCCAGCAGCGGCATCGAGATCAGCGCCAGACCAAAGCCCGTCACCGTCTGCGTAAAAATAGCCGCAAACACAATGAGAAAAATGGGCATGGTTCAAGTTAGCTTGACACTTCTGCTTTACACTTTCAGAAATTTTTGCGCCAAATTTACCAAGCCGTTGAATTTAACCAGTGTGGGCGCGAATTTCGACCAGAAAAAAAATTTTATGCTCAAATAAAAGTGTAAAGCTAACTTTATGGACTTTTGAACCAT
>JAWOGU010000279.1:0-16110 GCA_046496595.1 Chloroflexota bacterium
CGTGGCGCGAGGATCAGCATCGAAGAATGACCACACCCGATAGAAGGAATATCCAAATACCGCAATCACCACTCCCATGCCAATGTACCCGGCGTAGGCGATGATCACCGCATCGGTTACAAGGCCGTAATTTGTCAGCAGCAGGTAGGCAACCGTAATGATAATCGCGGCTCCAATCGTGACTTGACTCATTTCCTCGGCAATCTCTATTTGCTTCTTGCTTTTGGGCTCGTTTAGTCGTAAATACTGCCAGGCCAGAGCAGCGCCATCCAGCATAAAGACCATCAGGATACCCGAAATAACAGACCGATATGCGCCAAAAAAGTCAGGCGCAAAGTCCGGCGTAAAGGTCACAGCAAAGCCATAGGTGGCAAACATGCTGACGATGATCACTATAGAAAAGAAGACTGCTTTAATCACACCGCTGGTCGCGGTTCCATCTAGTTTGTTTTTTGAATCCATCTCACACTCCTTAATTTTTTGTGTGACCATCTTGAAGTGTGCTAAACTTTAGACAGTCACTTTTGCGGTGATTTGGGCCAGAGATTGCTTTGCAATCCTGGCCCTCTTTTTTTAGCAGTTCATCACCCCCTTCGATTGGAATTCACACCTACTTATCCCGCGCCTTTTGGGGAACGGCCGTGGGAATCGTCCGGCCATCATTCGCAGGCCTATCACCATTCACGAAACTGGCTTTTGGAACCAATTGGATATCAGCTTTGTCAGAATCCTTTCTTTGCTCAGCCTGGGTCCAGGCCGGAGCAGTTACAGAACTGAATGAGCTGCGTTTCGCGGTTTCACCCGCTGCCGTCTCCAAAATGCCTGTTACCACATCCTTTTCGGGCGTGGATTGAACCGGCTCCGGTTGCACAAAATCTTGTTTAACCACCGGTCGGGCAGGGGAATTCTGTTTCAGCCATTCCTTCCGATCCTGGGTTTCGGCATGACCGACCCAGGCCAAAATGCAAACACCTAACAAAACCAGCAATAAGAATTTTTTCATAATCGTCTCCTTTAATTTTTCAAAACAACACAATCGGCTAACTGCGCAACCTCATGCAGGCGACGCAGCAAACCCTGGTAACTAAGCTCAAGCGTTTTCACTTCATGTAATAACTGTTCGTGTAGGCGATACCGCGCCTGAGCTTCCTTAACCTTTTCCTCGTCATCCTTCCGCACATACCGGCGTATGCCCCGGCCATTTTTCACCTCTCCGTCATGCCCTGGGAAGGCGCATGGGCACCGGGTAGAATGAATTGCCAAAACATTCCCGCTCGGACGATTTTCCAGCGAACCACTACACATCAGTTGCGATTCCAGGGACTTGATTTCTTCTTGCAGCGCAGCCAAACGCGCCTCATATTCGCGCAGGACACACACCACCTTGACACTGGCTTCTGCGATTTCTCTGCTCACGCCAGCCTGGTCCCGAACAACATCCTCTAAACCAGAGGGCGCAACATATTCAACAAACGGCACTACAGAAAATCTTTGAACAAACATGGCTTTCTCTCCCACAAACTAAATGGACCAATACGAATAAACAACCAGGGGTAGATCAATCCATAAATTCGTCATCCTCCTCCTCCGGTTCCACCCAGGCAATAGAATCCGGGATAAACCACAACCCATCATTCTTGTTCTTGGAAAACGTATGGGCCAGGCGCAAAAGGGGTTTGTATGGCACAAAGGGAAAATCATCGGGCAGTGAGAAATGGTGCGAATAAATAGCCTCCTGCCACAATAACCGACGCTGATCTTCGCTCAGCTTCAACCAGACGCCGGCCAATTCCCAAAAACCATCTGTGGGCCGAGAATGACCGCATTCCATTCGACGACGCAAATAACCTTGTGGCGACTCCATTTTTCGGACCAATGCAACCCACCAGTACCCAATAGCGGCATCCAACGGGTAATCTGCGTAGTCCAGGGGAACAGGATCATCCAGGCCAATCTCGCGCAGGAAAACGGCCGTTGGCGTTTCAGGCAGAGGAGGGGGTGTCAATTTTTTTGACACCCCGCCATGAATTTCATGATGATGATGGTTTAAATTAATATGATCTTTAAAAACATCATCATGATCATTTAAAGGGGGGGGTGTCGATTTTTTTGACAGGTCTGCCACTATTGGCAAATTTTGGCGAGATTGTGTGCTCTCAGACCCAAAATCTATCACCGCGTCTTGGGATTGTGCGCTCCCAGGACGATGAGATTGTGTGCTCTCATCCAGAAACGATTGTGTGCTCGTTTCCTCAAATTGTGTGCTTTGAGGCTCTGGCAATGACGGCCGTGTAACAGGTAAAGGCAACTGAAACGCTCTATCAGATAATTCCCACCAAGAACTACTCCCATTTGCTCCTGGAATCCCGGCCACAACACCTAATTCGGCAAGAAAATCCAAAGAGTCATAAACTGTTTCTCTGCTTTTTACTCCAGTCCGCATCATCAACCATTTGACCGATACCGGCCGAGGACAATCTGGCATTAGAAGGGCTAACAGCACTGGCAAAGCAGCCTTGAACGACAAAACATGCAAAACGGTGCGTGGATCGTTCAAGGCAGGGGAAGGTGAATTCATAAGCAGCTCCTTTATGATTCGGTATAGGAAAATAGTTTTATTGACTTTCGTATAGGAAAGGGTAAAGTTGCGCGCCTTTCAGGAAGGAAAGGAAAAGACGGGCGAAAAAGGGAAGCTGCGGAGCACGACGACAACTCGTGACTTGAGAATCCCCCTTGATATTCAACCCAAATTTGTTTTACACTGCGGGCTAGAAAAATAGACGACCACCACCTTTATAAGGGGAGGGTGGTGGCCGTCGTCATCAAGGTACGTCCAGCTGGGGAGCTGTTAACGCCAAACTAAACAGGCTGGAGTATTCACATGATTGGAGAAAACCAAGACTTAACTACTTCTTTCTTTAAGTGTGTCAAAATCGATCCGTTGTCGGCTCTCGATCTTTTTATAAGTCGTGGGGTCAAAAAAGCTACTATTGCCATTGACCAATATCGGCTTTACCCGTTTTGTTCCCAGCATAGAAATACACCCATCCAAGATATTGCGTCAAAAGACATTGACGATTGGGTTGAAGAGCTGCAAATGAGGTTAAGCTGTTCATCCGTCGAATCATATAAGCAGACGATGAAGAGATTTTTCAATTGGTGCGTGCAAAATCCATCTATTCCTCTGGAAGTGTCACCGGCACGTCATCTACGTCCACAGCGCCGTACCAGTGCCAGATATAAAGCAGCGAATGAAAAAGATCTCGATAAAGTAATTTCCGGATTACAAAACCAGATTTATGTACTTTCAAGACAGACTAGCGGCAAAAGTAAGCTGAAATTAAGGCACGTTGTTCGTGATCTCCTTGCTTATCGCCTGGCTTTGGAATCTGGGAAACGCCTCAATGAATTGGCTACGGTGACTACCCATGCCATGAGGTCTGCATTAAAGCATCCCCAAATGGCTAGAAACGGGAAAGTTGTTTACGTGGCTAAATCTCACGGTAAAACAGGCTTTGCAGATCTGCAATTCACTGAGTACACAGCGGCTATTTACAACCTTTGGGTGGAAATCCGGCCAAAAGGTTCGACAAATTTTGTTTTTGTGGGGTTGGGGGGATTAAAAAGCGGAGAACCGTTGACTACAAACGGTTTTACGCATATATTTCAGCGGCGGTCAAAAGAGTATGGTATTCCTGTGTATCGCACCCATTCGATACGGCATTTGAAGGGAACCAAGGTCACAGATGACTTTAATCCCCGAGTAGCCGCAAGCGTTTTAAATATTAATGTTGAAACTGTGATGCATCACTATTATAATCAGGATTATCAGGATACAATTGATGCTATTGCAATTTAGGATGCCCTAAGTAAACTTCGTATAGTCACGAAGTTGGCTACGAACCAGAAGGTCGGGAGTTCGAGTCTCTCAGGGCGTACTGCTATTTAAGTTCCGGTAGAAATGTATGATCGTGGCGAGTTTGCTTTTTCAGGAGCAAACTCGCCACTTTTTTATCCAATCCCGCATTTCCTTAAAAAAGAAACCGGACGCCTGTGGGGAGGAAAAGAGCAGGCGCCCGGTTTCTAGCTACCGTTACATTCGCAGGTGGGGATTAGTCGTTACTCAAACCAGCCGCCCAGCAGAGCGCCCAGGCCGCCAATAATCAAGAACAAGGGCCAGATAACGCCCCAGTCCCAGCCAAACAAAAAAGTAAAAGCAATCAGTGACGTGATCAGACCGCCAATGATGGAACCGCGGCCTGATTTATCTAAACGGCCGTTTTTCTTATAGTTGTAATACGCGCTGCTAAAATTAGACACGGCCGGTATCAAAATAAACAGCGCCCACCAGTTGTTCAGCTCAAAACCGACCACATTCGTCGCCAGAAAGATAAGACCGATGGCAATTAAGATGACGCCGGCGGCCCAGTTTTTGTTGAAACCCGGCGCGCACTCTTCTGACGTCGTGACCGGATCAAAACTGCTGCCGTAAGCCAGATCATCCTTTTCGATTTCGATGAACTTTTCTTTTTCTTCATCTTTTAATTGGGATATGTTGTCGCTCATATTGCCTCCAAATGCGAATCGTTTTCCTGATTTGTATGCCTGCCTATACGGAAGGACCTTACGAAAGTTTCAGGGGACAGGCAAACGCCGGAGATGCTGTCTCTCCGGCGTTTGTGAGGGGTGTAAAATGGAGGGAAGGGTTTTTAGACAGATATGGGCTGGACGCTGTCGTACCCTTTTTGCAAGACCTGCCCGTTGGCTTTCAGAAGATTGGCTTTACCGGCGGGCAGATGATCTTGCAGCGCTTGCTGAACCTGGGCGAGGGTGAGAAACGGCCGTTTTGCCAGCAACGCCCCAATCGCCGCCATATTCATCATCTTTACCGAACCAAGCTGTTCCGCAATCTCGTTAGCCGGCGTCGCCACGACCTCAATGTCGTCGCGCAAACATTCAGCCTGAATCAGCGAACTGTTCACCACCAGCAGACCGCCCGGCTTCACCAGCCCTTCATACTTTTCAAACGATGGCAAATTAAACACCACTGCCACATCCGGTTTGGCCACAACGGGCGCGCCCACCGGCTCATCACTCACAATAACCGTGCAGTTTGCCGTGCCGCCGCGCATCTCCGGCCCATATGAGGGAATCCAGGTCACATGTTTGCCGTTATCCATGCCCGCATACGCTAAAAGCTGCCCGGCAAACAACACCCCCTGCCCACCAAACCCGGCAATTACAATTGAAGTTTCCATAGTTCATCCTTTGAAGTGAGTGAAGAGATAGAGTGTAGAGATAGAGGGTTTTCATAGGTACAATCTCTATCTCTACACTCTAAACTCTATCTCTACCCTCTACTCTCTACCTCTTAAGCCATGATTAGCTCTTCTGCTTTGTGTTTATCAATCGCCATCGTCAGCACCATGCCCAACCGCTTAATACCTTCCTCAATCATGTCCGGAGTGGCATTGGAGAAATTCAGACGACAGGTGTTGTGGCCTATGCCCTCAGCGGCATTCGCATGGAAAGCAGAACCGGGCACAAATGCTACTTTGTATTCGATGGCGGTTTTCAACAGGTCGGCAGCGTCCATCCATTCCGGCAGCGTCACCCACAAAAATAACCCGCCAGAAGGCCGCGTCCAATGGACGCCCAGTGGAAAATGTTCACTCATGGCTGCCAGCATCACATCCCGCCGTTCCTTGTAAACCTGGCGAATGCGGTGTTTGTGTTCATCCAGGAAATTGTCTTGCGCCACTTCATACGCCACCATTTGCGTGAAGGTGCTGGTATGTAAATCCATGCCTTGTTTAGCCATGACACATTTCTGCAGCACAATTTCCGGAGCCAGAATCCAGCCCAGACGCAAACCGGGCGCCAGCGTTTTGGAAAACGTGCCCAGGTAGATAATATTGCCCTTGTACAATCCCTGATCGTTGCAATCTGGCATATTGTTTTCTTGATATTCCGCGTCTAGTACTACCAGCGGGGGCAAATGCTCGCCTTCATAGCGCAGATCGCCATACGGATCGTCTTCTACAATCGGAATGCCGTAATAATCGGCAATTTGCACCAGTTTCATGCGCCGTTCCAGCGACATGGTGACGCCGGCCGGGTTCTGGAAATTAGGCAGGATATACATGAACTTGGGGCCAGCCCGCAGCGCCTCGACGAATCGCTCGTCCAGGACCATGCCGTCTTCGTCAATCGGTACGGTCACATAATCGGCCTGGTAAGAGGTCCAGGCTTGCAAAGCGCCCAGATAAGTAGGCTGTTCCGTCAAAATCACGTCGCCCGGATCCAGCATCACCTTGCCGATAATATCCAGAGCCTGTTGAGCGCCGCTGGTGATCAGAATATTGGCCGGGGTGGCGTTGATGCCATAGCGCCCCATCTTGTTAACAATATATTCCCGCAGCGGCAGATAGCCTTCCGTGGTGGAATATTGCAGTGCCTCTGCCCCGTGCGCTGCCAGCACTCGCTGAGTCGCCTGTTCAAACCGCTCCACGGGAAATACCTCTGGCGCCGGCAAGCCGCCGGCAAATGAAATAATGTCAGGCTGCTGCGTCAGCTTCAGCAGTTCTCGAATCATCGAGCTGCCCATACCCTGCATTCGTTGTGCAAATCGCCGTTCCCAGGGACAAGTCATGTTGGACTCCTTTTTAGCGTGATGCGTGATGCGTGAGAAAACAATCCTCACGCATCACGTATCACGCATCTCATAATTCATCAACGATCACGTCTTTTCTGCAATGGCTCTGCCACTTTATAATCACCCAGAGGATAAACGGGTACCATCTCGTCGCGCACCCAGTGGGCGGCATCGAGGGGGGTCATTTTCCAGTTGGTGGGGCAGGTGGAGAGCAGTTCGACAATGCTGAAGCCGAGGCCGAGCATTTGGGCCTGGAAGGCGGTGCGGATGGCATTTTTAGCCTGGATGACGTGGCGGGCGTCGTGCAAACTGCGGCGCACGGAGTAGACGACGCCGGGCAGCGGGGCCATCATCTCGGCGATGTGCATCGGGTTGCCGGTCATCACGGCGTCTCTGCCGGTGGGTGAGGAAGTTGTTATCTGACCGATGAGAGAGGTGGGCGCCATTTGGCCGCCGGTCATGCCGTAGATAGCGTTGTTGACAAAGATGACGGTGATGTTTTCGCCGCGTATGGCGGCGTGCAGCGCTTCGGCGATGCCAATGGAAGCCAGGTCGCCGTCGCCCTGGTAGGTGAAGACGATGCTGTCCGGGTTGACCCGTTTGATGCCGGTAGCCATAGCCGGGGCGCGGCCGTGGGCGGCTTCGGCGGCGTCTACGTTGAAGTAGTTATAGGCGAAGACAGCGCAGCCAACCGGCGCCACCAGGATGGTGCGTTCTTGAATATCCAGTTCATCGATCACTTCGGCGACCAGACGATGGGCGACGCCGTGGGTGCAGCCGGGGCAGTAGTGGGTGTAGCCTTCTTCCAGGCTGTGCGGCCGTTCGTAGACCAGATTTTCGGTAATGGGTTCAGTGGATAATGGGAAATCAATCATTTATTTCCTCCGTAATTGCCGAATTGTTGATGGTTTACTGGCTTTGCCGATGACCTCATTAACCATTAAGCAGTTCAACAATTCAACAATTAATTTATTGATTACGGCCGGTGCATTTCCAAGACTTCGGTGCGCCGCCAGAGGGTATGGACTTCTTCTTCGATTTCGTTGGGGAAGGGAATGAGTCCACCCATGCGGCCCAGGAATTCGACAGGAACATTGCGGCCTACGGCTTCGCGCACGTCGTGGAGCATTTGTCCGGCGTTCATTTCAACGACGAGAAAGGCTTTAACGCGGTGAGACAGGTCGTGCAGCCTTTTTTCCGGGAAGGGCCAGAGGGTGATGGGCCGGTGCAGTCCGACGGGCACGCCTTGAGCGCGCAGGTTATGAACGGCCGTTTTCGCCACCCGCCCAGCCGTACCAAAAGCCACAATTATGATTTCGGCATCCTCGGTTTCCATGTCTTCATAACGAACTTCGTTGGCTTCGATGTCGGCCAGTTTGTGCTGGAGGTGCAGGTTGAATTCATGCAGCTCCTCACCGCTCATGTGGATGGAGGTGATGACGTTTTTCTCGGGCAGATCTCCGTTGGTACGCCGGGTTTCCTGACTGGTGAGCGCCCAAAACGGCCGTTTCCTTTTCCCTTCTTGCATGGGCGGCAGTTCGGCGGGTTCCATCATCTGCCCAATAGCGCCATCCAGAACCAGAAAAACGAGTGTGCGATATTTTTCCGCCAGATCAAAGGATAGGACCATCAAGTCAACGGCTTCCTGAATGGTGGCGGGAGCCAGGACAATGGGGTGGAAGTCGCCGTGTCCGGCTTGTTTGACCACCTGATTATAGTCTGCCTGGCTGGGCTGGATGTTGCCCAGGCCCGGACCGCCGCGCATCACATCCACCACAACGGCGGGCACTTCTGAACCGGCGATATAGCTAAAACCCTCCTGCATCAGGCTGATGCCGGGGCTGCTGGAAGAGGTCATAACGCGCACTCCGGCAGACGCCGCGCCGTAAACCATGTTTACAGCCGCCACTTCCGATTCGGCCTGGAGGAAAACGCGGCCCAGTTCGGGCATGCGTTTTGCCATATGTTCGAGTAGTTCTGTTTGGGGGGTGATGGGATAACCAAAATAAGCTTCGCAGCCAGCGCGAACGGCGGCTTCGGCGATGGCGACGTTGCCTTTGAGTAATTCTTTTGTCATGCGGCATCTCCTTCAAAAAATCTTTTAACGCAGAGGCGCAAAGACGCAAGGGGATAAATTGCGTTTATGCGGATGGCGTCAGGCGGCGAGCGGGGTGGCGTATCCGGGTAGAGCAGGTTGTTTGCGCTGTGGTTTGGGCACGGATTCGCGGAAGACGGTGATGCAGGCGTCGGGGCAGACGGTGGCGCAGAGGGAGCAGCCGGTGCATTCATGGCTGGGGTCTAGTAAGACGACGGGGCGGTAGCCTTTGGTGTTGTGGGTGGTGGACAGGCTGATCACATGTGGCGGACAGGCTTCACGGCAAAGTTCGCAGCCTTTGCATCGTTCAGCATCGATAATAATTCGACCATGTGCCATTGTGGGAATCTCCTTTTAAGGTGGCGGGCGGCGGGTGACTTGCTACCCGCCACTCGCTACCCGCTACTTGCTTGCGGTTCGCGTTCAGGAAATAGTGGGTGATCTGAACGGGTGGGAGGCCGTTCGGATTCAAGTGGGATTGGATTGTTAATTTGCGTACCGGGAAAATAAATTTGGTGTCTATACAGCCAGACGAGGGCTGAGCGTTCGACTGAGCTCACGCCGAAGTCTTGTCGAAGCCCGGTTCCCTTCGACAAGCTCAGGGAACCTACCTGTATAATCACCAAGTTTGAAAGTAAAACGGCCGTTATCCACAAAAACGACCCTCAATATAGATATTATCATGGAAATGGCAAAGTTGCGATAGTGACAAAATAACCCTATGACTATGACGAATGTCATATCTCAGAAAGCAAAAATGGTTAACAAACGCAAACATATACGCAAATTTAGTTAATAATATAAATCAAGCAACTTGTTTTGGTTAAGGCTGATGGCGGTAATAAAAAACGGCCGTTCCTGGAATGGAAACGGCCGTTTTGTAGGGGTGGTTCGCGAACCGCCCTGCTCATCCTGCTTCGATGATTTCGTAAGTGTGGCTGATGGGCACGGCCTTAGCCAGCATGGCCTGCGCCGGGCAGTAGGATGTTTCTGAGAGTTCAATGGCCCGTTCCACCGCTTTCGGATCGATGTTATGGCCGGTAATGAGGTAGGTGACAGAAACGGCCGTGAACACCTTGGGGTGCGTGTCTGCCCGTTCCGCGTGGGTTTTCACCTCAAACGCGGTCACCTCCTGCCGCTTCTTTCTCAGAATCGAAATCACATCCATTGCCGTGCAGCCTGCCAGACTGAGCAGCATCAACTCCAAAGGGCGCGCTCCCAAATCATTGCCGCCCACACTGGCGTCGCTGTCCAGCGTAATTTCATGACCGCTGTCCGCGATGCCCGTTAAACGTAAGCCCTCATGCCAGGTTACTTTTGCGTCCATTCTTATCTCCTTGTTGTTCAAAGTAAAGATCAAAGATTGAAGATTAATGATTGGGTCACGCTTGGCAATCTTTATTCTTCATCTTTGTTTTGCGGGAGGTCACGCCTCCGCTTTGCCGCTTATCAAGTAAATGCGCCGCTTTCGGCCGTTTTGCCGCAGCGGACGCAAGTTAACATAAACATTGTATCATATGCCAAGACGCCATCCCGGCAGGCTGGACACATATTCCCAGGTTTAAGATCGGCAGTTTTGCAAGCAGTGTCTTCACGCCCCCGCCACCAGTAGGCATTTTCCGGTTTGCCATCCCCTTCTTTGACGATGTCTGTCTGCTTTTTCATACCTATCAAGCATAAGGGGTAAAGGTCGGGAGTGCCAGTGATTTTCATCACCACGGAGCCAAGTCATCTGTCACTAGAGAGATTTGCAGGATAGTGTAAACTGTTGGAAGGTAGAAAATCGTCAATTGTAAAGGAGTGTAATGATGGGCGAACTAACACATGTGATCAAACGCAGCGGGGCGATTGTGCCCTTCAATCAAGACAGGATTACCAACGCCATTTACCGGGCGGCGGTAGCCGTTGGTGGGCGGGACAAAGACCGGGCGCAGTGGTTATCGGATCAGGTTGTGCTGCTCCTGGCACAAACGTGCCCGCCGGGACACGCGCCGCACATTGAAGAAATTCAAGATATCGTGGAAAAAGTCCTCATCGAAAATGGACATGCCATGGTAGCAAAAGGGTACATCCTCTACCGGGACGAGCAGAACCGGCGGCGGCAGGAGTCGGCTAAAAAAGCGTCGCGGCCCTCTGAAAATATCCCCTGGGCCAAAATCTGGCGGGTGCTGGATTGGGCCGTGCGGCGCAATCTTCACTCCGTTTACCGCCTGAACGAGCGTATTGCCAACGGTGAATTTCCGCAGATTGTGCATGAATCGGAAGCCGCCTATGAAGATGACGTGGACACCGCCGCCGAACTGATTGCGGAACGGGCGGATGCGCTGCGCATGGTGCTCATTACCGGTCCCTCGTCTTCCGGCAAAACGACGACGACCATTAAGCTGGAGCAGCGTTTGAGTAAAGTGGGTTTGAAGTTTGTGACCTTAAACGTGGATAACTACTTTTTTAACCTGGACATGCATCCCAAAGATGAGTTTGGCGACTATGACTTTGAAACGCCGCAGGCGCTGGATTTGCCCCTGATCAACCAGCATTTGGGGCGTTTGATCAGGGGTGAAGAGATCCTGATTCCATTTTATGATTTTAAGACGGGAACGCGCTATCTGGAGCAAACGCCGTTGGGGCTGCAAAAGAACGAAATTCTGCTGATCGACAGTTTGCATGGTTTGTATCCGCCGATGACAGAGGGGGTGCCGGCGCCGAAGAAATTTAAGCTGTATCTGGAACCGCTGCTGCAAATGCGCGGGCCAGACGGTTATTTGCGCTGGACGGATTTGCGCCTCATCCGGCGGATGCTGCGCGACGCCTCGCACCGCGCGTATAAACCACAAATGACGTTGGAGCACTGGCATTACGTGCGTTCCAGCGAACTGCGCCACATCATCCCTTATGCTACGACGGCCGATTTCATCATCAACAGCGCCATGCCATATGAACTGCCGCTGTACCGGACGCGCCTTCTGGCCGATTTTGACCGCTGGCGGCAGGAGTATGCCGGCGATCCGCTGCGCGAGGATGCCCGGATACGGGCGGAGCGGGTCTACCGGATGCTGGAGGCCATTACGCCGGTGGCTGATGATTCGCCGGTCCCGTCAGATTCGGTGCTGCGCGAGTTTATCGGCGGCAGCAGCCTGACATATTAAGAAGGATGAAGGATGAAGGACGTGCCCTGAGCTTGTCGAAGGGCAGGAAAGCGGAAGAAAGTGGCTTGTTTACCATCACCTGCTCACCTCCACACCTCCACACTTTTTAAGCCTGTATGAGCATTAAACGGCCCTTATTGTGCCCCCTGTGCGCTTTGGGTATAATGCCTCGCTTTGGTTGGCTCCGATGAGCCAGGAGTAGACGTGAGCGGCATGAGTGAACGAGACGAACCATCAGCCGCGGAACCTGTCTATCGCTGTCCTGTTTGTGACAGTGTGGTGGCGGTTGATGCGAAACGGTGTTTAATGTGCGGGGCGGTGCAGCCAGAACGGCCGTTACCCGCTGCCCTGCCTCCCGAACCGGAATCCGAACCGGAAATGATTGAGGAAACGGCCGTTCCCGCCGCAGAAGTCCTCGCAGAAATACCCGCCGAAACGCCCGAACCGGAACTGCCCGACATCACCTTTGTCCACGTAGCTGAACCCGTGCCGCCGCCCGCGCCCGTGCCTGACGTATTCCAAGCGGTTATGCGCGAAAAGCACTCCTCGGCGGTTACGTGGTTAACGGCCGTTTTCGCCGTCATCATCTTCATTTTAGGTATCCTGGTGGTGCAGTACCGTGACCCCAACATGGCGTTTGCTTTTGCCGTCACCGAAACGCCTGCCCCGCCTACTCTCACCGCCACGCCCACGTGGACGCTGTTTCCCAGCGACACCCCGCGCTTCACCGCCACGCCAGCCGAAACGCCTGTCCCCACAGAAACTATCGCCCCCGAACCGCCGCGCCAACACACCATCACTGTCGGCGATACCCTCTTTGGCCTGGCGCTGCAATACCGCATCTCCCTCGATTCCATCCTGGAAACGAACGAGATGACGCAAAACTCTTCGATTATCGCCGGACAGACAGTGCTCATTCCCTGGCCTACGCCTACCCCCCCGCTGGCGCCGGTCGGCATGGAAGTCAACGGCGAACTGGTCATCGCCGACCCCACCGACTGCCGCCGCTATGAGGTGGTGGCGGGCGACTCGCTCAACGCCATCGCCGCCCGCGCCGACCTGGACTATGACCTGTTTTTACTCGTGAACCGGCTCACCAGCGAGTCTGTCATCCAACCCGGCGACACCATCTGTCTGCCGGTCATCGTCTATGGCGCGACCTTGCAGCCCACCGCCGGACCCTCGCCCACGCCTTCGCTAACGCCTCAGCCGCCCGGACCCCATTTGCTCTACCCGGCGCCGGACTCGGTGGTGGAGCCGCCGGATGGCGTGCTGACCCTGCAGTGGGCGGCGGTGAAAGATTTGGCCGCCGACGAGTGGTACATGGTCGAAGTGACAGATATAACCGAAGTAAACGCCGCCCCCTGGCGCGGTTTTACCCGCGACAACGCCTTCCGCGTGCCCTCCACCTGGCGACCGCCTGTGCCGGAGACGCACCAGATGCGCTGGCGCGTCAGCATTGTCAAAGTGACAGACTTCCGGGCGGACGGCCTGCCGCTTTACTCCTACGGCGGGCGCAGCAGCGCCGACCGCTATTTTATGTGGGAAGGGGCTGTGCCCACGCCTACGCCGACTGCCACCCTGCCGCCGCCCACGGTTACGCCAACCGTTCAGAACTAGTACCCGTATGCGGTAATCCGTGTGCCGTAATCCGAAGGATCTACCTCTGGAAAATCCGTCGGATAATGGCATACGGACTTCGGGTTACGGATACTAGATTGGACCAATCTCAAACGCCAAATCGAGGAAATATGGCTACCATTTTACAAATTCCACTCGGACCGTTACAGACGAACAGCTACCTGCTGGGCTGCGATGAAACCGGCGCCGCTGCCATTATTGACCCGTCCTGGAACGGCCGTTCCCTGGCAGCCACCGCCACAGACCAGGGCTTTAATATCACCCATATCCTCATCACCCACAGCCACTTCGACCACGTCGGTGGTCTGGCCGAACTCAAACAGGAGACGGGCGCCCCCATCTACATCCATCCCGAAGCCGTGCCCATGCTCGGCGACGCCTTCCTCAGCGCCCTGAACTGGCAAATCCGCATGGCCCCACCGCCTCCCGCCGATATCATGCTCACGCCGGGCGAGATCATCACCGTGGGCAAATTAGAACTGGAAGTGTTGTTTACGCCGGGTCACGCGCCCGGTCACGTGAGCTTTTATCTGGCACAAGAAGGGGCTGTGTTTTCCGGGGACGTGTTGTTTCAGCAAAGCATTGGGCGCACCGACCTGCCGGGTGGGGACTATGACCTGCTGCTGCGTTCCATCCGAGAAAAACTGCTGCCGCTGCCGGACGAAACGGCCGTTCTCTCCGGCCACGGTCCCGCCACCACTATCGGCCAGGAAAAGCAGTGGAACCCATTTTTACAGTCATAACAGTCAGTCATCAGGGCACGACAGACGGCAGCAGGTAGTTGATTTTCTCCGGCGGGGGCACGGGCGTCAGGTAATACACGTCCACGTGACCGGTCCAGGATTCATAGTTGTCTTCGTCCCAGCCCAGGTCAAGCCAGCGCCCGCGGATGCCGCCGCCGGTATCCCCGGCAATGGCGACCCCATACCCCGGCACAAACACCTCCGACTGAAAAGGCACCACATTCGGGTCAATCGCCACCACCCCTTTACCCGCCGGCAGACCACTGGCTGTAATACCATACCCCGGATGCGTTGGCGCTTTGCCGGAACTGGCGGCTGTGTAGGACGTGACCCGCATTTTAACCACGCGCCAATATTCCCGCGGCCCCTGCTCCGTTTGCACCACACCCAAATTAATGCGTGTGCCATAGGCCGTCACTTCGTTCACCGCTTCTTGCTCAATCCAAGAGGCGGTTTGTGTCCGGCTGACTTCCACGCCGTTTTCCAGGCGAATGGTGATTTGTTTGCGGGCCAGTCCGGGCGTACCCATACTGACTTGCTCCCGCGTATCCAGGTCCATCTGATCGTTGGGCTGCCAAAGCGTTTCGTAGGGGATGACTTCGTCTTCGAGGATGATTTGCTCGCTGACGCGGATGACTTCGATGGCGCTGCCGGGCGAAACGGCCGTTTCCGGACCCGGTCGCGTGGTGTCTAACTCATTCAGTGCAATACCGGCTTCAGCCACAATCTCCAGTGGGTTGGTGAGGCTGCTCTGGATGGTTTGGGCAGCGCCGTCCACCAGGATGGTATAAACGGCCGTTTCCGCCGTCGCGGTAGGCATTGGCGCTGTGACGGTTGGCGGCGGCTGTAGGGACACTTCTGCCGGCAGAGGCGTATCGTACAGCTCAACACGGGGGATTAAACGGCCGTTTACCTCAATCTGATCAGCCACACCCACCGGTATGCCCGCTTCCGCCAGGAAATCGCCCAACGTGGTCTGGGTGGTGCCGTACACCTGCACGTGGTTCCCGATTTGCACCGTGATTTGCTGAACGTCGAGGCGGGTGGCAAAAACAGTGGCCGTGGCCGCTGCCAGCGCCGGACTATCGCGGGTTGGGGTGGGTGGAACGGCCGTTTCCTCCCCATTTGCCGCCAAAAACACCGCCGAACCCAGGCTGGCAGCGCCAATGACGAGCAAAATTATGATGAGAACGGCCGTTGTCCGTTTAGAAAAAGTGTTCATAAAAGATGCAGAGTTGCATGGTGTAGAGGTGATGGGGGTGTGGAGGTGATGGAGTGATAGGTTTTGCCACCCTGCCACTTTGCAACTCTGCCACCTTGCCCAAACAAAAAAGAGATTGAAGACCGTTAAATCTCCAATCTCTCATCTTCAATCATGCCTGATACACCCGTAGAACCGATGACCACCAGGTTGTCCTGGGCACCCAGAAGAGACGCCTTGCTTGCACCAGCTGAGCTTCCGTTTCCGGCAGCTTCGCGATCTCGGCCTCCAGTTGGGCCTTCCGATCCGGCATGGACGCGATCTGGATCTCCGTTCGCAGCGCAGAGGATTGCGCCTCGAGTAGTCTCAATTTGATCCGGTCTTGCTCGATGTTTGCCATTCGATCGTCTCCTTCTGCGCCCCAGATTGATTCGGGGCAGGTCGAGGCGGCATGTGCCACCTTATTCGCCAGGTTTTGCAGCAGCCTACGCTGGCCACTGTCCAGTAATTTGCACCCACAAGACTTGCACCGGTATGAAGCGGCGGGCGAGGTCGTCTAGGTCGGCGGCCAGGAAGGGCTGGCCAAGCACCTTGACGGCGACGGGGCGATCGAGGTCGACGTGCTCGCC
>JAWOGU010000285.1:0-3024 GCA_046496595.1 Chloroflexota bacterium
GAGATGTCAATCGTGCCATAGGCGGTGATTATACCTGACAGATGTGGAAAACGGCCGTTATTCATTGATCGCTGTCTGTTCTCCATTGACTGTTGTGCATGGGGTGGGAACGGCCGTTTTGCATTTGACTGCCTGGAAAGCCCTTAAGATAGGTGGCTGGTGAATTGTGAATGGGCAGTACAACTTTATTACATCTTTTTAGCCCTATCACGCCACTCGCCATTTCTGTACCATTAAATTAGTACAAACAAGAGATCTGTTCTCCTGCTGCCATAACTGAAACCAGGGAGCGGACTAAAGCCAGCGAAAAGATAGTGATGAAGAAGTGAAGTGATGACCGCCGCAGCCAAAGCTCCAGAACAGGCGGATAACGCAAAGATTTAACCTGAAGAGAGATATCAAGAAAGCAGAAGATTGAAGCCTTCAATCTTCAACCCAAAGGAGATAATCAAAATGAGACAAAATACCACAGGTTGCTTAACAGGATTCATAGCCGGTTTTTCGCGTATTATGCTGCTGATGTTTTGGTTTGCCCGCCCCGTGGTCATGGATTCCATGTTCGGGTCGTTCCTGGTACCCTGCATCGGCTTTTTGTTCCTGCCATTTACCACGCTGATGTATGTCCTGCTGCAATCCTCCTCCGTCGGCGGGCTTTCCGGGCTGGATTGGTTGTGGATCGGCCTGGCTGTCGTCATGGATCTGGCTACTCTTGGCAGCGCCGGTTACGCCAATCGTAACTATATTCCGGCCGGCTATCCCGGTTCAACAACTGAAGGTTAAGCACAAAAGTGTGATGCGTGATTCGTGATGATTTTAGCCGAAAGCCATTATGCATCATGTTTCACGCATCACCGGCAAAATGTCAGGCACGTTTTGTTAAATATAAACCGTACCAGAACTTAATGGAGCTGAACATGAAGAAGATTCTCATTGCTTTAGTGTTGATCTTGTCACTATTTGTACTGGCAGGCTGCACCACAGCGGCGGTACCCACCCCTACAGCCAGCGCACCCACGACGAACGATTCTACGACCAGCGATCCCAATTCAATCACCAATATCGTCTGGAAATGGCAAACACTCAACGATACGGTGGCTGGCAGCACACGAGTGGATGACCCGAACAAGTACACCATTACCTTCCGTGATGACGGCACAACGACCGGGCTGGCTGATTGCAACACCTTCAGCGGCACCTATTCACAGGCCAATGGCTTCACGATTGTTGTCACGCCCGATGTCATGGCGGCCTGCGATCAGCCCTCTATGGATCAGCAATTCCTGACCTTGCTGGAGCAAGTGGCGGCCGGCGGCCCGGATGGCGCGGGCGGCCTGAAATTGCAAACGGCCGGTGGGGCACAAAGCCTGCTGTTTAGCAATGGCGGAGCCGCGCCGTAACTGTCCGCCACCAAACATCCATCACTGTGTATTGAAGTTGGGCGGCAAACGGCCGTTTGCCGCCCATTAGGTAGGAACCGATGACTATTGAAACCCTCTTTTCGGCCATTGCCACCCTGGCCGGCTTGTTGTTTGTGGTAGGCAGTATGCTGGCGACGGGGCTGAGCCTGACCGTAGCCCAGATTGCCCAACCGTTGAAAAATGTGCGGCTGGTGGTTCTGGCGCTGCTGGCAAACTTTGTCCTTGTGCCGCTGCTGGCTTATGGCATCACCCTGCTCCTGCCGCTGGATGAGGCGTTGGCAATCGGCCTGATCGTCCTGTCCACCGTGGCCGGCGCGCCATTTCTGGTGAAGGAAGTGCAGGCAGCGAAAGGGGATCTCTCGCTAGGCGTCGGGCTGATGTTTTTGCTGATGGTGGTGACTATCTTCTATGTGCCGCTTGTCCTGCCTTTGCTGCTGCCGGGAGTGGCGGTGAATGCCTGGGATATCGCCAAATCGCTGATTGTGACCATGCTCCTCCCCATCATTCTGGGCTTGTTGTACCGCTCACACGCCGCCGACAGTGCGCAGGAATGGGCGGCGACGTTGAACAAGATGTCGGGCGTGGCCCTGTTGTTCATGCTGGTGACGGGGTTAGGGCTGAACATCTCTAACATTCTCAGCCTGATTGGCTCGTGGGGTTTTCTGGCATTGTTTTTGTTTGTGGCAGGGTCGCTGTTGATTGGTTTTGTGCTGGGCGGGCGGGAAACGGCCGTGCGCAACGTCTTAGCCTTAGGCACAGCCCAGCGCAACGTCGCCGCCGCCATTCTGGTGACGACGATCAACTTTTCTGGCACCATGACCCTGCCATTTATCCTGGTAGGCTCCATCGTCTTGCCGCTCATTTTAATTCCCACGGCGAAACGGATGGGCGCACGCAGCGAGGGGGTCGCCTCAGATGCGTCATTGTCTGGCGGCTCTTGAAGCACATCACAAATGAGCAAGGTTTTTTAAGATTTTAGAATTATCAATCGGTATCCGGTGAAATTTAAATTTCAATCGGAAGTAAGGATGAATTGATGATTTATTCTTACCAGAGAAGAAGATAAATCACCTATATCCCATAAAATAAGGAAGGTAGAAATGCCAATCGGTAGACGAGATGAACGACAAGAAAGACGCGAGGATCGCGGACCAGACCGTCGCGGGAGCGGCAACAACCGCTACCAGATGCGTGAGAAAATGGTGTCCATTGGGGACGACTTCTGGATCGAAAATGAACACGGCCAGAAGGTCTACAAAATAGATGGCAAGGCGCTGCGCGTTCGGCAAACGCTGAACTTTGAAGATGCCCACGGCAACACCCTCTATCAAATCCAGGAACGAAAACTGCGCGTCAAAGACAGCATGGAAGTCGAGGATGCACATGGTAAAAACGTCGCCATGGTCAAGAAGGCGCTTATTTCCCCTGTCCGAGATCGGTTTA
Organism: Chloroflexota bacterium; assembly: GCA_046496595.1. Classification (GTDB taxonomy): domain Bacteria; phylum Chloroflexota; class Anaerolineae; order Promineifilales; family Promineifilaceae. Next base: position 2,862 of record JAWOGU010000285.1, read on the forward strand.
CAGTTAATATCAAAGGTGGTCCCGATCTTGAGGTACAAGGGAATATTTTTGATCATGAATACACCATTGGGGAAGGACGTGACAAAGTCGCTGAAATATCTAAAAAATGGTTTCGTATTCGTGACAGTTATGGCGTTGAAATCGAGCCAGGTCAAGATGATTT
>JAWOGU010000303.1:0-7075 GCA_046496595.1 Chloroflexota bacterium
CAGAATCGGTCACTGTCAGGCGATCTCCCACAAAATGTTTAGCCACTTGCGCCGACTGTTTGACAAATTCGGGCACACTCTCCAGATTAATGCGGTTCGGGTCGTAAAGCTCAGCCCAAGGATTTTCTCGTTCCAAGATCAGATCGCGCAGGAGCATTCCCGCGACCATGCTGTTTGTCATGCCCCAACCGCCAAAACCGGCAGCCACGTAAACATGGTGCGAGGTGGGCGAGTAACGGCCCACATACGGCAGCCGATCCAGGCTTTGATTGTCCTGTGTAGACCAGCGATACACGATAGATTCCACATTGAAATGTTCACGCGCCCACTGCTCAACCCGTTGGTAACGTTCTATCGTATCGTTGACCTGTCCGGGGATATGCCCTTCACCCCCCACTAATAGAAATTCACCGTCAGCTCCGGAATGATTGCGCAATGTATGAGCTGAATCGGTGGCGATAAACATGCCCTGCGGTACTGGGTCTGCCAGCCGGGCAGCCAAAACATAGGAACGATGTGCTTTCAGCCGGGTGGCATATAGAACTTTGTCATTAAACGGGAAGTGGCTGGCAACAATGACGGCAGCGGCGTGAATGGTTCCCCGATTTGTGGTGACAACACAGGGGTCATCATCTGAAACATCCAAAACCTGGGTATCTTCAAAAATATGACTGCCGTCGCCAGGGATATCTCGGGCGAGCGCTAACAAGTATTGGCGCGGATGAAATTGCGCCTGATTGTCAAAGCGTATGGCTGCTTTAACCGGAAAAGGCAGCGGCGTTTCCTCGGTGAACGAGGCTGGCAGCCCCAGTTTTAAAGCTGCGTCTACCTCATCATGGATTTTGCCTACTTCCTCGTCGGACGCCGCATAGGTATAAGCGGCGGTGCGTCTAAACTCGCAGTCGATTTGTTTATCCTGGACGAAATTGGCTATTTGTTGGATAGCAGTCTCGTTGGCATCCGCGTAGATTTGCGCTTTTTCTTTTCCAAAATGCTGGATGAGATAAGCATAAATCAGGGTGTGCAGGGAGGTTATTTTGGCGGTGGTATTGCCGCTTACGCCTTCAACGATACGTTTTGCTTCCAGCACAGCCACTGTTTTCCCCTGCTCTTTAAGCAGCGTAGCGGCTGTCAGGCCCACGATGCCGCCGCCGACGATAGCCACATCCACATATACGTTATCTCGCAAAGAAGGGAAATTCGTTTGGGGTGTCGTGTCCAGCCAGAGGGAAATTGGTTTACCAGGAAGGGTATCATATTTATGCTGCATCATCTTTTACCGGCGTACACCGGCCTCCTTGTCGTTACCATTAACGTAAGATTATTCGTGACTATCCTTGGGCTTTTCACTGTCTGACGGTTCAATTAAATTGCCGCCATCATCAGCCCAAACCATCTCAGCATGGTTGTCAGCGATCTTTTCTTCGGCCAACTGCTTTTGGCGCGGTTGCCGCAACCACGCTCCAAGTTTCCGCCATATTTGTTGTAACTTGCCTTTGCTTTCATTCTCACTCATGATTTACTCCTTCTACGTGTAGCTAGTACCGTAACTTTCTAAAAATGAGGAGTTCGCACGCCCTCGTGCGAACGTGTGGCACGAGGGCGTGCCACACTCAGCGCCCCTCAAAATCCTAAAGTTGAGGTACTAGCCCATTCGGGCTGAAGGTACCGGGCTATGCTATTGCCAATGCCGTCTTGACGACATGAAACAGGGTATCTGTGGGGTAGGGTTTCTGTAAGAAAGTGGGTAACACTTGTTCCCCAAAACGATCCCTGGCCTCGTCCTGGCTCAGACTCGATGAGACGATCACTTTGACATCGGGCGCAATTTTCTGCAATTTTTCGTAAGTTTGTTCGCCATTCATCACCGGCATGTTCATATCTAGCAGAACTAAGCTAATGCTCTGCCATTGCTGCTGGAAAAGCTTTATACCCAAATGCCCGTTGGCCGCCGTGTATACAGATACTTCTGGGAAAAGGGCAAAAAGAATAGCGGTTAGCCCTTCGCGTATGGCGAAATTGTCGTCAATCACCAGAATGGCCTTTCCCGACACTGCTGTCTGTGAGCGAGATGCTGCTTCAACTGTATTTATCAATTCTGCCTCCACTGACGAAATTGAGTTACCCAGTCTTTACGGCTCTGAAAGACTTGGCAACTGGTTTCCACGCTTTTTTGTGGGTCAACTACATCATGGCCGCGCTGTTGTGCAGCCCATTAGCCTGTTTTTGTCAGTGTGGAGTTTCATGACCACATAGCTAATGGCAGATAGAAGAACCTGAATAGTGAGGTGTTGGAGATGGGTAAGGAGGCGCCGATGGTATCCATCGTCATTGCCCCATTTAGCGACAAGGCTCTGCCTATCAGGCTGGCGCCAGTATTCAGCGTAATGCTTGCATTTGCAAAAATATTCCCGTTAAACCGCGTGCCTGTGCCGAGAGTGGCGGAGCTGCCGACTTGTAGGTGAAAACGTCGGTCAACACTTCACGTATACCCCGGTGGTCATCAATCACCAAAATACCGTCTGCGGCTGCTACAGCCTGTGAATAATTAACTGAGATCATCGTATTACTTCCAATGACAAACCTCTTGTCGGCTTTCCAGTTGATGTGCTGGCAAAGGCTACAGGTTGCAGGTTCGTAGGGACTTAGTAGATCGAATGATCAACAGATTGCGCAAGTTTCGCGGAAGGACATTTTTACTCTGCGTTATCTGCGCAATCTTTGATTTCGCTTTACTGAGGCTGAAGGTTCTTCTGTCTCTAATCTCAGATTTTATTGACAAAGCGCCAGATGTTGCCTACAGCACGACAGCAACAGCCAAAGCCGGAGCATCCGTTAGCTGCGTGAGGGTGTTACAATGAAACCACCCCAAGCAGTTGTAAGATGACCAGGATGACGACGATGACGATCAGGATGTGAATCCAATTACCGGTGCGGAGTCTTGGGTTGATATTCCCCCCCAAAAAGCCAAGCAACCATAGGATGAATAGAATAACAATGATAGTCCATAACATGAGGTTTCTCCTTTATCTGTCTATTGGACGATGTTGGTTCAATCTACACTGCATGATTGGACCACCTTGATTACAAACGGTTCATCAGGAGCCGTTAACGGCCGTTTTCCCGGCTTCAACAACCACAGACAAACGCTCTTTTCCGTGATCAACCACATCCTGACCGCGCTGTTGCAGATCTTCAGCCTGATCGTGGATGCTGGACGTGACCTGGTGAGCTTTATCACGGACCTGCTCTACCCTATCTTCTATCGCATCGGTTGTTTGCACGCGCAAATCTCTGCCTTTCCGCCGGATTTGGGTGCGGGTCTTTTTGCCTGATTGCGGCGCCAGCAACAGCATCGCCCCAGCGCCAGCCAGACCGCCTAGCAGCAGCCCGCCTAAAAACACAAATCCAGCTAAAAAACCATTTAAATTATTGGCGTCTTGTTTATTTTGCTCATCGTTATTATTCATTGTGCGTCTCCTAATTCAACTCGTTGACATGTTCCTGGTTCGTCAGTTGCCTGGCAGTATCCGGATCGCTGGTCGTCGTGTAGGTAACATCAACCCTTACACACGCGGGCGGTAGAAAATCACCCAGATGATTCGATCAATGCCCCAGGCCAACAGCGCATATACCAACATGGCGATGATGGAAGAGATTTCCAGTACCATCCCACCGGCCGCAGGGGCGCCTACCAACCCTGCAAAGGGAAGCAGGAAAATGGCGCTCAGGTTGTAAATGAAGGCAGCAAAGGGACTTTGGGGGTTAGCCCCAATTAGCAGTAATATAACCCGCAGCCCAATGATGACTTCGACAAAACCAAGAACCACCCAAATCCATTGGGTCGTCTTAAACGAAAAGAGGCGTCGTTCCCGGTCTGATTCTCGTTGTGATATTCGTTCCTCTGACATTTGTTCCTCCGATATTTACACCTCTTTGCAATCCGCTCCTAGAGGTTTTTGTTTGAACCTTCAGGAGCGGGTAGTACGGTTACAGTTAGCGCACTCTTTTCCGGCTGAAGAGATTGACAATTGCCAGCAGAATAAGGGCGCCCATAAACGACACAATCAAACCGGGCAGACTGAAGTTACTCTGGTTGATGGTGCTGATACCCAACAGCGGCGTCAACAACAGGCCAGCCAGGAATGCGCCCACGATACCAACAATAATGTTGAGAATCAGCCCTTGCTGCCCATTTGTGCGCATTACCATGCTGGCTAACCAGCCCAGGATACCACCTACGATAATCCATATAATAAAGTTCATTTTGTAATCTCCTTTAATTCAGGTTGGGATTGGTTGAATCTTCTAGATTCAACCAATCTAACTAAAATGGTTCTACTAAAACGGTTCTAGTGAACCTTAAGGGCTTCCAGCTTGTCGTTCAATTCTTTCTCGGCCTCTTCTTTGGTATAGCCATACTTCTGTTGCAGAATGCCAACAAGTTGATCAGCCTTCCCGTCTACTTGCTTCAGGTCATCGTCGGTGATTTTGCCCCACCACTCTTTGGCCTGGCCTTGTATTTCTTTCCACTTGCCTTCAAAAATATCCTGATTCATCGTTTGATCCTCCTAAGATCATAGTGAGAGCAAAACGCTCTCGGTCATATTAGCCCTCTATACCAATGATGGATGAACATGTGCTATTTATCATCATTCAGGGCGTTCATCCGTCGTTGTGTACGGGCTCAACTCCCTGTCGTCTTCACGGATGTCAGTCATATCCGGCGTAGTATAAGGGCTTTTGAACCCCCCAGTGCTAGCGGTGTGCTCTTCCGGTTCACCAGTGACATAAGGACTTTTATAGGGTTCGCCCGGCATGGCATGATCCAAACCCGTACCCTCTGGAGCCGGGGTCGTGTAAGGGCTTTTGCCCACTTCCGCAGGCTCCTGAGCAAGCCTCTCAAGCCGGAAATTCAATTCCTCTTCAGCTTGTTCTTTGGTATAGCCATACTTCTGTTGCAGAATGCCAACAAGTTGGTCGGCTTTGCCGTCTACTTGCTTCAGGTCATCGTCGGTAAGTTTGCCCCACCACTCTTTGGCCTGGCCTTGTATTTCTTTCCACTTGCCTTCAAAAATATCTTGATTCATCGTTTGATCCTCCGTGATCCTCAGATTAACTGCCCTGATTTTTTATTAGCAAAGGCGCTCTGGGCAGTTAGATGCGCCACAAAACTTAAGCACGGCATTCGCGATGATTAAATTTCAATCCACCACGCTGTTGTTTTGTGTTTTGCAATATGGGGTTAGGGTGTGGATCAGTCAGCCGCCGTGCCAGCTACCTGCCTATTTTAATCCAGCCACCGTGGGTGAATGAACTTCGGTTTGGCAGTCAGTTAAAAATAATCAGGTCATACTTTAAATAGTACAAGCAATCCAATCTGGTATCATCGGCTGGTCAGGGGATATGCTAATCCCCCAGATGGGGGAGATTGGTACTGATGTGGAGGGGGGGGTGTGGGGGGAGAAGTGAACCGATTTGGAAACGGCCGTTCTCAATAAACAGACATCAATCGGGGAAATCTTTTGCCGCTTGTTTCGCCAATATAAATTCTTGCCAGGCTTCGTTAAAAATATAAATATAACCTGGTTCAGGAATACCAATGACAACGTCAGCCCAGTTTTTATGTTCGTCAGACTTACGCCTGACAGCTTTATGAGCAATATTTTGCATGCCCAGAACACGAGCAAGATCGCCTATGAGATCTTCTCGGGAATGTTGGTCAATGAGCCACTCTTCAAATCTTAAAATTATCTTTTCACCTTGTTTTGTTGCACGTTTCACAATTAACCCGATCATCGTGTCTAAATAAAGCAGGTTGTTTTCTTTCGTTTTATGTAATAATGTAACGTCCCTTTTGTTTACTGAGCGTCAGACTCCTGGCCTTACTGTCTAGTTTATAGGCAACTCTCCAACCTGTGATGCCGTTTTTAAGATAGATGTCATACTGTGCCGATCCGACAGACAGGGTATAAATTTTGCCAGGATCAGCCATACAAGTACTCACAAGCACACTTTCTGCAAATATTTGCGCCTGCACCCTTATTTCCGCCTTGTTTTCCAATGTTATTTCTGTTTCTGCCATTTTTTTTCTTTATGTTAACCAAATCGGAGCCAGTCCATACACGACATGTGAAGCAACAATAAACAAACTCCTTACGGCCGTTATCAATAAGTAAGGGCGTACTCTAATCATACAACCAAAGATACTCAACAGCATCGGCTGATTAGGGGAGAAATAGCTCCGCCAGTTGGGGGATAAAGGGTGGGAGAAGAAAGGATAAGGTTGTTTGAGGAACGGCCGTTTACTCAACCAATCCGTAGCGTACGGCCATCGCTGCGGCTTCGGTGCGGCTGGTGACGCCCAACTTTGTCAGGACATTGCTGACATGCGATTTAATGGTAGAAGGGCTAACAAACAGCTTCTCGGCAATCTCGCTGTTGTTCAAGCCAGCGACCATCAGGGCCAACACCTCCTGCTCGCGCTGTGTCAGATCATGGCCGGACGGGGGAGGTTGGCTGGCGGCATGGGTGATGGCCTGGACAATCTCCGGGGCAAGCGTACCCCGGCCGGCATGTGCCGCCCGGATAGCCTGAACCAGTTTTTCCGCCGACACATCTTTGAGCAAATAGCCAATGGCTCCCGCTTGCAGCGCACCTTGCACCAACCCCTCCTCTTTGAAACTCGTCAGCGCAATCACCTGCACAGTGGGGAAGCGTTGACGGATGATGCCAGTGGCTGTTATACCATCCATATCCGGCATGACTATATCCATGAGGATCACGTCGGGCAGGATGTGGACACCTGATTGATCATCGAGTTTGGCGCATAATTGGATGGCCGCCTCCCCGTCAGCCGCCTCCCCAACCAGTTGCAGGTCTTCAAAAACCTTCAAGAAGGTTGCCAGACCGCGACGCACCATGGCATGGTCATCAACAAGCATCACCCGTATGGGCTGAGAGGGTATCATAATGCCTCCTCTTCCGGCATCCTCACCCAGTGGATCACGATTTCAGTGCCCTGGTCCGGAAGGCTGGTAATCGATAATTCCGCGCCAATTGCATGGGCGCGCTC
>JAWOGU010000502.1:0-11892 GCA_046496595.1 Chloroflexota bacterium
CTGCTCCTCAACGCTTCCGTTTTTCTGTTTGGCCTGGGGCTTCTAATAATAACGCCAGAGAGGCAGCTTAATTTAGTCCCAAACGGCGAGCCGCTTTTCCTTAACTGGCAGGCTGCCGGTCTCTCATTGGCAGGCATGGGCTTGTGGGGCATGGTCGTCAGTTTGCCGCCTGTGCGGCGCCGGCTGGCTCAACTGTTACCGTTGAATGCAGACTCATCGGTTCATGCCCTGGCGCTGGCGCTGGCAGGTTATTTGGTAGGGAATACTATTTTTTCATTGACGCAGGGGGGGTTAGAGGAATTGGCAGAAACGGCCGTTCCCGCCTCGATCACCGAAATTTTACTCACGCAGACCCTCTTTGCCAGCATCGCCTTGCTGGGGGTTGGCTGGTACACCCGCCGGTCGACGACAGAAACGCGGCGCCGGCTGGGTTTAGAGCGCCCCACCCGCCATCAACTACAAGTCGGCTTGGGCTGGATCGTAGCGCTGGTCGTTTTGCAATCCATCGCGGGCCTCATTTGGACCCTGCTGGACAGTTCGCAGGCAGAACTGCTGGAAGGCATCAGCAGCGAATTGTTGGGCGACATTGACACCCTGGCAGAATGGCTGCTCCTGGCTGCCGCCACCGGCATAGGCGAAGAACTGCTGTTTAGAGGCGCACTACAGCCTGTTTTAGGCATTCCGCTCACCTCCTTTTTGTTTGCCTCCGCCCATATTCAATATGGCATTACGCCCATCACCGTGGTTGTCTTTATGATTGGCGTCATCCTGGGGCTGATTCGCCGCCAATACAACACCAGCACCGCCATCTTTGTCCACGCCGGTTACAATTTTGTACTAGGTCTGTTGAGCCTGCTCGCGCTCCAGATGGAGCAGATGGTGGCATAGCAAAGTTGGCGCGAGAAACAGGTTTTTGCTATAATGCCGCCGCATTCGGGGCATGGCGCAGCTTGGTAGCGCGCTTCAATGGGGTTGAAGAGGCCGTGGGTTCGAATCCCGCTGCCCCGACTGACTAAAACGCCGCTTCACATGGAGCGGCGTTTTTATTTTAGGCAGGCCGCATGAACGAACAAAACACCACCACACAAACCGATGATAGCAAAACAGACCGCGCCAGACAGGTCCAGCGTACTTTAGCGTTGGTATTTTTTATTTTAGGCGTTGGGCTTTGTTTTCTGGCGATAGCTGCTGAGTATCTGGGATTAGACCTTACGCCGGGATTTGGCGCGGTACAGATGCTGCAATTTCTCTTGGGCGCTTCCTGCCTCACGCTTTCCGGCTTTTTGTATCTCCACACCCTGCGCAAACCTGACGCCCCGCAGTCGTTACAGGCTGATATTGGCATTCGCCTGAGCGCTACGGGGCTGGTTTTTATGTTTGTGGCGGGTTTTGCCGATCTGATTGGGATTGGCACCCATGTTAACCCGGCGTTTTCCCGACCATTTGCCGGACCTTTGCAGCTTGCCGGTCTCTTTTTAGGCGTTATTTCGATTATCGTGGGGATGCTGCTTTACCACTCCAGCCGACGAATCAGCGGGGGACGTTCTTCAATGGAATTTTTGGTGAACGGAACGGGGAATCCAAACGAGACTAACGAACAAAGTTGAGTTGGAAAGACTGGTTGAGCACGGTGAAAACGGCCGTTTCTGCCTGCGGGTTCTGGTAGCGCACAAAAAACTGTAATGTTTGTCCGGGGGGAATAGTCCAGGGGAAAGGTGGATTCGTCGCCAGCAGCAAGAAACTGGCGCCATCGTTAGTACGCAGTGACAAATTCTCCTGATTCACCACCAGCGGCTGCGTCCCCAAATTTGTGATCTGCCCATCCATCAGCAAGGCCGATTGATCCTCTGAAATGACCGCCCCCAACAGCGTAATACTGGTTTGCTGCGCGGCGCCGGCGGCGCCGCCGCCAAAATCAATGATCACCTGAATCTGCGCGCCCGTTTCGGCGTCTGATATCACCCACTGCACGGTCTGGCTTTGCAAACCGGCTGGTATCTGATAGCCGGCCGTAGCGGCCACTGCCTGCCCCACATTCAAAGGGCCGCTTAAAACGGGATAATTACCTGACTGGCTGGCAATTGGGCTGAGCGCATACTGGTTGCCGATATCATCCGCCAGGGCCAGCTTCAAATTGTTGGTATTGACAGCCGCACTGCCCACATTTTCAATCTGATAATCCACCCGGTAAAAGGCAAAGCCGCCGGGAGCGCTGCCCTGGCTGGGATCATACGCAGTCCCGATAACAGTGATTTGTGTATTGCCTACCTGACAGGTTTCTCCTACCTGGCAACTGTTGGCTTGAAAATTACTGTTTGTTTCTGAAACGACATAACGCCCCTTCACCACCAGCCTTTCCTCTTCCCCGGGACTCATGAGGATAATGGTTGTGCCTGGGGACTGCTGGCTATAAATGTCCCGATTCGAGGCGGGTACAACTTGTTTGCTGTCAAAAGAGAAGACGTAGGAAACGCCATTTTGAGTTACCATCTCAAATTCATCGCCGGGACCAACCGTCTCCAGCAGCGCCCGATTGGCGTCGGTATCCGACAGGCCAAAGACGTAATTGATGATGGTGCCATAGACCCAGGCTGCCATATCGTCTGCCACGTCCGGATTCCAGGTGCCATCAGCTGGGATGACATAGGGCTGCACGGTGTAGGAACGGCCGTTCATCGTCAGCGTAGCCGGTATATCCAGGGTCACCGAAATTGTATCAGAAGGACCAACGCCCTGAACGATGGCATTATTCACCGGAACACTGGCGGAAACGGCCGTGGCGAAAGGCGTCGGCTCCCCGCCAAAGTTAAAAATATTGTCCCCAGATCCGCGCAGCAGCAAAAACAAAAAAAGCGGCACCAGGCACAATCCCATCACGACCATCGCTGCCAAGACGCCAATCAAAAAACCAGGGTTCTCCTTAATCTTTTCCATCAAGGATTTACGCTGGGTTTCATCTTCAATTGGCGTAGCTTCTTGCGATTCTGGCTGCATAGGTAACTCTCAAATAACAAATGTCTGGCGTTTCACGATCAAGGCGCACAAAGGCGGACAGCAAACACTGCTTACCGATCATTGTTCACTGATTGCTTATATTCTACGGAATCGCCCCGGGAAGCTGCTGCGGCGAAACACGTATCAAAATATTCGATTCGTCGCCAAATACAACCTGGCTGTAATTCAAAAACGGCACAGAAACCCGCAGCGCCCCGGTGGCGCTGATGCTTTCAAACCGAATCGCCCCGGTTTCATTGGTATATCCAAAGGCCAGCAGCTGCCCCGTCGTATTGTCATAGAGCGCCACAGCCACATCCATAATGCCTTCCGTCAATTCCGGCATATAGTTATTGTTACTGTCGTAATACAGCGTCACATTCACATTAGCCAGCCGCTGTCCGCCAGAGGACGGTGTAGGTGTGGGCAGCGGGTTAATTTGCACAATAGGCGGTGGCGCCGGCGTCAAGGTCAGGAAGATGGAAGAGACATCAAACGGCGTGGGTGAGGGCACGGAGGGATCTGGCGTTGGGGTACGCGGCACAACCGCGCCTCCCGTGCCAGACCCGTTAGCCGGCGGCACAAAGGGCGCCGGCGTTGAAGTGGGAGATGGCATCGGCGTCGGCGTCGTCACTTCCTCGATACACACCAACTCATAGGTTTGAAGACCAGATTCCTCATAACGCGGTGGATTTACCGGTCCAACCATGATGGTTAAATAACCAGTATAGGGCGCCAGGATGGAGAGTCTGCTGCCTAAATCTCCCGGCTCCTTGTCGTCATTGCCCAGGTTCGGCTGAAAATCATTGCCGTTTTGATCCAGGAAGATCATGTTGGTATCCGCGTAGGGGGACAGGTTTTGGGTGTCGCAGGTGTAATACAACCCGCTCTTCATCCACAACCAGAAAATGTCAGTATCTTGCTTGCTGCCCATCGTGGGCACAAAGCTTAAGCTGTAAACTACATTTTTACCGATAATACATCTGAAATCGATGGTGCTGTTAAACTCGCACGCGTCCGCACCCGCCATCGGCGTCTGTGAAGGGGTTGGTGTGGGCAGGGCAATTTCCACCACGGCAAAACAATAGGTTTTATTGGTCGGATCAGAGGGGTCTTTATTAATGATGTAAGCATAATAAAAGCCATCTGAACTTGCCGTAAACTCAATCTGAGAACGAACGGTACCCACTTCACCAACGTCATCGTTTTGGGCAATTTGTGAACCGGAGGAATTGTACACAGTAAGGACGGTGTCAATTCCCGGTCTCAGGTCTGTTGTGGAAACCCGATAACGGGAACCGCCCTTGGCAAAGAAACGGTAATAATCCACATCACCTGCCGGCCAAAATGTAGCGTTGCATAACGTTGTGCCCACGCCGGTAGAAAATGCCTCGGCAAAACTATTATTGGGTTCGTAAGCATCCAGGAAGATAAGCCCGCCGGGGGTAGCTGTGGCGGCTGGCGGCTCATCATCGTCGATAATGTTGATTTGAATTTGAGATGGGGTGCCAATGGTGGCATTCACCGCACTGTTAGGAATCAGCCGGACGTAGAAAAATTCCGTCGGTTCGTCAATGTTGTCATTGGTGATATTGATGGTGATGGTGCGCGTGATTGTGCTGGGGGGGAACAACAACTGACCGCTGACACTGGTGAAATCAGCGCCGGTAGCCGTGCCAAAAAACGATTCATAATTAACGGTGACATTTTGGGTATGCATGTTATCTGGGTCAGATAATCTCACCGTAACTACAACCTGACCAGCTCCTTCAGAGACATCCACGGAGGTGGCCTGGAAAGCCAAACTTGGCAGGGCTTGAGCCTGAACCTCAGGAGCCGGCACGAAAAACAGCATCGTCCAGCCCAAAAACAACACTGTACCCAAAATTAGAATCGTGCTGATGCCAATACGACTAATCTGGCGCCCTGGTTTATTTTCCATAGAAGGATACCTGTTCATATTTTGGCTGTTGCTGTCATTTTCCCGTTGGGCTTTCATTATTTGCTTCTGTAGCTTACAGGCTGGCTTGCCAGGATGTGAAGGTGTGGTAGTAGATTGCCTGTTTGCAATGGACCTCTAATCGGTTGGATTATATGTAGAGTATACCATAACAGCAAATTTAGCGGGTTGAAAACACAAAGCGCCTCTTTGGAAAGAGGCGCTTTGTAGTAACGCAATTTCAGGAGGGAAACGGCCGTTTCCCCTCCTCTTATTTCTTATCGCTGTCACCAACCGGATTCGCATACACTTCATCTACCAGACCATAGGCCATGGCTTCGGCAGCCGTCATGTATACATCACGATCGGTATCCTCGGCAATCTTTTCCACCGTCTGCCCGGTGTGATGGCCCAGAATCTCATTCAACGTACGGCGCAAACGCAAAATCTCATTCGCCTGAATCTGAATATCAGACGCCTGACCCTGCGCCCCGCCTAAAGGCTGGTGCATGTGGATTGTGGTATTGGGCAAGGCGTAGCGCATCCCCTTGGTACCGGCTGTTAACAATACCGTGCCAAAGCTGGCGGTGAAACCCACCGCCACTGTAGACACCGGACATTCCACCTGCTGCATGGTGTCGTAGATAGCCATACCGGCATAAACCTGCCCGCCAGGGCTGTTGATATACATGCGGATAGGCGCTGTCGGGTCTTCACGAGCCAGATAAAGAAGCTGCGCCACAATCAAGTTAGCTACTGTGTCATTGATAGGCGTTCCCAACATGATGATCCGGTTTTTGAGAAGTAATGAAAAAATGTCGTACGCCCGTTCAACCCGGCCATCCGTCTCAATCACCATAGGATTAAATAGAGCGGTGGGGATATTCATCATCATAATCTCCTTAATGGATTGATTTTTTGCTTTTTGTAAAATTGCTACACGCTCTGCTAGAGGTTAGCCAGATAAAAAGCAGTCCACTAAAAAGCTGTTTTACATCAGAAATCATAACTCTTTGGTGGACCACTTATCCTAATCGTATTAAAGCACTATACCCAATCCAATACCATTAGATTTATGTAAAAGATGCCCGCCTATTCTTCTTCGTCGGCCGCTTGCGCCGCTTCGGCAGCCGCTGCCAATTCAGCCAGACTCGGGGCGCTGCCACTGTAAATCTCGGCGGCGCGTTCGGCAACCTTGTCCATCAATATCTCACTGCTCATCATATCAAGACCATATCCGGTCTGGAAATATTGGCGCATACTTTCCCGCAATTCTTCGTTTTCAGAGAAGGCTGCCAGCCGTTCTTCGATTTTGGCGTCAATATCGCCGGCTTCAACGGTCAGCTTTTCATCAAAGACGAACTGCCGCAGCACCAGACGATTCTGGATGCGCTCTTTGGCGCTCTCAGCAAAGTTATCACGAATTGTTACCTCTGTAAGGCCCTGAATCTTGAGATAATCATCCCACAGCCAGCCAGATCGCTGTATTTGCGCCTTCAACTCTTCAATCATGTCGTCAATTTCCAGGTCTAAAGCAGCCGGGGCATAGATGATGACTGAATTCTCAACCAAATCAGCGATCAACCCATCAATGAGTTCGCCCTTCACTTTAGATTCAGCCTGGGTCCGCAGATTTTCTGCCAACGATTCGCGCAGTTCTTCCAGGGTTTCATAAGAGCCTTCCTGTCTGGCTAAATCGTCATCCAATTCCGGCAAAATACGACTTTTAACCTCCAGGACGTTAATACCAAAAGAGGCCGTACGGCCAGACAGTTCTGCTTCTTCATAATCTTCGGGAAAGGAAAAGGTAAAGGCTTTCTCATCCCCTACTGATAGGCCGACAATGTTTTCTACAAAGGCGGTGCCGGGGAATATGATTTCCGGATCCATCAAGATTTCAGTTTGTTCTTCATCGAACAATACTTCTTCTGCCGAATCGGCGTTTACTTCAGTTTCTTCGGCGCCTTCCGCATCTTTTTCATCAGTCTCTTTGGCGGCCGGAAGCAGAACACCCTTGCCGGCAATCGAGACAACGTCGCCTTGAGCCACAGGTCGTTCTACCGGCTCAATGACCTGATGACGGACACGGACCTGCTCCAACGCCTCGGCCACTGCTTCATCGGTAATTTCAACCGGTTCAACATCTTTCCGCCGTTCACGATAGGCTTCATTTAACGTGACTTTCGGTTCCAAGGGAATCATATATTTGATAGTCAGTGGATCCGTTTCGATATTTTCCAGGCTCGCCTGAGCATAAGGAACCACATCAATCTCGCGAAGTGCTTCTTCAAACGAAGGCTGCACCAATTCCTCAATGGCCTCAGTACGCAAATAGTCAGCGCCGACCCGTTTTAACATGACGTTATAGGGCGCCTTACCCTTACGAAAACCAGGAATACGGACGTCACGAGCCAGTTTTTGGGCTACAGTGCGCATCATCTCTTCCACGCGATCTTCGGGGACTTCAACAGTCATCAATAACTGTCGTTGTTCATCTTCTTCGGTATGAATAGTCAGGGTCACAGGAGTACCTCTCTTAAAGAATTTAACACCGACTGCTTTCCGTCAATTACACTGCATGGTACAAGGAGCATTTTCACAATGCTGTCCGTACCATGCCATCTGTATTTTTGAAATGGTGATCAACGGGGGCGCCGATTATTGCAAAAAAAAGCGCTGCCGGGGCAACGCTGCTCTCATGTTAATGGGGATGGAGGGACTCGAACCCACACACCTTGCGGCACATGATTCTAAGTCATGCGCGTCTGCCAATTCCGCCACATCCCCGGCGAACGTGCAATTATACCACTGGTAGATACTTTGCCAAGCAAAAACGGCCGTGTTAAAGTATCACCTATGTCAAAGGAGGACATCATGCCGACACTTCTCATAAAAAATGCTTCTGTTTTAGCCACAATGGACGACGAAGGGCGGGAAATCGCCAACGGCGGCCTCTTCATCCGCGATAACATCATCGAACAAGTCGGTCCCAGCAGCCAGCTGCCTGATACAGCTGATACCGTGCTGGATCTGTCTGGTCATGTGGTGCTGCCGGGATTCGTCAACACTCACCATCACCTTTACCAATCCCTCACCCGCGTCCTGGCGCAGGACGCCGACCTGTTTACCTGGCTCAAAACTCTCTACCCTATCTGGGCCAACCTCACTGATGAAGCCATCTACGTGAGTACGCTCACCGGTCTGGCCGAACTAACGCTTTCCGGCTGCACCACCAGCAGCGACCACCTCTATATCTTCCCCAATGACTGCACCCTGGACAGCCAGATTCGCGCCTCTCAAGAAATTGGCGTGCGGTTTCATGCGGCTCGCGGTTCCATGTCCCTGGGCGAAAGCAAGGGGGGGCTGCCCCCGGACCGCGTCACTGAAGACGAGGCGTTTATCCTGCAAGACAGCCGCCGCCTCATTGAAAGCTACCACGACGCCAACCGTCACGCGATGATACGGGTGATGCTGGCTCCCTGCTCTCCCTTCTCTGTGACGCCGGATTTGATGCGCGAATCGGCTGATCTGGCACGGGCTTACGGCGTGCGCCTGCACACGCATCTAGCGGAAACGGTTGAAGAAGAAGCGTTTTGTCTGGAAACCTTTGGCCTGCGTCCGGTTCCCTACGTGGAATCGCTGGGCTGGACGGGCGACGATGTGTGGCACGCTCACTGCATCCACATGAGCCAGGACGAAATCGACCTGTTCGGCAAAACGAAAACGGGCGTCGCCCACTGCCCCAGCAGCAATATGCGCCTCGCCAGCGGTATTGCCAAAGTGCCCGCTATGTGGCAGGCGGGTGTGCCGGTTGGCCTGGGTGTGGATGGCTCGGCTTCTAATGATGGCGGGCATCTGCTCACCGAAGCGCGGCAGGCGCTGCTGCTCCAGCGCGTCGCGCCGGACCGCTATTTAAGCGAAACGCCTGGGGGACGGGGCGGTTTTGGCGGCAAGCCAAACGCCATGACGGCGCGTGAAGCGCTGCGTCTGGCGACACGCGGCGGCGCAGAGGTATTGGGCCGCGATGATATTGGTTATCTGGCGCCCGGCATGAGCGCCGACTTCATTGCTGTCAACCTGAATCAGGTGGCGTTTGCCGGGGGCATTCACGATCCGGTGGCGGCGATGGTTTTATGCCAACCTCCTGGCGTTGATTATGCCGTGATTAACGGGAAAGTAGTGGTAGAGAAAGGGAATCTGACCACCATTGACCTGCCCGTTGTCCTGGAACGGCACAACCGCATTGCGGTGCAAATGGTACGGGGAGAGGATTAGAGGTGATGGGGTGTGGAGGTGATGGGATGTGGAGGTGTAGAGGTGATGGGGTGATGGGGTGAACTTGCCACTTTGCCGCTTTGCCACTCTATCACTTTGCCACTTTGCCGCTCTGCCACTTTGCCACTCTGCCACCGAGGTTATTTGCCATGAAGTTTGGGACTAACGGCATTGTTACCAATGCGCAGGGCGAAGTGCTGCTGATTCAGCGGGACGATACGCGTACGTTTGCGCCGCCTGGTGGCAGTATGGAAGCAGGTGAACTACCTACCGACAACGTCGCCCGTGAAGTGAAGGAAGAGACCGGGTTGATTGTGCTGCCGGTGCGTTTGGTTGGTCTCTATTATATGGACTGGGGAGGCTCTGCGACGCTTGATTTCTGTTTTCGCTGCATTCAGCGGGGCGGCGAGCTTGCCACTTCGACAGAAGCGCTTCAGGTAGGTTTTTGCCCGGCAAACAAACTGCCTTCACCCATGCTTCACCTGCACCGGAAACGGTTGGAGCAGGGATTTAGCCATAATGGGGGCCCGCCTTTTGGGTAAGTGAAAAACAAGGGCCAGGCATCAAGCTGGGCCGTTTGGTGCTAAATGGACTTTACCGCTGGCGCGATTGGCAGCGCAAATGGCGTGGCGAGCCATTGCATGCGCCAGCGCCGGCGTGGAAAACAGGGGCGGTGGCGGTGATTGGTAATGGACTGGGGGAAGTATTGTGGTTGAAGCGCGATGATGTTGATTTCTGGATTTTGCCGGGCGGCGGCGGCAAGGAAAAGGAAGCGCCATGGGAAACGGCCGTTCGCCAAACCAACGAGCAAACCGGCCTCACTGTTGACCTGACCGATCTAACGAGTGTCTACGTGTACGAAAATGAGGCGCACGCCATTTTTACCTTTAGCGCCGCCAGCCCCTCAGGCGCGTTGACTACCGGGCTAGAAACAGACAAATTTGCCTGGTTTGCCCCTGGTCAGGAACCGGATAATAGTTTTGCGGTACACGTGGAAGCCGCTGCCGATGCCATGAGTGAAACCGGCATAACCCAGTTTCGCTTCCAACCTGTTAACAAGAAGAAATGAGCGGAGATGAAGGGATTGGCGGAGAATAAAAATCTCCGGCAAGGTTCAATTCAGGCGACATGTGCTTTACAAATTTAACAAAAAAACGTGTCATGCTGAGGTCTTCCGAAGCATCCCGTTCCTCTAGTGGGAGCGGGATGCTTCGCTCCGAAGACTCCGCTCAGCATGACAATTCAGTGTCAATTTGTAAAGAAGATGTTCCGCTCGATGAACCATGCCCAATCTCCCAATCCCCGCTAAAAATAAGGATTTGGCTTGGACGAGGAATGGTTAGAGAAACGGCCGTTTGACGTGCCGATCGTGGTCCTAGATACAGAAACCACCGGGTTGGATCCCACGCTGGGACATCGCGTGGTCGAAATCGGGGCGGTGCGCTTTGAGAATGGGGTAAAAGTGGCCGACATGGATCAACTGCTCCAACCAGGGCGACTCATGGATCCCGGCGCCAGCCGCGTGAATGGCATCGACGACGCGGCTTTGGTCGGCCAACCCACCTTTACCGACATCGCGCCGGATTTGCTGGCTTTGCTGGATGGGGCTTTGCTGGTAGCGCACAACGCCGCCTTTGACGCCGGTTTTTTGGGCATGGAATTTGCCATTCATGGATATGGGCAGGAGGCGCAGCCTGTGATACCGACCAATCCCTGGTTGTGTACGCTGCTGCTGGCGCGGCATCATTTTTATTTTGGGCGCAACAACTTGAGCCACATCGCCGGCAGACTGGGGGTGCGCATGGGCCGCGCCCACCGCGCCCTCAACGACGTGTATATGACCGCCGAAATTTTCAAACGCATGGCGCAACAATTGGCCCAGCAAAGGCTGATCACCGTGGGCGATCTGCTGCACGCGCAGGGCGGCGCTATTATTATGCCGCCAGCGCCTCAAGTAACCTTACCACCCTTGCTGGCTGTGGCGCTGCGTAACGGCCGTTCCCTGCACATTCTCTACGCCAGCGCCTCCGGCCAAACGCAGCGCACTATCACCCCAAAATATGTCACCCAAAACAAAGAACACATTTATCTGGTGGCCTACTGCCACACCCGCCATGAGCAGCGCACTTTTCGGCTTGACCGGATTTTGGATGCGGAACTGGCTGACCAGTGAGGGTTGTGTGAATTTCCCGGCGAAGATTCCAGGACTAAGAGGGATAACGGCCGTTTACGCCCTGTTTGCCTTTGTGTGGATCGCGTTGGAAGGCGCAATGACCAATGCGGTAGGTATGGGGGTGGGCAGCACGGCCGTTTTGCTGGCTTATCTGGCGCAGTATTTCCTGGGTGGACGGGAGTTTCCGGCGAGACGGTGGTGGGGGATAACGGCCGTTGGCGGACTGCTGTTTGGGCTGGGCAGCGGCCTGCTCACCCTGCTCTTCATGGCTGTCAAAACCGGCCTGCACGCCCACGGGCCAGAATTCACCCCGCAAGAAATCACCTGGGTCATCAACCAGATTCCGGTGTGGAGCGTCGTGGGGCTGCTTGCCGGCCTCGGCCTGGGGCTGTTAACAGGCAAAGGCAGAAATTAGAAGGCAAAAGGCAAAAGGGCGAATTTCTGCCTTTTGCCTTCATCCTTTTTGCCTTTATTCTTCCATCTTCGCCTCCAGCCTCTCCAGCGCCTCTTC
>JAWOGU010000587.1:0-7216 GCA_046496595.1 Chloroflexota bacterium
TCCACATACAGCAGTCCGCGGTTAGCTGAGGCCAACACGCCTGGTTCAAAGTGCTTTTCGCCTTTCTGAATCGCTTTCTCGATGTCCAGCGTACCCACGACGCGATCCTCGGTGGCGCTAACAGGCAGGTCTACAAAGGGCGTTTCGCGGATGGCAGTAGTCAGGTTGCCATCAGCATGGCGCACCCGGCAATCATCACACCATTCGTCAGGGCGCTGCGGGCTGCAACCAAAGCGGCAGTCGGATACAACTTCGATATCAGGCAGCAAAAAAGCCAGGGCGCGGGCGGCGGTGGATTTAGCGGTGCCGCGTTCGCCGCGAATGAGAACGCCGCCAATTTGGGGGCTGACGGCGTTGAGGATCAAGGCCCGTTTCATACGTTCCTGTCCAACGATTGCTGTGAAGGGAAAAACTGCTCGGCGTGCCATAGGGTATTCTCCAATTGCGTTCTGTGTCTGTGCAATGCAGTCAGTGGGTATCGCACAGGGGATTATACTGCATGGCAATCTGTGGGCAACCTGTGGCAGTGCTGCGCGGGGTTGGTAAAACGGCCGTTCCCGCATACAATCACAGCAAAAATAACCTGGAGAAAACTTATGCGACGCGGCTGTCTACTAATATTCCTGGGGGTGGTAGCCATTTCGCTCATCATCCTGGCAATCTTTGCCATCAATGCCAAACCGGCCGACGAATACCCCTTTTTCGACCACAAAGGCGTCATGGTCATCGCCCATCAGGGCGGGGAAAAGCTGCGCCCCAGCAATACCATGCCCGCCTTTGAACACGCCGTCGCTCTGGGTGTGGACGTGTTGGAAATGGACATGCACGCCACCCAGGATGGCGTGCTGGTGCTGATGCACGACGACACCGTAGACCGCACCACCGATGGCAGCGGCCTCATCCAGGAAATGACCCTGGCCGAAATCAAAACGCTCGACGCCGGTTACTACTGGACCAACGACGACGGGCAGACATTTCCCTATCGGGGACAGGGCATCACCGTGCCTACCCTGGCAGAAATCTTTCAGGCATTCCCCAACATGCCCATGAACATCGAAATCAAACAGCAGTCACCCTCCATTATCGAATCGTTCTGCGCCTTGATTCAAGAGTACGGCATGGCCGGGCAGGTGCTCATCCCCACCTTCCATCCAGATACCATGAACGAATTCCGCGCGCAGTGCCCCGGCGTCGCCACATCCATGACCGAGCCGGAAATCCGTACCTTTTTTGGTCTCAATCTGGCTGGTTTAGGCGCTCTGTTCAGCCCGCCAGGCCAGGCGTTTCAGGTGCCGGAAAGATCGGGCAACTTACAGATCATCACGCCCCGTTTTATCACAGGAGCGCACCAGCGCAACGTGGCGGTTCACGTCTGGACGGTGAACGATCCGGCTGATATGGAACGCCTGATCGAAACCGGTGTGGATGGCATTATTACCGATAGACCTGATTTGTTGTTGGAAATTTTAGGGAGGAGTGGAAGCGGGGATTAGGGGATTTGGAGATAGTAACCATACAGGTGTAGCCTGAGCCTGTCGAAGGCGGAATCGGGCTTCGACAGGCTCAGCCCTCGTCTGGCTTTACAGTTACTCCCCGCAAAAAATTATGACCAGACAACGTGTAACTTTGTTTATCGTCGAGGACGATAAAATTTTGTTGATCCACCGTATTCGTGATGGCAATGCCTACTACATCGTGCCTGGGGGCGGTGTGGAGGAAGGGGAAACAATTGCGGCGGCGGCGCACCGGGAAGCGGCAGAGGAAACCAGTTTAACGATTGAGTTGGGACCACTGTTGTGGCAACGGCCGTTTTCCACACCCACAAGCAACGGCGAATTCTTCGAACAGCTCGAACACGCCTATCTCATCACCCGCTTCAGCGGCACACCCTGCCTCAGCGGTCCTGAATTCGAGCGCCAATCCGCAACCAATATCTACACCCTGCAATGGATGTCCCTGACCGAATTCCCCAACCAGGTTGTTTACCCCAGCAGCATCAACAAAGCACAATTGTTAATCGCGCTTAACCGTGAACCGTGAACGGCTCACGGCTTACGGCTCACGGAATCTCCCGGTCCACCGCTTCCGCCACGCGCCTCATATCCAGCACCAGTTTGGCGAACTTCTCCGGCTTCAACGATTGCATACCATCTGACATAGCCTCGTCCGGCCGGGGATGCACTTCCAGAATCACCCCATCCGCCCCGGCAGCGATGCTGGCTTTGGCAGCCGACGCCACATACTCCCAATGCCCGGTGGCATGGCTGGGGTCAGCAATCACCGGCAGATGAGACATTTGCTTGGCAACGACAATGGCGTTGATGTCAAAGGTGTTGCGCGTATACGTTTCAAAGGTGCGGATGCCCCGTTCACACAACATGACGCGGGTATTGCCGTGGCTGAGAATATACTCGGCGCACATCAACCATTCCTCGATGAAGCTGCTCATACCCCGCTTTAATAACACTGGATGCTGAGACTTGCCCACCGCATGAAGCAAGGCGTAATTTTGCATATTGCGCGCCCCAATTTGCAGGATGTCGGCATATTCCGCCACCAGCGGCACCATCGCCGGCTCCATGACCTCCGTGATGATGGGCAGACCGGTTTGCTCTCGCGCTTCGGCCAGGTATTTCAACCCCTCTTCGCCCAATCCCTGAAAAGCATAAGGCGAAGAACGTGGTTTAAATGCGCCGCCGCGCAGCACATGGGCGCCCGCTTCTTTGACAGCGTGGGCGGTTTCAATAATCTGGCTGCGGCTTTCCACAGAACAGGGTCCGGCCATCACCACCAGTTCCTTACCGCCTATTTCAATGGCGCCAATTTTGAATGTGGTGTTGTCGGGTTGAAATTCACGGCTGGCTACTTTGAATGGCTTTAAGACGGGGACCAGGCGTTCCACACCGGGCATGCGTTCGATCTGGTCCTTGTACAAATCGCGGTCATCACCGATGAGGCCAATGATGGTGCGTTCTTTGCCGTCGGACAGGTGAATCTTGAAGCCCAAGGATTCCGCCCTGGAGATAACGGCCGATTTCTGCTTCATCGTGGCGTCTGCTTTCATGATTACTATCATCATTTTTCCCTTCCATCTGTGCAGGCGGTTTGGGGAGCGCTGCATAGATGTCTATGATCCGGTTTTTTTTGAGTTTGTCGAATGTTTTTGACCCCCAGGTAACATCTTCTCAATACCTCGCGGCAAAGTTGGTTGAGCCTGTCGAAACCAACGACCAACGGCCTTCGACAAGCTCAGGCCCCAGATATTACCCCAGGCATATAAAAGACGCGGCTATGAGACCGCGCCATCCCCCATCTTGCCTAATTGCAGGGGATTATGATTGGGACTCAATCCAGGCCAGCAGTTCTTGCAGGTAGGGGGCGTCAAGGGAAACGGCCGTTTCAAAGCGGCGTGGTTCTTTGGCGCTGTTATACAAAGCCTTCACACTCTCGGCCTCGTCGCCTAACGGATGGTCTTGCAGATGCACAAAAACGGCCGGCGTGGGCGCCAGGTCCGTCATCTTACGGGAAAGCATAAACGTGTACGGATTGGCATTGTTGAAAATATGCGGCGGCTGCAAACCGGACTGCGCCCGGCCAATCGCCACCACTCCGCGCACCCGTTTCACGCCTGCTGCCCATAACAGCGCCAATCCCGCCCCCAGCGGATTGCCAATGATCAGCGGTTCACTGGGCAGCATGTGCAGCAGCACATTGAGATCCTCATATAACTTTTCCGGCGTCAGCGGCTCCTGCACGCTGGCGTGAAGCAGATAGCGCAGCGGATCCATGCCATAGACGTTATAACCCGCCTTCGCCAAAGCCAGACAAATCTTCTCATCAGGCCGGCCAAAATGACCATATGAAGAAAGGTAAAGCGCCGTTGGAGGAATGACGGCTTTGGCTGACGCCTGGTAATAATAGGTCTCCATAAAAACGCCGCCACGGATAGGCCACATATTCACCGTGCCCTCGCGCAGCGTAGGTGTGCCCAAAAAACCAAAATTAACCTTTTTGCCAAAGCGTTCTTCGGCCCACTCCGCCACAGCCTGCAAATCCAGCTTAAAATTCATGGCAGACAGGTCGCCTTCACTGTCGCCGGTGCCGCGCAAATCAAAAACAAGATGGCCGATGCGTCCATCATCGCCATAAGATTTCACTTCCTGGCGGGCGCAGGTGATGACGCTCGATTTTGTCAGCGGATATTTGGGAACCCAGACGCGGAGAACACGCAGTTTCTCGTCGGTCAGGTTAACGGGTTTTACCAAAACAGCATCCAGGTACAGATCATCGTCGGTAAGAATTCCGAAGTTTTCTTCCACATATGATTTCATGGTGCTCATGGACGTCCTTTTGTGCTACGCTTCCGGTTCCGGGGTGGGTGTCGGCTCGCCAATCACCTCAAACGCATAATTCGGTATCAATTCCACTACACGTTCATACGCTTCGTAAATTGTCTTGTCGGTATTGAAATAACCGCTCAACATTTCTTGCAATACCACGGAAAACGTCAATTCACGGTATAAATTTGTTATCAAGCTGCCCTGACCTTGGGGAATTCCCCAGCGGTTTGATTGGGTCACGCCGTTTTTGAGCTGCGCGACGATCTCGGAACCGTAGATGTCGGTCAGGCTGAGGTTGCTGCCAGCAAGCGGCTCTGTGCCCCATGCGTTAAAGAGCTGAACCGGGTTTTCCGGGGAACCCTGGCGCATGGGCACTTTACGTTCTGATTCCACCGCCAGCCAGATTTCATAACCCTGGTTGAACCAATATTCGGCAAAGGCAACGGCCGTTTCCACATCCGCCTCATTGGTGATACCCAGGTTGACCATTTTGCCAAAATTGGCAGACGTGTCACCATTGCCAAAGATGGTTGTGATGATACCACTGTTTTCCGCCAAATGCCGTAGATTTTGGCTGCATTCCGGGCAGGTGGGCACATGCGCCGCATCCAGTCCGGCTAACTGCGGCAAAATCGTCGGCGGCGCTATAATCATGCCCGTGCGCCCTTCCAGATAGGCATTGCGGGCGCTGGTATCGGTCTGCACGCCAATGGGACTAAACTGGTGAACGATGCTGTAATAAAAGTTAATGGCTTCGCTGCACGCTGGCTCCGTTAGCAGTACTTCACCGGCTTCGTTGATAAGCTGGCAGCCGTTGGCAGCCGCTATCTGTTCAAAGGCTTCATGGGTCGTGCGCAGATTGGATTCAGTGGGGATGACAAAACCGGAACGCAAATTTTCCCGATCATAAGTAGCTTCGGCGGCCGCCAGCATGGCGGCGTAATTGTCGGGTGGATCCAGGCCGCGTTCGTCAAACCAATCCGTGCGGTAAATGAGGAGCTGTTGATAGCCATCGCTGGGAATGGCCGCTGCCTGACCGGCAGCGCTGACCAGGTCCAGGGCGGCGGCGTTAAACGTGTCGCGGCCCAGGTTGTTAACGGCCGTTTCCGCCGCATCCGTATTCAAAATACCCTGTTCCGCCCAACCCATCGTGTACTCGATAGGATGGATGAGAATATCCGGCAGCGCTGTGGTATGGGAAACGGCCGTTGTCTCTACCAGGTCCGGCAGCAGATTAGGCGTCACGTAGACAATCTCCACATTCACGCTGCGGCTCTCTTCGAAGCCCGCCGCGATGGTTTCCAGTGCTTCCCGGTGCGCGGGTGACGTTTCGTTGACCCAGATGGTGAGCGTGGGATTAGGTTGGCTGTCTGGCGGCGCTGTGGATAAAACGGCCGTTTCGCCATTGCCACCCACCGGCAGACGCAGAGGTTCCCGGGTGGGCGTAGGCGGCAAGGCGGCCTGCGCCGTCGCTGTCGCCAGGCGCGGTGGTTCCGGCAGCAGTTGACAGGAGGTCGTTATAAGCAGCAGCACGATCAACGCCACCCAAAAGCAAGGGGAAGCAAAACCCGCGCAGCCAGCCTGACAACGTATTTTCTGGCGCACTTCCGCCAGAAAGCCGGGAATGCGCCGCCGCTTCCCGCCCTGCGACAGTTCCCCAGGATTTCGACAAAAACTCATAGACTTTCTCCCAAAGTTCGTTCGTAGACAATACGCAGACCGGTCAACGTGAGGCAGGGTTCCACCTGATCGATAACGCGGGTATGTTCTGCAATCAGATGAATGTTGCCGCCGGTGCCGATGACCTGTAACGGCCGTTCCGCCGGCGGCAGTTCGGCGCACAACCGCGCCACCACCCCATCCACCATGCAGGCATAGGCCAAAATCAGGCCCGACTGCACCGCATGGACGGTGTTACGGCCAATCATCACAGGCGGCGCTTCCAGGGGCACGCTGCGCAGCTGGGCCGCCCGCCCCGCCAGGGCGTCGGCCGCCAACCGCAGCCCGGGGGCAATGACGCCGCCCAGGAACTCGCCGCCGGCCGTTACCACTTCAAACTTAGTCGCCGTACCCATGTCGATGATGATACTGCCGCCGGGAAACTGATGATGAGCGGCTACGGCGTTGGCAATGCGATCCGCGCCCACCTCAGCGGGCGTATCCTGGCCCAGGCGAATGCCGATGTTGGAGCGGTGGGTCAATTCCAACGGCGTAACGTTCAGATACTGCTGGCTTACCTGCTTGAAGGTTTTGGTCAGCCAGGGCACCACGCTGCACAAAGCCACGTCGCTTACCAGTTCGTCCACGCCAAACTCGCGCAGCAGCGCCTTCAGCGTCACGCCAAACTCATCCACGGTTTGTTCGGAGTTGGTGCGTAAACGCCACTGGTGCTGCCAGGAACGGCCGTTCCACAGCCCCAGTAAAATGTTGGTATTGCCAATATCAATTGCCAGCAGCATAAGGATGTGATTTTATAGGCGGGTTCGGGCGATGGCAAGCCTACTCAGGAAGGAATCAGGATTGGTTGGTAGGAGTGAGCCAATGTCATGCCGTAACAATGCGTGTACAATAGATGCGGCTCAACAATGGCTGAAACTCAGGGAAGAAAAAGACACTGTCATTTCCAACAGCGACCGCCCTCTTTCTTCCCAATTTTTGGAGAAGGATATGGACATCACCACCCCTGACGGCCAGCGCGACTACGTGTTTACCAACTGGGCCACCATCGCGGCTTATGGCTATAGCGGCTACCAAAAATACGGCCGGGGTTTGTTAGCCATTGAATGTACGGAAACCGGCCCCACCGATGACATGAAATTCTGGCATGAAGCAGCCGCCGAAGAAGCTGGCGTCGGCGAACAGGTGGCGGCCTATGA
>JAWOGU010000121.1:0-33739 GCA_046496595.1 Chloroflexota bacterium
ATGGTGATGCTGAAAGCGTCTACGTTGCCATCAAAACTGGCCCAACCGCTGCCTGCTTTGAAGCCTATGCCGGGATAGGAGGCACGGATACCTGCATTTGGAAAACTGGTTAATAACGTGGTTAAGGTACAAGGGTTACTCATGGGGCAACCAGTTAAAGCACTTGCGGGCCAGGTTGCCCACCACCTGGCGCTGCCGCTGTTGATCGCATCCCATTGCTGCCAAACGCCTGTCGTAGGACTACCGTTATAGTAAGGTTCATATACTAAGCGTCCCTGATCAATGGAATCATAAAGGTCATCAACAGTGACATCGAGATCGACGGTAAACTGCAAAGCTAGGGCTTGAGCAGAACTGCCGCTCGTGCGGTATGTCCAATAGCTCATAGCTTCAATATCGGCCAGGCGCACGCCGCCGTAGGCAGGTAGTCCTAGACCGCTGCCGGTGTCGCCGGCAGTGACGACGAGCTGGGCGCTGCCGCTGCCGGCAGGCGGCACGCCTGGGCCAGTGACAAACTGGCCACTGCCGTTGCTGCCGCTCTCCAGGGCAAATACCCAACCCTGAGGATTGCCGGGTGTGATGTCGGCCATGGCGGCGGAAGCCGTGTTGATGGTAGTTATAAAGAGAAAGATGAAGATGAAAACGGCCGTTACACGATAACGGCTCCTCTGGAGAGTAGGTGTGATGATGGGCATGATGTCCTCCACAAGACAATAATTAACTATGCAATGTTTTAGGGATTTTTTTAGCACGCACTAGCGGCAAAAAACATTTTTTTTAATATACTTTTGCTTTTTTTAGGTGGTATACGACTGTTGAATTCTACTACAATCAACTTGCAGCATTTTAGCTCAGAACTATGTGAAAAAGGCGAAAAATCTTTATTTTTTATATGGCATAGGACTAATCTCCTATCTGCTTTGTCGATAAAAGGTGCAATTGATGAAAAAGCGAGTCTATATTGTTTATACCGGCGGTACGATTGGCATGAAAAAGGTAAACGGCCGTTACCTGCCCATTCCTAATTTCCTGCAAGAACAAATGGCAGCCAATCCCGCCTTCTACCATCCCGATTTACCCCAGTACACCATCCACCAATATGATCCCCTCTTCGACTCGCCCGATATGTCGCCGGCAGATTGGTCCCAAATTGCGCGGGACATTTGCGACCATTACGATGACTATGATGGCTTCATCGTCTTGCACGGCACCGACACTATGGCCTACACCGCGTCGGCGCTGGCCTTTATGCTCAAAAATCTGGCGAAACCGGTCATCGTCACCGGTTCACAGATTCCGCTGTGCGAACTGCGCAACGACGCCCAGGATAATTTGATTTCCGCCCTGCTGCTGGCGGCGCACGAGGTCGTCATTCCCGAAGTTTGTCTCTATTTCAACAGCAAGTTGTTTCGCGGCTGCCGCACGGTGAAAGTCGATGCCGATGGCTTCGATGCTTTTGCGTCGCCCAATTATCCGGCGCTGGCGACATTGGGCACGGGCATTGAAATGCGGCGGCATCTCATCAGGCCTTTAGCGGATGTGGTAGGCATGGGAATCGACTTACGCGAAATTCGGGAGCCGGAATTTGTGGGCGCGTTTCGCCTGTTTCCAGGCTTTTCGGCGCGTATTTTGGCGAATGTGTTGCAGCCGCCGCTGCGCGGTCTGGTGCTGGAGACGTATGGCTCCGGCAACGGTCCTACCAGCGATAAAGCTTTTTTACGTGTGCTGGTTGAGGCGCATGAACGAGGCGTGGTCATTGCGAACTGCACGCAGTGTTTACGCGGCAATGTGGACCAGACCAAATACGCCACCGGCGCGGAACTGGCGGAGGTGGGCGTGATCAGCGGCTATGATATGACACGCGAGGCGGCGCTGACGAAGCTGGCCTATTTGTTCAGCCTGCATGAAGATGTGGACACGATTCGGGCCTTGATGCAGCAGGATTTGCGCGGGGAGCTGTCGGGGTAACGGCCGTTTGGAATATTCAACACCATCTATTCAGCAATAGTAATTCCGTCACGCTTTGGTCGGGGAGCGGGATTGCCATACAACATCCCTTCGACACTAATATCTTCGTCTACATCAGGCCAGTGAATACCTTCGCCATCCCCAATTAGTTCGTAGTTAGCTCTTTGCTCTGGTGAGGCTTCAGCCAGGCGCCATGACCAAACGAGAGGGACGCTAATAGAACGGCCGTCCATTAACTGCGCCGTAATCATGTCATCAGTTACAAGAATTTCTGAAATGCGTAAATCTACATTAACCACAATGGTCATGCCACGCCTCCACAATTACTTCTTCGTACGCTACAATCAAACGACGAATTCGATTTAACTCTTGTGCGGAAAACCCGCGATTCCGAGCCAGGGATACTGGTTCTAGCCAAAATTTGCAGGTCATCTTTTCACGTTGCACATGGACGTGCCGGGATTCATTACAGTCAAAACTATAGAAAAACAGTCGGTATGGACCGTCAATATTCCGAATCGTAGGCATCCGTTTATGATTCCTGTTTGTTTTACCTAGAAAAGAATAGCACAATCGTCTTTACAACCCAACAATAAAGAGTTTGGAGGGAGTTTGAACCTGCTTTGTTGCTCGGAAAAATTAAAACTACCGTCATCATTCCTTTGTAAAAAACCACCTGCCACCCCACCCAGAAGAATGAAGGCTCCATTTTTCCAACGAAGCCCAACCTGTTGAAGGCTGGTACAGGTCAGGGAATGAATTTTTGTGAAGCCTACGTGCAAGCTTTACTTTGGCTTGTAACGGCCGTTTCCCATGCTATACTGTAATCACATTTTATAATGTGTAATCACTTCGAGAGGCGGCCTATGGTTCGCACCCAAATTCAAATACGCGAAGACCAGTCCAAAAAACTAAAAGAGATGGCGGCGGTTATCGTCTAGAAACGGTTGTATTCTCATCAATCATTTGCTATGCTTCATTAAATCGTCTATTTTGTCTAATTCAGACCAAAGGTGCAAAATGACTGCAACCATCCCCATTTCCGAGTTAAAGCAGCGCACTGGCAAAATATTGAGTCAGGCTGTTTTGACACAAGAAGACATTATCATTGAGCGTTACGGAGAAGAATATGCCGTGATTCTCAG
This sequence comes from Chloroflexota bacterium, assembly GCA_046496595.1. Lineage (GTDB taxonomy): Bacteria > Chloroflexota > Anaerolineae > Promineifilales > Promineifilaceae. The sequence continues at coordinate 3,114 of JAWOGU010000121.1, forward strand.
CCGTGAGCGCTATCAAGAACTGCTGGATACAGCTCAGGCCAGCGTGCGCACACGTTTCCTGGCTGCCCGGCAGGAAGTTTATGCAGAAACTGAAGAGATGTCAGAGGAAGAGATAGCAGATTGGGTGAAAACGGCCGTTACCCAATCCAGACAAAGTAGAGCAAACATCGATGAAGGTCATTCTTGATACAAGCGTGATCGTGAGTGGCCTGATTTCACCCAAGGGTCCCCCAGCGAAAATCATAACCCACTGGCTCAACAACGAATTCACGTTACTTTACACCAAGGCGATGCTGGCTGAACTGGAAGATGTACTCAACAGAGCCTGGTTGCACGAGCGGTTAAGCCACACCCCCAATCGTGTCCCCGAATTTTTAGAAGCCGTCAAACTATTGGGTCAACCCGTCAAAGGCTACGTCAGTGTCGTCGGGCACATCCGTGATCCCTTTGACGAAATGTTTCTGACTTGCGCCATTCTGGGCAGCGCTGATTTCCTGGTGAGCGGCGACAAAGATTTGCTCACCCTGGGCAAATTCCACCAAACCTCAATCCTCACCCCTACCCAATTTTTGGCACACATTCTCGATTAACGCTTTCCACTGCTTCAAGATTTTCCTAAACCTCGAAGTTCTCTCAACCCTCTCCGCGTTCTCCGCGCCCTCCGCGGTTAAACATCCCCATTCAAATACGGCCGCAAAAACTGACCCGTAAAACTGCCCGCCACCTGCACCACCTGCTCCGGCGTACCCTGCGCCACAATCTCGCCGCCGCGCTCCCCGCCTTCCGGTCCCATGTCGATAAGATGATCCGCCACCTTGATGATGTCCAGGTTGTGCTCAATGATCACCACCGTATTGCCCTTGTCCACCAGCCGGTTCAGCGCCACAATCAGCTTCGCCACATCGTGGCTGTGCAGCCCCACCGACGGCTCGTCCAGAATATAGATCGTGCGCCCCGTGGCAATCTTCGACAGCTCCCGGCTCAGCTTTACGCGCTGCGCCTCGCCGCCGCTCAACGTGGGCGCCGGCTGGCCCAGGTGAATATAGCCCAGTCCGACATCCACCAGCGTTTCCAGCTTGCGCCGAATCGTGGGCACATTCTCGAAAAATACCAACGCCTCATCCACGCTCAAATCCAATACCTGAGCAATATTCAGCCCCTTGTACGTCACTTGCAGCGTCTCCCGGTTATAACGAGCGCCGTGGCAAATATCGCAGGGCACGTAAATGTCTGGCAAAAACTGCATCTCGATGCGGTTCTGCCCTTGCCCCTGGCACGCTTCACAGCGTCCGCCCTTCACGTTAAAGCTAAAGCGCCCCGCTTTGTAACCGCGAATCTTGCTCTCCGGCATCCCGGTAAATAAATCGCGGATCGGGTTGAACAAATTGGCATACGTCGCCGGATTGGAGCGCGGCGTGCGCCCAATCGGACTCTGGTCAATCTCAATCACCTTGTCTAGATGTTCCAGCCCTTCCATAGCGGCATGTTTGCCCGGCAGTTCCTTCGATTTGTAGAAATGCTGGTTCAACCGTTTGCTCAGAATCTCCACCAGAAATGAGCTTTTGCCGCTGCCGCTGACGCCGGTGATGCACACAAACTTGCCCAGCGGAATAGCAACGTCGATATTCTTCAGGTTGTTTTCCTGCGCGCCGCGCACCACAAGCGCCTGACCCTTGTGGCCCTTGCGTCGTTTCGGCGGCACCGGGATTTTGGTACGGCCGCTCAAATACGCGCCCGTAATCGACTTTTCATTGGCGGCTACCTGTTCTGGCGTGCCTTCGGCCACAATCTCGCCGCCCAACTTGCCCGCGCCCGGACCCAGGTCTACGATCCAATCGGCGGCGCGCATCGTATCCTCGTCATGCTCCACCACCAGCACCGTGTTACCCAAGTCACGCATCCCTTTTAGCGTGTGGATGAGACGGGCATTGTCGCGCTGGTGCAGGCCGATGGATGGTTCGTCCAGCACGTAGAGCACGCCCATCAACTGGCTGCCAATCTGCGTCGCCAGGCGAATGCGCTGCGCCTCGCCGCCGCTGAGGCTGCCCGCCGCCCGCTCCAGCGTCAGGTAATCCAGGCCGACGTTGATCATAAATTGCAGCCGTTCATGGATTTCTTTTAGGATGGGTTTGGCGATGATTTTCTGGCGCTCGCTTAATACCCCATCGTCGCTCAGTCGATACGCCCAGGGCAGCGAGCGCGCTACTGCCCAGCGGGTAACGTCGGCAATGTTGGTGCCGTCGATGCTGACTGCCAGCGCCACCGGCTGAAGCCGCGAACCCTGGCAGGTGGAGCAGGGGCGGTTAACCATGAAGCCTTCCAGTTTGTCGCGCACGTAATCGGAAGTTGATTCGTGGTAACGCCGCCACAAGTTGGGCACGACGCCTTCGTATTTGGTGTGGTAATGGCGGGTATCGCCGTCGCGGTTGACGTAGGTGACAGTTACCGTTTCTTCGCCGCCGCCATGCAGCAGAATGCGCATTTGGGCCTCGGTAAGCTGGCGCACGGGCACGTTGGTGGGGATGTGGAAGTGCTCGGCAGTCGCTTTGAGAAGCTGCCAGTAGTAGCCGGCTTTGTCGTCGGTAGGCCAGCCGCTGATGGCGCCATCCTTTAACGACAGGTCTTTGTTGGGCACGATGAGGTCGTCGTCCAGCTCTTTTTTAGTGCCGAGACCCTGGCAGTCCGGGCAGGCGCCGTGCGGGCTGTTGAAGCTGAAGGTGCGCGGCTCAATTTCGGGAATGCTGGTGCCGTCATAGGGGCAGTAAAGATGTTCGGAGTAGAGATGGTCTACGGTATGGTCGCGGTCGGTGACGTCGTTGATGATGACGATGCCGCTGCCGAGAGTGAGCGCCGTCTCGATGGAGTCGGTGAGGCGGGTGCGGTCGGCGTTGGCTTCTTCGCTGTCGTCATCAGGTTTGTGGCGGATGATGAGGCGGTCCACTACGGCTTCGATGCTGTGGTTTTTGTAGCGGTCAAGTTCGATCTCTTCGTCAACCTGCCGCACTTCGCCGTTAACGCGCACGCGCACGAAACCGGCTTTACGCACGTCGTCGAAGATGCCCTGGTGGTGGCCTTTGCGGTCGCGGATCAGCGGCGCCAACACCTGGACCCGGGTATCCGGGGGCATGTTGAGCACGCTTTCCACAATCTGCTCGGCCGACTGCGGGCTGACGGGACGGCCGCAGTCCGGGCAGTGGGGCGTGCCCACGCGGGCAAAGAGCAGGCGCAGATAGTCGTAGATTTCGGTGACGGTGCCGACGGTGGAGCGCGGGTTGTGGCTGACGCCTTTTTGGTCGATGGAAACGGCCGGGCTAAGTCCTTCGATCTGGTCTACGTCCGGTTTTTCCATCTGGCCCAGGAATTGGCGGGCGTAGGCGGAGAGGGATTCGACGTAGCGGCGCTGGCCTTCGGCGAAGATGGTGTCGAAGGCCAGGGAGGATTTGCCGGAGCCGGAGATGCCGGTGAGTACGACGAGTTTGTCGCGCGGAATTTCGACGGTGACGTTTTTGAGATTGTGTTCGCGCGCCCCACGCACGATGATTTTGTTCAGGGTCATGGAGAATCCTGTTGATTGACGATTAAAGATTGACGGCTGACGATTGGCGGCGTGTCACGTATCAATCTTTGTTCTTTATTCTTTGGCTTAATGAGCCGACCGATAATTCTAGCACGGCTTATGGGGTGTAACCATAAACGTTTCGTAGATTTTAAGGTGGGGTTTGTGGTAGGGTTGGTTAAAAAGAATTTAACCGCGGAGGCGCGGAGAACGCGGAGGGAAATAAATGAGTTCAGCACAGAAATTGGCGTTGTGGGCGAATCAGATTTTGGAGATGGTGGTATTTGGACAGCATTATGAGCAGGACGTGTATGCGCAGGATCGGTACCAAAAGCTGCAAACGATTGGCATGGAGATGCTGGCGCTGGCGGATGGAATAGATGTAGCGGAGTTGGAACCTCTGCGCAGCACGGTGCTGTCCAGCCCGACGCCGTTTGCGGTGGCGGACTGCGCGGTGTTTGACGAAAACGGCCGTTTAGCCCTCATCAAACGCGCAGACAATGGTCTCTGGGCAATGCCGGGCGGCGCTTTGGAGGTAGGGGAAACGGCCGCTCAAGGCGCAGCCCGCGAATTTTACGAAGAAACCGGCATGAGGTGTGAAGTTGTCGAGATGGCAGGCGTGTTTGATTCCCGGTTTTGGGGCAGTAACTCCCGTCACCATTTATACCAGTTCGTGTTTTTAGGCAAGCTGGTGGACGGCGGCGAAATGGGCAACGGTTCACATCGGCAGGAAGTGCTGGACGTGGCCTGGTTTGCGGAGGATGAACTGCCTTTGACGGAGATGGACGCGAACCATGTCAATCGCGCGCCGGTAGCATTTGCAGTGTGGCGGGGGGAGAAACGGCCGTTTTTTGACAGGTAACGGCCGTTTCTCACTTCATTCAATGGAAATGGTGGGTGGAAGTTGGCCGCCGTCATCATCTACAAGGGGCGGAGAGGGCTGGATTTGCAGTTTTTGGTAAGCGTACTGCCACAACACCTTCAGGCTTGCCAGCACAGGCACCACAATAATGGCTCCCAGGATACCGGTCAGCGCCAGGGCAGAAATCAGCGCCACCACGACAACGCCGGGATGCAGCTTGAGCGCGTGGCCCATGTACTGCGGCCGCAGCCAGAGATTGTCGATTTGCTGGATGCCGGCGTAGACGACGACGATCAGAATGATCAGGCCGACCGGGGAAAGAGGCAGCCAGCCGAGGCGAAACAACCACAGAATCAAAGTGGTACTGGCTATGACCAGGATGGAGATTATGGCAAAAATGATAAGCTGTACACGCAGGGATACGCGCCAGATCATGTCGAATTCGTGGAGGAGAGAACGGCCGTCTTCCTGATAGGCGGGTGGCAGCAACGCAATGACACCTCCTGGGATTTGGGGACCGTCGCGCATCAAGTAAAACAGGCTCACCAACACCACCAGGCTCCACAACAAATTTTCACCGATGCTGCCTAACCAGCCGGAGCCTAGGGGCAGCGCCGTCAGCACATTACTGGCGGAGCGCTGTACGTAACTGATCAACATTTCCGGGTGGAGCGTAAAACCTAAAAAGATAAACGGCCGTCCTAACCACAATCCCAGTTCATGCAAAGCTGTTTCCAGCTCTTCTGCCCAGGCGGGCGCCTGCCCCCAGATCAACGCCCCTATCCCAGATAAAACACCCAGGATAATCAGTACCATCAGCGTATAGATCAGCAGCGTAGCCAGCGCCCGTTTGTCCGGCCAACGCGCTTCCAGCCAGTTTACCAAAGGGTTGAGTAAATAAGCCAAAATGGCAGCCACCAACAAGGCTTGCCACATGGGCGCCGTATAGAATGCCAGGACGATGGCGCCAATAGTGACGAGTATAAAGAGAAAACCTTGTATGGGGGTTAAACTTTTTTTCATAACATTAACGGCCGTTCCGTCTCAGCCACCATTTCTCCAACTCAATCGCCCAAAAGGCCAGACTGCCTAACAGTACGCAAATGAGCAGTTCCGGTAGCGAAAGGACGTCCACGTTAAAGAAACTTTCCAATATAGGCAGATAAACGACCACCAATTGCAGCCCGATCACCACCAGCAGCAGCCAGATCAACGTCGGATTGCTGCGCCAGCCCAGCGCAAAGAAAGATTCCCGGCTGGAGCGCGACGCCAATGCCTGCCCTACCTGTAAAAAGGCCAGCGTCGTAAACAACATCGTCTGCCACGTCTTGTCTTCCGGGTGCGCCGGATCGTAAAAGGCATAGAGCACTCCCAGCGACACCAACCCGATAAACACGCCCACCCAGAGGATGTGGCGGCCCAGGCCCTCGTTGAACAGGCTGGCCTGCGGCTGGCGCGGCGGCTTGTTCATAATGCCTTTTTCCGCCGGTTCCACGCCCAGCCCTAAGCCCAGTAGGCCGTCGGTCAGCAGGTTCAGCCACAGCAGTTGCAGCGGTTCCAGGGCGACGGCAATGCCAAAGAATGGCGTCAGCAGCATCACCAGCACCTTGCCCAGATTACCGGCAATGGAAAACTTGACGAAGCGGCGGATGTTGTCGAAAATGACCCGCCCTTCTTCCACGGCGGCAATAATGGTGGCAAAATTATCATCCAGCAGCACCATTTCCGAGGCTTCTTTGGAAACGTCGGTGCCGGTGATGCCCATGGCGACGCCGATGTCGGCTTTGCGCAGGGCGGGTGAATCGTTCACGCCGTCGCCGGTCATGGCCACAACCTGCCCCTGGTTTTGCAGCGCCTCCACGATACGCAGCTTGTGTTCCGGCGAGACGCGGGCATAGATTGAAACTTCCTGTACAGCTTGCGCCAGCTCTTCGGGCGTCATCTGGTCCAGATTTTGGCCCGTTTTCACTCGGCCATCTTCACTGATCCCCAAATCGTGGGCGATAAAGCGGGCGGTTAACGGATGGTCGCCGGTGATCATGATGGGACGCATTCCGGCGGCTTTGGCAGTGGCAACGGCCGTTTTCACTTCCGGGCGCGGCGGATCAATCATGCCCACCAGGCCGATGAACACCAGATTTTGCTCCAACGGCTCGTCCAGGCTGTGCAGCCATTGCAGCGCCAGCCCCAACACGCGCATTCCCTTTTGCGCCATCTCATTGTTGGCGATGTCGATACGCGTCCGCCATGCCTCGTCCATCGGCGCCGGTTTGTCGCCATCCCACACCTGCGTGGTCACCGTCAACAGGCTGTCCACCGCCCCCTTGGTCAGGGCGACGTAGGGAGTGTCTACCCCCGGCAGGGCGCGCACCGCCGCCGGTAACTGGTCGGCGTTGGCCGCCAGTTCATGCACCGTTGTCATGCGCTTGCGCTCAGAATCGAAAGGCAGTTCGGCGACGCGCGGCAGCACGGCTTCCAGGCCGCGCCGCGAAACGCCTGCCTGCTGCGCCGCCACCAGCAGGGCGCCCTCCGTCGGATCGCCCATGACGGCGTAACGGCCTGTTTCCGGATCGGGATTGACGGAGGCGTCGTTGCACAGCGCCCCCGCCGCCAACGTCAGGCCAATGGCCGAGGGGCGGCTGGCAAACAGTTCGTCGGGGTTATTCGCCAGTTTGAGATAGGAAGCGGGTTTGTCGCCGGTTCCCGCCAGCTCCAGAAAATGCCCGGCCACGTCGATGACGGTAACGGTCATGCGGTTGACGGTGAGGGTGCCGGTTTTGTCGGAGCAGATGACGGTGACGGAACCAAGCGTTTCTACGGCGGGCAGCTTGCGGATGAGGGCGCTGCGGCGCAGCATCCTTTGCGCGCCCAGGGCCAGGGTGATGGTGACTACGGCGGGCAGCCCTTCCGGCACCACGGCGACGGCCACGGAAACGGCCGTTAAGAACATCTCCTCCAGCGGTTCGCCCAGCGCCACGCCGATGAGCAGCACTAGGGCGGCTACGGCCACGCCGGCAATCGCCAGCATCCGGCCCACGCCGTCGAGCTGTTTTTGCAGCGGCGTTGGTGACTCGTCTACACTCTGGATGAGCGTGGCGATTTTGCCCAGTTCGGTGTCCATGCCGGTGGCGGTGACAACGGCCGTGCCGCGGCCATAGGTGACATTGGTGCCCAGATAGAGCATGTTCAGCCGGTCGCCGAGGGGGAGATCTGGTTTGGTGATAACGGCCGTTTGCTTTTCCACCGCTTCCGATTCGCCGGTAAGCGCCGCTTCTTGTACGCGCAGATTGGCGTTTTCCACCAGGCGGGCGTCGGCGGGGATGGCGTTGCCTGCTTCCAGCACAAAGATGTCGCCGGGCACCAATTCCCGCGCCGACAGTTCCAGCAGTTGGCCGCCGCGCCGCACGCGCACCAGGGGCACGGCCAATTTCTTCAGGGCAGCCATGGCCTGCTCTGCCCGGTATTCCTGTACAAAACCGAGGAGGACAAACAGCACCACGATGGCGCCAATGGCCGCGGCTTCAGTCGCCTTGCCCAATAAGGCGGAGGCCACCACGGCGACGATGAGGATAAGCACCATGGTGCTGCTGACCTGCTCCCAGAGCAGGCGCAGAGGATGCTTGCCCCCTTTTTCAATTAGTTCATTGAGGCCAAACTGCTGCTGGCGTTGTTGCACTTCGGCTTCGGCCAGACCTTCAACGCTGCTGTTTAGCGCATCCAGAGTTTCAGTCACAGTTTTGGTGTGCCACAGTAGATTATTTTGCATGTTTACCTTTTGTTTTGATGTGGTTATGGATCGTTTTGCCCAATTTTCTGCTAATATCTGCCAGAATGATAGCATTGGCAGGCAAAGATTTACCAGTGTTTAATCGTGATTGAAGGGTTTGACACCTGACAGTTGGAGGCTCATTTGATATGACACCCGATTTTATACCCGGTTTGAAACTGAGCGAGTCATTTTATCACGAAGTGGTACGGCCGTTATTAGACACTCACTTTGCATGATCTGGCTAATTTACGCTTAACTGGCGTTAGGCGCTATGCTTTGCGTGACGACACCAGCACCCCGGCCAACACAAACACGCTGCCCACAATCACCATTGGTCCTGGCCTTTCGCTGAAAATCACCAGAGCCAAAATCGACGCCCCAATCGGCTCCGCAAAAATAGACACGCCCACAAACGCCGCCGGCAAATATCCCAACGCATAATTAAAAGAAGAGTGCCCGATCAACTGCGGCACAACACCCATCAAGATAAACAAGACATAGACCTCAGGGCTGTAACCCAACATACTGCTGCCCGTCAGCCACACGGCAACCAACAGGCAAACTGCCGCCGTGCCATACACCAGCGTGGCATAACTGGTAAGCGACAGCCCCACGCGCAGCTTGCGCCCGATCAAAATGTACACAGCGCCGCCTAAAGCGCCCAACAGCGCCAGAAAATTGCCCAACACAGGCTGCTGCCCGGTAGCCAAATCCGTCACGTTAAAAACCAGGCCGCCGTCATCCAGGCGCAGCATCGTCGCCATGCTGATGATCAGCGTTCCCGCCAGCGCCAGAGACATGCCAATTTTTAACGGCCGTGTAAACGGTTCCCCCAAGAAAAACGGCGCCGCCAACGCCACCCACAACGGTGACGTGGATACCAGCACCGTAGAAGCCGTCACGGATGTGTAGGCCAGCGAAGTGATCCACGTGGCAAAATGCACAGCCAACGCAGCTCCCGCCAGCAGCGCCAGACGCCAATGGGCCGGTTTCAACGCGCCAATTTCCGCCCGCTGATTCCTGAGCATAAACGGCAGCAGAATCAACGTGGCTACCAATGTGCGGTAAGCAGCAATCACGAGGGAGGGCACACTCTGATCCTGGGCCAGACGCGCCAAAATTGAACCAAAAGATACCGCCAGGATACCGGCAGCCAGTGCTAAATACGGAGAAACGTGGGGTTTTGTAGTTGGAGTCATCGCGGTTGACAAAGCACTTTTGTGTGGCTAGAATGAGATTGTTCGTCTTTCTGGCGAATGGTAACAACCAAATGCTGCCTGGTCAATTTAGACCTCATTTTCTCCAGAGCTTTGCGCCTGTATTTTCTTGAAAATGAAAGCAGTTTTGAGACAAAGTTTGGGTGAATTTTAGAATTTGCCTCCACCCATTTTGCAACCACAAGGAGATTATTATGACTTTTGAATTACCTGCCCTTCCCTATGCTTATGATGCCTTAGAACCCTCTGTCGATGCCCGCACCATGCAAATTCATCATGGTAAACACCATGCCGCCTATACCACCAATCTGAACAATGCCCTGGCGGGTCATGACGCCTTCGCTGCTAAAAGTATCGAAGAAATTCTAGGCGATTTAGAGAGTGTCCCGGCCGAAATCCGTATGGCGGTACGCAACAATGGCGGTGGTTTCGCCAACCATTCGCTCTTCTGGGACGTGATGAGTCCAGATGGCGGCGGTGAGCCGTCCGGCGAACTGGCTGAGGCGATTGACGCTGCTTTTGGCAGCTTTGACGCGTTTAAAGAGACCTTTAGTAAAGCAGCGGCCACGCGCTTTGGTTCCGGTTGGGCCTGGTTGTATGTGGATGGCAGCGGTAAGCTGGCGGTGAATTCTATGCCCAATCAGGACACGCCCATCATGGAAGGCAACACCCCTATTTTGGGCCTGGATGTCTGGGAACATGCCTATTATCTGAATTATCAAAACCGCCGACCGGATTACATTGCGGCATGGTGGAATGTTGTCGATTGGGCTGTTGTAGCCGAAAATTATGCGGCAGCAAAATCGTAAACGTGTATAATTGTGTGTAACCGACGTATCCACGCCGGTAACTTGCCAAATTGCCAAAAGGAGAATTGTTATGACCCACATTGTTACCAGATTGTGCTTACGTGACACAGCCTGCGTGGAAGTGTGTCCGGTGGAATGCATGGTCCTGGGTAAACCTGAAGAGGTATGGCCCTGGCTGTACATTGATCCGGATACTTGCATTGACTGTGGTGCGTGTGTGCCTGAGTGCCCGTATGAAGCGATCTTCCCCGAAGAAGAAGTGCCATTTGATTATGAAGCGCCGGCCGGTGTTTGGATTGCCAACACGAAGGCTTTGCTGCCCGATGGGGCGCCATTTGCCGGTGAAATTGATGGTCATAAGGTGACATTGCTGAATGCCAAGCAATTGGCTGGTGGTGAAGTGCTTGATCTGACGGAAGATATTCCGGCTAATTACGAGTTCTTCTCTGAAGGTCCCGGCTACGACGCCTTGGACTAAAAACGATCTGTTGTCCGTGTTGACGGACGCTTGTTGTAACACCTGGCTAACCTGGCGAAATCGTCAGGTTAGCTTTTTTTGTGCCTGTTGTGAGAGCGTGATACCATGGTAAACTGCTTTGATGAAAGGTGAGATTTTACAAATTGAACGGCCGTTGTTCTCGGCAATGCTGGCTCTGGTTCAGGCAGAATACCCCTATGAAGCGTGCGGTATTTTAGCCGGGTCTACGAACCGGGTGCAGCATGTGTACGCCATCGATAACGTACTGCGCAGCCCAGTCGCCTATGAAATGGATGCCAAACAACAGCTGGCGGCGATGCTGGACCTGGAAAAAAACGGATGGGAGATGCTGGCGATTTTTCATTCCCACCCTACCGGCCCGGAACGGCCGTCCCCAACCGATGTGGCGCAGGCGTATTACCCGGAGAGCGTCTACCTCATTGTGTCACTGGAAGTGCGAGAAAATCCGGTAGTGCGTGGCTTTAGAATTGAGAACGGCCGTTATCATGAAGTAACTTTGAATGTCGAGTAACCTGACTGGTTTCACCGTGTTTTAGCAGACACAAATTAAAAATAACCGGGATTTTCCCACAAATCCACTGGGACAAGAGAGGACAGAACGTTGAACATCGGATATTTTCTCATTGCTGGCTTGATCGGCTACATTTTAGGCTCTATTCCTTTTGGTTTTTTGTACGTTAAAGCCAAAACAGGCAAAGATATCCGCACCATTGGCAGCGGCCGCATGGGCGGTACCAATTCCTATCGGGCCGGGGGCGTGGCGATTGGCATCTTAACCGCTCTCAGCGATTTCCTGAAAGGCGCTGTCTCCATTTGGGCAGCCACCTGGCTCTTTGCCGACAAAGCAGACCCCACCCTTCTGCCCTGGATTGTGACCACCGGCGGCGTGATGGCGGTGATGGGACACAATTGGTCAGTTTTCCTGAAATTCAAAGGGGGCGCTGGCACCGGGCCGAATATTGGCTGGGCAACGGCCGTTTGGTGGCCCATATTCCCCATCGGTTTTGTGATGATGCTGGGCTTGTTCTGGCTCGTTGGCATGGCCTCTGTGGCTTCTATGGCGATGGCCTTGCTCATCCCGCTCGTTTTTGCCATCCGCTACTTCATGGGACTGGATCCCACACCGGCTTACATGGTCGGCGGTATCATCACCGCCCTTGCCGTAGCCTGGGCTTTACGCCCCAACTTCAAACGCATCGCGGAGGGCAACGAACGTATCGTCGGCCCCCGCGCCAAACGATTGGCCCAAAAACAGCAATGAGCTGTGAGCTGTAAGCTATTAGCTCTTAGCTAACGGCTTACAGCTTACGGCTTTCTCATTCCTTCGTCAACGCTTCGTAATGAAGCATCCCCAACCCATCTATCTTCACATTTTCCACATTCGTCAGCGTGATGGCAAAACGGGGCGCCTGGGTGAGGTCGAGCGTCGGCAGATCGACGGCCCATAGTTCTTGAACTTGCGTGTTTAGCGCCTGACGTTTTTCCGGGTCCAACTCGGCTCTGGCGTCTGCTACCAGTTCTGTCATGCGGGCGCTTTGGTAATTTGAGCAGAAGACACTGTCCGCGTTCTCCAGAAAGAAGTCGGTCCAGGCGGTCATGTCCAGGTAATTGGCGGGCGCACCGGGGGTGGGCCAGCCAAGCAGGTAAGCGGGGTAGTTACACTCGTTGATCTGGGCGCGATAAATATCCCAGGAAGCGCCCTCCAACGTCACCTGGATGGCGCCTGTTTCCTCCAGTTGGGCTTTGATAGCAGCAGCGTAGGCTTCTTCTTGGGTGGAATAACGGCCGTCATTGACAAACCACAAGGTGATCTCCAACGGACTAGACGCCGTATATCCTTCCCCTTGCAGCAAAAACTGCGCCCGGCTCAGGTCGCGCGGGGGCAGAGCCGGAAAATGGCCGGGCACATCGTCGGGAACCGGACTGTAGAGGGGCAGCCGTTCGCCGGCAAACACCGTTTCCGCCAGCGCTTCCCGGTCCAGCGAAAGCGCCACCGCCTCGCGCAGGCTGCGTTTATTCCACGGGGGCTGGCTTTGCTCAAAAATCAGATAACTCTTAAACGTGGACGGACCGGACCAACTATGGTAATCGGCAATGCCATTGGCGTCGGCGTCCACTCCGCGCAGCTCGGCATAATCGGCGTAGGGCAGGCCGGTCCAGGCTGCGTCGATGGAGCCAAACTCTTCCAGCGAAACGCGCAAATCAGAGACGGCATCGTAGAAACGGATTTTGATGTTTTCAAAAGCGGGCGGCGGACTGCCAGGCCATTCCGGGTTGGCTTTCAGGCGGATGTTGTCCTCTTCCCAACTGACAATGGTATACGGGCCAATACCGCCGCAGGTGCTGGTCAGGTCTTCGACAGCAGGGAAACAGTCGCTGCTGATGGGAAAGAAGGGCGGCGTCGCCAGTACGGTGGGGAAGTAGGCGGTGGGCGTTTTCAGCCGGAAGATGACCGTCGCCGGGTCCAGGGCCTGCACGGCGTCGGCGTCGCCGTAACCATCTTCGTCTGCGTCTTTCAGGAACCTGTTGACCAGATAACCGCCGCGGCCGAATTTGGCGCGGTTGATAGACCAGACCACATCGTCGGCGCTGAAGTCGCTGCCATCCGGAAAGCGCAGTCCCTGGCGTAGGGGAATGGTTACTTCCAGCCCGTCTGTTGAGAACTGCGGCGGCCCGGAGGCTAGAAGTGGGACCAGTTGGCTGTCGCTGTCTATTCTGTACAGCCCGCTCATGGTGTTGGTTTTGATTTCCCAGGAGATGAGGTCTGGCGGCGCGGCGGGGTCCATATCGTTGAGTTGTCCGACCATGCCGATGGTGATTTCGCTGGCGGAACTGCCGGTGCGCGGTTCGCCGGGGTTTAACGGCCGTTCACTTTCATCTTCTATCAACAGTACCGTCATGCGTTCGATGACGTTGCTGGCTTTCATGCGGGCAATGGCGTCGTTGAGACGGTCGAGCAGGTCTGTGTTGTTTTCCGCCACGGCGATGGCAAACGTTTTGCGGCTGATCCAGTTGCCGGCGTTGCCTTCGCCGGCAATTTTGAGCTGTTCGGGGTAGGTTTCGGCAAAGTATTCACCGGCGAAGTTGTCCAGGATAACGGCCGTTATCTGCTGATCAATGAGCGCCTGCACGGCGGCCGTGGCGTTGTCGAAGAGCCGCACCTGATCATCCGGGATGTTCAGGTCGGTACGCGCCGTGATTTCGCCATCGCTCACGCTTACTACGCCTACGTTGGCATCGGCTGGCAGGGTTTGTGGACCGGTAAGCGTGTTGTTATCGGCCAGCACCAGCAGCACCTGGCCCACTTCCAGATATGGATCGCTGTAGGTGATACCGGATTGAGGCGATTCAGGCGCCGGAATGGGCGGCATCACCGCGTCGAATTCCTGGCTGCCGCTGACCAGACTGTCCAGAACGCCCTGGTAGGGCGTCACCACGAACTCATATTCCAGGCCGCTGTCGGCGGCGATGCTGCTCATGATGCTTTGATGAAAACCGACGATATTGCCAAATTCGTCGAAATCGGCGAAGGGGGGATTGGGGGCATCGATGGCGATAACAATAAAGTCTCGGCTGCCGGCTGGCTCGGCGGCGGCCGTTTCTATGGCAGTGATTGTCGGTGTGGGCGGAGGGTTAGTAACGGCCGTTTCCGGCCCGGCTTCTCCACAACTTGTTAAAACAAACAGCGCTAACAGCGCCACTATCCAATCGAGTTGTTTAAGTTTGACCATGCAAGGGAGTATAACAAGCGGCAAAATGGGGAGCAAACGGGAGGGAAGCGTGCTCAAGACACTCTTTAAACCACGTTGTACTCCTGAATCAGCCGGTTCTCCGCAAAGCGCTGGTAATCCAGCATGGAAATGTCCAAAGAGGAAGGCTGCCCGTCCAAAATGAATTCAGCCAGCAGCAGGCCGGAGGCCGGACCGTGCATGAAGCCATGACCGGAAAAGCCGGTGACCAGGTAGTAGCCATCCAGCTGAGGCGCCGGACCGAGGATGGGATGGGCGTCCGGCGTCACTTCGTAGAGGCCGGCCCAACCGGAGAGGCGTCCGGCGTGGGCTAGCAGCGGCAGGCGGGTGATGGCGGCTTCCATGTGAGTGAACTCCCAGTCGTCGTCTACGTTTTGGTCGAAACCCGGTTTTTCGTGCGGGTTGGACATACCGGTAAGCAGCCCTTCGCCTTCGCGGTGAAAGTAAAGGCTCTGGGCAAAGTCGATGATGAAGGGGAAATCTTTGGGAATTTCCGGCAGGCGGGTGGTGGTGAGCATTTGCCGCCGGATGGGGGTGAGGGGCAGGGGCACGCCAGCCATGTCGCTGACGACGCCTGACCAGGGACCGGCGGCGTTGACGACGATTTCGCACTGGATGGCGCCCTGGTTGGTGTGAACGGCCGTTACTTTGCCCTGATTGCTTTGGATGCCGGTAACGGCCGTTTCTGTGAACGCGTTCACGCCCAGCCGCCGGGCAGCGTTGATATAGCCGTTGACCACGCCATTGGGGTCGGCCAGCCCATCACCGGCGTGATACGTACCGGCCAGTACGTCGCCGGCGGCCAACTGCGGCAAGCGGCGGCGGATGTCGTCGCCGTTGAGCCATTCGGTGGCCACGCCCAGGCTGTGCTGTAAGGCCACATTTTGTTGGAACCGGGCTATGTCCTGCTCGCGGGTCAACAGGAAGAGGTAGCCGGGCCACTGCAAGTCGATGGCCTGACCGGTTTCCGCTTCAAAGCGCTCCAGCATAGGCAGGCTGAGTTGGGAGAGGCGGATGTTGATTTCCGTGCTGAACTGGTAGCGAATGCCGCCAGCGCAGCGTCCGGTGGCGCCCAGTCCAAAAAAGGCTTCGCGCTCCAGCAGGACGACATCTGTGCAGCCGCGCCGCGCCAGGTGATAGGCGGTGCTGGCGCCCATGACGCCGCCGCCGATGATGACGATGGGGGAGGTGGGAGGTAAGTTGTTCATGAATGTTTGATCCTGATGCATGATGCGTGAAAAACCTTCACGCATCATGCATCACATTTCGATTTCTGTGCCCAGGCCAAGTTTTTCGGCGTTTTCCAGGGCGATGTGGGCGGCGGCAGCGTCTTGCACGGCGATGCCTACTGATTTGAAAAAGGTGATTTGGGCGGGACTGGTACGTCCTGGTTTGCGCCCGGCGATGATCTGGCCCAGTTCAGCGTGGATGTGGTCTGGCGTGATCTGGCCTTGCCGGATGGGTTGGATGAGATCACCGGCTTCGGCCAGAACGGCCGTTACCGAATCCACTACCACCAACGAACGCTGCACGGTTTCGGCGTCTACCTCCTGCATGGTGGGCAGGTAGGAACCGACGCCGTTGACATGCGCGCCGGGGGTGAGGGAACGGCCGTTAAAAACAGGCGTGGCTGACGTGGTAGCGGTGCAAACAACGTCTGCGCCCTGCACGGCCTCGTCTGCACTGCTGGCCAGGTAAAGGGCATCAGGAATGGGGCTGCGTCCCTCCATGTCACGCACAAATTGACCGGCGCCGACTTCGTCCAGGCTGAACACGCGCACTTCCCGGATGCGGCGCACGGTGCAGATGGCCTCCAGTTGGGTGCGGGCTTGCACCCCGCTGCCAAAAATGGCGGCGACAGCGGCCTCCGGGCAGGCCAGCACGTCGGTGGCGGCGCCTGAAGCCGCGCCGGTACGGATAGCGGTGAGAGAAGCGCCTTCCATGATGCATAACGGCCGTCCGCTGGCGGCGTCCAACACCAACACCAGGGCGTAAATAACCGGTTCACCCCGGCTCACATTTCCCGGAAAGACAGAGACCACTTTTACCGCCAGTGAAGGGTTGCCATTTGGGTTTAGATAGGCGGGCATTACCAGGGTTGTGGCTTGCTGTTCGGCCACGTTTACCTGGCTGCGCAGGGGCATGTCGGTCTGCCCGGTGGACAGGGCGGCATAGGCCATTTTCATGCCGGCGATGGCGTCGGTCATGGGCAGAGCGGCGCGGACTTCTGCGGCTGTCAGAAAGCGTACTTTCATCATTCTTCTCCCGGTCTCCAAACCAGTTCCGGCGGCCAACGTTCCCCGGCGATTACTTCCCGGCTGATTTGGTAGACGCCCAGGCTGTCCGGGGCGGCGCAGTCGCCATAGGGCGAACAGGTCAGCGTGCCGCTGACGCCCGCATACCCCTCAGTTTGAGCGAGGGCCTGGCGCAGCGCCGACAGCCCGATGAGCAAATTGCCCCGGTTATCGACCTGGGCGGTAGTTTCGATGGCGTTGAGGAGCAGGTTCATGGCATCGTAAGCCTGGGCATGGAACAGGCCAGACGGCGGCTGATTATAACGGCTTTGCCAGTGCTCCAAAAAGGCTTCATATGCCGCCCCACCCTGCACCGGACCGACGAGATACATGTCGTTGAGGCTGGGAGTGCTGGCGCCAATGGGAAAACTGGGTGCAAACAGGCCGCTGCTGCCAAGCAGTATAACATCGTTCAGGCTGGCGCTTTCGGGAAGGTAGTTGGCAATCAGGTTGCCTTCCGGCTCGAAAAGGGGCAGGTACAACAGGTCTGGCGTGGCAGCGCCGACGACGCGTAAGAGATCGGCCACGCCGCTGTCGCCAGCCGAGATGCTGCTTTGGAAGGTGATCTGACCGCCTCGCTGCCGAAAGGTATCGGCGAATATCTGGTGCAGGCTGTTGTTGACGTCGGTTTCGTCGTAGATGATGGCGGCGGTGCGGGCGTTGAGTTGGTCGAAGGCAAAATTGGCGGCGAGTTCAGCCTGGTAGGCGTCGCTGGCGGCGGTGCGAAAAAAGCCGGGCCGCCAGACGCCGCCGGTGGCTTTATTGGGATTGGTGAGGCGGGCGGCGGAAGCAGCCGGGGAGATGAGGCTTAACCCGGCGGCTTCAATGATGGGAACGGCCGTTTCCGCCGAAACACTACAGGTTGGCCCCACCACTGCCAGTACATCTTCATCCTCAATCACAATTTTTGCCGCTACAGCGGCCACTTTCTCATCACAGCCAGAATCAGTCACCACCAGTTGCAGTTGATGATCTAACAGCGTACTGCCACGGTCTGCCGCCGCCAGTTCAATGCCGCGTTGAATGTCCCGCCCTAAATACGCCGCTTCACCGGAAAGCGCAGTCATCACCCCAATACGCACCGGTTCCCGTCGGCCGATGGCAATACAGCCTAATTCATCTTCACAAGTCATAGCAGGCGTCGCGCAAGCAGCCGCCCCCAATAACAACAAGGTCAAGAAAAGCACCTTAAAGTATGTGTTTCCCTGACCTTGTCTTTTCATTTTTCCTGGACGACCACGTCGTTTATTGTGCGAAATAAGAGAGCTTTTGTAAACCGTAATACTTTATTCGATACCCAGATATGCCTTTTGCACAGTGGGATCGTTCTTCAATGCCACAGCTGAGTCACTCAAGACAATTTCACCCGTTTGCAGCACATAACCGCGGCTGGCAACTTGCAGCGCCATATGCGCGTTTTGCTCAACCAGCAGCACCGTCGTGCCTGCCTTGTTGATCTCTGAAATTGTATCAAAGATCAATTCCACCAGGACTGGCGCCAGCCCCATCGAGGGTTCATCCATCAAGATCAGGCTTGGTTTAGACATGAGCGCTCGCGCGGTGGCTAACATTTGTTGTTCACCACCACTCATGGTGCCGGCGACTTGCTTTTTGCGTTCTTCCAATCGTGGAAACAGGGAGAAAACATAGGCTAAATCGTTGCTGATCCCGGCTTTGTCTTTGCGATGGTAGGCGCCCAGTTCCAGGTTTTCCAATACGGTCAGCCTGGAAAAGATGCCGCGCCCTTCTGGGACCATAGCCATGCCTTTGGACACCAGTTCGTGTGCTTTGTAGTCGCCCACAACCTTGCCATTAAATGTAACTGAGCCGTTACGGGGGGTGAGCAGGCCGCTGATGGTGCGCAAGGTGGTGGTTTTACCGGCGCCGTTGCCGCCAATCAAACAGACAATTTCGCCTTCTTCCACGGTGAGCGATATCCCTTTGAGGGCATGAATATTGCCATAATAGGTATGGACGTTATTTACTTCGAGTAAAGCCACAATTGCCGCTCCTTTCTTCTAAGAAACTTCGATGGTTGCGCTGGCTGCTGCACCGCTTCCCAGATAGGCTTCGATAACCTGTGGATTGCTTTGGATTTCGGCGGGCAGCCCTTCGGCGATTTTGCGGCCGTAATCCAACACGGTGATGTGTTCGGAAATGCCCATAACCACGCGCATGTCGTGTTCGATGAGCAGAATGGTGATGCCCAGTTCGTTGCGTAATTTGAGGATGAATTCGGTGGTCTCGGCCGTTTCTCTGGGATTCATGCCGGCGGTAGGTTCGTCTAGCAGCAGCAGTTTGGGCTTGCTGGCCAGGGCGCGGGCGATTTCCAGGCGTCGTTGATCGCCATAGGGCAAGTTGCGGGCCAGAGTGTCGCCCTGACCTTGCAAGCCGACAAAGTTAAGCAGCCGGTTGGCTTCGATTAATGCTTCTTTTTCTTCTTTTACGGCGCCGGGCAGATGGAGTAGGCCGCCAATCCAACTGGAGTGAAGCTGCGGTTCCATGCCGGCCAGGATATTTTCCAGGGC
The DNA here is from genome assembly GCA_046496595.1 of Chloroflexota bacterium. GTDB lineage: Bacteria > Chloroflexota > Anaerolineae > Promineifilales > Promineifilaceae. The sequence continues at coordinate 22,397 of JAWOGU010000121.1, forward strand.
TGACATGTAATTGAACAGACGGATGTTTTGGTAGGTACGGGAGATGCCTATGTGGGCAATGCGATCCGGTGTGCGTCCATGGATAGACCGACCAGCAAACATGATGCTGCCTTCATCAATCTGGTAGAAGCCGGTGACACAGTTGAAGAAGGTGGTTTTGCCAGCGCCGTTGGGGCCGATGATGCTGACGATGCTGCCTGCGGGGATGTGGAACGTGAGGTCATTCACAGCCACGAGTCCGCCGAAGCGCTTGGTTACTTTGTTTGCTTCCAAGATATTGTTAGCCATAAGATTTTTGTCCTCACATGATAGGTGTGACTTTGTCTGCGAATTCCCGCGGTTCTGACAGCGGTGGAGGAGCGATGTCATCCAGCTCGGGGTGAAGTTCCCGCTTGCGGATGGGGGAGGGCCATAGGCCTTCCGGACGCAGGAGCATGGTGGCGATGAGCAAAATGCCGTAGAACAGCAGGCGGTATTCTGCGAATTCGCGCAGGAGTTCTGGCAAACCGACGAGGACAAATGCGCCCAGGATGACTCCCGGCAGACTGCCGACCCCGCCCACGATGATGAGAGAGAGGACGTTGATAGAGATAAGCAGATTGAAGCTGTGGGGGAAGACGGAACTGAGGCGGGAGGCAAAAATGGCCCCTGCCAGGCCGGAGAAGGCGGCGCCGATAGCAAATGCCAACAGTTTGGTGTTGATCAGGCGAATGCCAACGGCTTCGGCTACGTCTTCGTCTTCGCGCATTGCCATCCAGCGCCGCCCCAGACGGGAGTCGCGTAGCCGCCAGGAGACAAATAGGGCTAACAGGCAGCTGGCAAGAATGAGGTAGTAGTAATGTTCTGGCTGGACGAAGACGAAGCTGAGGATTTCTGGTTTGCCTACTTGTAGAATGCCTTGGGCGCCGCCAATGACGGGTTTGAGCAGGTCTGAGACGACCAGGACGCGGATGATTTCGCCAAATCCGAGGGTGACGATGGCGAGGTAGTCGCCGCGCATACGCAGGACGGGAATGCCTAAGATGATGCCAGCCAGGGTGGAGGCGAGGACGCAGAAGGGCAGCGCCACCCAAAATGGCAGGCCGGCGCCTAATTCGCCGCGTGACGTGAGCAGGCCCATGGTGTAGGCGCCGATGGCGAAGAAGGCGACGTAGCCCAGGTCGAGCAGGCCGGCAAAGCCGACGACGATGTTGAGGCCGAGTCCCATGAGGATGAAGGTGCCAACGATGTCGAGGACTTCGGTGAGGTAGGTGCCGACGATAAAAGGCAGTATGAGAATTAGAATAAAGCCGAGGCCGATATTGAGGTTGCGCAGGCGTTTCCGCTGGTTTTCATCGAGGCGGAGGGTTGTTTGTTTGTAGAAGTTGTGCCCGCGGGCGTTCCACCAGATGTCGAAGATAAGGGCGATGATGAAAACGATAACGGCCGTTTGCACCGTGATCCCCCCTCTCGCGCCAAACAAGAGCCTTTGCAGGTCTCGTGCGGTGAAGGGACGCAGTATCAACAGCAAAATTTCAGACAATAACCCAATCGCCAGCACCCATATGACACCGGTGAACAGCGGTTTTTGTACCTTTTTGGGCAGTAAATCGAAGGCGGCGCCAATCGTGCCCATAATTGTCATGACTGCCAACAGCAGCAGACTGCCCAAACCTGGACCCAAACCAAAGGTCAGAATTTCAATGAGCGCTGGTGAGACGTTGACCAACGAATCACGAATGTTTGGCCAGACTCGTGTTAGGGCAATTAAGCCAATGACGGGTACGGCGGATAAAAAGCCTACAAGCGTCCCGCGTAAGACCACAATTCCCGCAGAAACATTTTCTTCTTTCTGGCGGTTCCAGGCCAAATATCCGGTGATAATGGGGGCGCTAAACAACAGAAGTTGGCCCAGAGTGAGAACCCCTGTGATGATGTCGCGCTCGTCAAACGTTTGTACCATGCCAATGGCGCTGACGCTTAACACGATGATCCCGGAGATCAGGCCTAGTTGTGCCGTTTTCTTGAAATTAAATTGAGACATAACCAACCGCCCTCCTTAAGCCTTTTTCTCGCGCAGGACTTCACCAATGATGCCCTGGGGCCGGAAAATCAAAATCATAACCAGCAGCATGAAGGCGATAACATCTTTCAGTTGATGCGCGCCGGAGATGCCCAACCCTTCCAGGAACAGCGGCGGTCCGACAGCTTCGATAACGCCCAGGAGCAGACCGCCAATCGCGGCGCCGGGAATACTACCGATGCCGCCCAAAACGGCGGCGGTAAATGCTTTGATTCCAGGTACAAAACCCATGTAGAAGTGGACTTGTTTGAATACCAGCCCCCATAAAACCCCGGCAACACCGGCCATAGCGGCGCCGATAGCAAAGGTCATGGTGATGGTACGGTTGACGTCAATACCCATCAAAGCCGCCACATCTTTGTCTTCGGCGACGGCGCGAATGGCTTTGCCGGTTTTGGTGCTTTTGATGAATAAATTGAGGGCGATGAGGGCGATAACGGCCGTTATCATCACAATCACCCGCGTTTTCAAAACCTCAAAACCCAAAATCTCCCATCGCCCTTGAAGCACGTCCGGTACCGGAAAAGGAATAATCGCCGAGCCAAAAAGACCACGGAAAAAGTACTGCCAGAAAAAAGAAGCCCCAATCGCCGTAATCAAAGGTACCAGGCGGGGCGCTTTGCGCAGTGGCCTGTAAGCAATGCGTTCTGTCAACAGCGACACCGCCATAGATGTCAGCACAGAAGCCACCATAATCAGAGCCAAACTGATAAGAGGCTGTTCGTTCAGAAAACCAGAATTTGCCAGGGCCGCAGCCACAAATACCGTAGATGTTATTGCCCCCGACATAAAAAATTCGCCATGAGCAAAGTTGATCATGAACAAAATACCGTAGACCATGGTATAGCCCAGCGCAATCAGAGCGTACAAACTGCCCTGCGACAAGCCCGAAATAAGAAAATCCATCCAGGTCTTTAGATCATACGTATTGCCAACCCCCAAAAAAAGCTTCCTAACCGTGCCGTAGATGACAATGCCAATAATAACAGCCCGAAATACCCAGAGAATAATTCCTAAATAATCGACGTCTCTAAAACGATTCGACATATTCACTTGCTCCATTGACAGGGTATGCAAAACCGGAAAACGGGCAGGTCCCTCTTGTAAAAATAAGGAATAGGCTCCGGATAGAACACGGAGCCTATTCGTGAAATCTTTACTTACTTACCCGGTCCCAGTAAATTTACTGGTAAACATTATCTATTCGGTTGGCCAAACTGGGACAAACGCATCACCCTGAACCTGGCTCACAGAAATCTGCGGATCGGCACAGTCACCAAATTCGTTGCAGGTGATCGTGCCCGTGATCCCTTGCATACCAGCGGTAGCAAAGAGAGCATCACGCAGCGCCTGCCGACCAATCAGCAGCGTACCATCTGCACCTTGCTGCGCAACCGCTTCAATCGCGTCCAGAATCATGTTAGTAGCATCAAACGCATGGGCGTGGAACGGCGCTGTTGGCTCCGAGCCAAACTGCTCCAGATAAGCCGGTAAGAAGGTTTCTTCATAGAAAGTATTGCTGAAACTCAGATCCGGGCCAGAAGCATACATACCTTCGGAAGCACCCACCGTATTTGCCAGGAAGCTCGGGGATTGAATACCATCGGCGCCGGCCAGAACAACGCCTTCCAAACCAGCAATTTCAGCAGCTGTATTGGTAATGAGCGAACCCAACGGGATGAAGACCGGCAAGAAAATGAATTCCGGACCGGCAGCGGCAACAGAGGTGAGCAGCGGTTCTACATTGGTGGCATCGGCGGCTTCAGCCTCAAAGGCCACAATTTCACCACCCAATTCTTTAAAGGCATCGGTGAAAACGGTAGCCAAACCTTCTGTGTAGGGATCGCCATCGTGAATGGCGGCGGCTTTAGTGAGGCCCAATTCGTTAAAGGCAAACTCGGCCATAGCGCGTCCCTGCACTTTGTCGTTGTGGGCAGTGCGCAGGTAGCCAGCTTCGTGCAGGTCCGCATCGGTCAGAGAAGGAGCTGTGTTAGAGGGAGAAACCATGGCATAACCGGCATCCGTGATGATTTTAGCGGCCGGTACACCCGCGCCAGAGCAGCTCGTGCCAACCATGGCGATGATATCGGGGTTGGAGACAATCTTCTGCGCAGAAGTTTGCCCGCCTTCCGCAGAACAGCCATCGTCTTCTGCTCGAAGTTCAACCGGGTGGCCTAAAACCTCTCCACGAAAATCGATGGCAAGCTCGACACCGTGCTGCGAATCCAGACCCAATTCGGTGTTCGGGCCGGAAATGACCAGGGCAGAGGCTAAAACAATCGGATCGCCAGGAGCAATTTCCACACAACCAATGGCGTCGGTACACTCCATGTCGGCGGACGATTCTTCAGCAACGGGTTGTTCAACGGCCGTTTCTTCGCTGGCTGCCGGTTCACTGGCTGTGCCGCCACAGGCGGCCAGCGCCAGCACCAAAATCATCGATAACAGGACTAACAAAGTCAAACGTTTCATCTTTCTCCTCCTATGAAGAAATATGATTGGGTAAATCACCAGAATGTTATTAAATAACCGCTCGACCTTTCTCGGTTTATTCCCGTGAATTTTCAAACAGCCATCCAAGAATTTCCAGCAATTACCAGCAAACAATAAAATAGAGTTGGTAAAGAACCTCTGCTCATATTAATAGGCAGAGGGGAACACACTTATTATCATTGGCGTAAGGAAATTGTTAGTTTTAGTCAAAATACGATCTTTTTACTGAGATACGTATTAATTATATGTGGGAGTGGGGAACTGTTATTGTTAGTGGTTTGTTGCGAATTCTATTGAATAATTTTTGCTTGTCAACCTGTAAGAAAAACGGAGAACCAATCAGCAGGTAAAATTTATGCAGGGCGCTGCCCAAAACTGGATGAATTTTTTTCAGACAAAGGCCATGTGGGCGGTCAAATTGGTTTGATTTGACCGCCGCTTGTCCTATAATGACTCACTCTCATTGGGTTCAATCAGGTCATCAATATCGTGGACGTCATCCAGATTTTCAATAAACTCGCCGGTGACCATGAAAATGACACGTTCGGCCATGTTAAGGGCGCGGTCGCCGGCTCGTTCCAGATTATGACCAATCCACAGCAGGAAGGTGGCGCGACGGATGTAGGAATCATCGCGCATTTGTTCCAGAGCGCCCTGGTAGAGTTTTCGATACTGCTTGTCGATTTTGTCGTCCTGGCTGATGACAGCGTGCGCCATGCCGGCGCTTTGCTGGACGTAGGCCTGAACGCTGCTGGCGACCATTTCACGCACCCGTTTAGCCATTTTGGGGATTTTGTAGAGGGATTCGATGGGATCTTCCCCCTCCAGTCTTTGGACAAGGCGAGCGATACCGGCGGCGTGGTCGCCAATGCGTTCCAGTTCGACGGCGAAGTGGATGCCGGCGATGACGAGGCGCAGGTCTTTAGCCATAGGCTGTTGTGTGGCCAGAATGAGCAGCGCATCTTCTTCGATTTTGAAGCGGAGCGCATTGACTAGACTGTCATCAAGGACGACCTGATGAGCCAGGGTCGTGTCTCGATTGGTGAGGGCAATTAAAGCTCTGTCGATGGCGATATCTACCATGCTGCTCAGGCGCAAGATGTTCTCTCGCAGTTCGTCCAGCTCTCGGGTTAACACTGCTCTTTGTTGTAGGGTCATGGATTCACCTCAATTTTGTCCAATTCATTTTTAAATCTACATTAACTGGGCGCTGGCATTTTTGCTTGCCGTCAGGGTAACGCGTTTGCCAAATCGCGTTGAGGCGTCAAGTTTCAGTACATTATAAGGTTACTGCCAGGATTTTGCATAGGTTTGGCGTATCCGCAGCGCTGTCAGACGGGCTGTATACATCAGGCAGAATCTTTTTCATAGAGGACTTCTTCCAGGTTAGCGGCCTTTAAATCAAAGGCGGCGCGTAAGGCATCGTAATCCGCTTTGGGCAGGGGTTCTCGTTTTTGCTGGCGTAAGAAGCCTTTGACTTTGGTGTAGTGCAGGGCGGGCATGGCGGCATTGCCCAGGTCTAACTCGGTGACGCCTTTGGTGGTAAACACGATCAGCGCCCCAATGGGCAGTTCGGCCACGGTAGGCGCATTTTTGCGGATATAGCCGGCCATGGCTTCTACCATCTTTTCCACTTCACTGGTGGGGTCGCCTATCGGTTCCTGCCCAAAAATACGGCGGAGGAAGCCGCCAGACTGACGCCATTTGCCGCCTTCGTCCACCCAAATTTTGCCGATATTGGGACGCAGGTTAAAGACCAGGACGCCATGGGGCGTGAGGCAGACGTGGGGAGCGGGAAGGAGATAGTGGTATAAACGGCCGTTCTTAACCGCCTTCTGCAACGTTTCATCCAACACCTCATCCGGTCGCGGACTGCGTACATAACGCGGCATCAGGTAAATACCCACCTGCGCCGCCAGCCAGCCGATAAACAACGCCCCCAACTGAAGCCAGATGACTCGTTCAAAATCTTCCACCACAAAAATCAAAACCAAGCCGCCCAGCAAGATCGCCATGCCGCCATAACTGGCGATCTTGGCTAACATGCCCAGGCGTTGAATCCGCTTCTCGTCTCGTAAAATAATCATACTCGTCTAAAAATCTCCAAACCTGTCAGGTTTTTAGCTGAAAGTTTACATAACGCATTTTCGTATAAGGTTTTTGCTGTTACCCGCCGACGTGGTTATCGTATTTGCCCATCACCAAGCAGGCATTCTGCCCGCCCAAACCAAAGGAATTCGACAAAATCGTTTTCACTTCGGCCGGCCGCGGCCCTTCCGGCACATAATCCAGATCACACTCCGGATCAGGCGTGTTGTAATTCCAGGTGGGCGGAATCAAGCTCTTGGTCATGGTGTAAATCGAGAAAATCGCTTCAATGGCGCCGGTGCCGCCCATGGCGTGGCCCATAATGGACTTGTTGGAACTGACCGGAATTTCATAAGCGCGTTCGCCAAACAGGCGTTTGATCGCCATCGTTTCCGTCATGTCGTTCATGGGCGTGGAGGTGCCGTGGGCATTGATGTAGTCGATATCCGTCAATTTTTTATGAGCGTCTTCTATCGCCCAACGCATGGCGCGCATGGCGCCGGCTGCTTCCGGGTCTTGGGCCGCCACGTGGAAGGCGTCGGATGAAGAAGCGTGGCCTAGAAACTCGGCGTAAATCTTGGCGCCGCGCGCCAGGGCGTGATCCAGCCGTTCTAAAACCAGAATGCCGGACCCTTCACTGAGCACAAAGCCTTCCCGGTTTTTGTCGAAGGGCATACTGGCGTGTTCCGGATCGTCGTTAAAATTGAGAGCCAGCGCCAACATGCGGGCAAACCCGGCAATGGCGCTCTCATGAATCAGCCCTTCCACGCCGCCGGTCAGTACGATGTCGGCAATACCGCGCCGGATAAACTCCGCGCCCTCGCCGATGGCCTGGGTGCCGGTGGCGCAGGCGGCGTTGACGGTGGCGATGGGTCCCTGGGTACCCGCCAGCAAACTGACGTGGTAGCTGGGCATGTTGGGCAAAAAGGCCGTCATGGCAAAGGGACTGGTGCGGTGAAAGCCTTTGGTGCGCAAAATCTGTGTTTCCCGGTCTCCTACTTCAAAGCCGCCCACGCCGGTGCCAATGAGAGTACCTGCCCGTTCTTTGTTGGGCAGGCCATGGGATAGACCGGCGTCTTCCAGGGCCATAAAAGCGGCGGCCGTGGCTAACTGCGAACAGCGCGACATGCGCCGCGCTTCTTTGAAGTCCATGTAGGGACGCGGATCAAAGTCTTTGACTTCACCGGCAATTTGTACCGGCAGATGGCTGGCGTCAAATTGGGTGATCCGGGCGACGCCGGAACGGCCGTTTATCAAGGCGTCCCAGCTTTCATCAACAGAATGGCCCAAGGGACTCATCATACCCAACCCTGTCACCACAATGCGTGGCCGTCCCTGGGCATCCAAATAGTTACTCATAGTTAAAATTATCCTCGTGTGTTTTCTCGACGTTCAGCAAAAGTAAACAGTTTACAGTTTACAGTACCTCGCCTTCCCTGTTCACTGTCCACTGTTTACTGTTCACTGTTTACTGTTTACTGTTTACTGTTCCCGCATCCCTGCGGTAATTGCTTCAACAACCTGCTTCTCCACCATGCCCCTGGCCTGACGGACCGCGTGTTTGACAGCCTGCGCGCCAGAACGGCCGTGACCGATCACCACCACCCCGTTGACGCCCAACAGGGGCGCGCCGCCCACTTCTTCGGGGTCTAGCTGCTGGCGTACGCGGGCAAAGGCAGGTTTGGCGAGCAGGCCGCCAACGGCCGTTAGCGGCCCCGCTTTGATCTCGTCTCGTATCTGATTGGACATGTATTTGGCAATGGCTTCGGCTGTTTTCATCATGACATTGCCGGTAAAGCCGTCACATACTGCCACGTCTACCCCGCCAAACATAAATTCCTTCGGTTCGACGTTGCCGATAAAGTTCAGGCCGCTGGCTGCCAGCAAGGAACCCGCTTCCCGGATTAATTCTGTGCCTTTGCCTTCTTCCTCGCCGTTGGAAATCAGCCCGACGCGCGGATTTTTAAGGCCCAACATGCGCTCCACGTAGAGGCTGCCCATCAGGCCGAATTGCAGCAGGTATTCCGGTTTGCATTCGGCATTGGCGCCGTTATCGATGAGAAACGGCCGTTCCTTGATGGGAAATATCACGCCAATCGCCGGTCGCTGTATGCCGCGAATGCGGCCCAGACCCATGGGACGCAGCATGGCAATGCCCAGCGCCGCACCCGTATTGCCCATCGTCACAAAAGCATCCGCCTCGCCCTCTTTGACCAGTTTCAAGCCGACGTGCATGGAAGAGTCCGGCTTGTTTTTAACCACGTCAGACGGTTTGTCGGTCATTTCTACTTTTTGGGCGGCGTGGCGCACCTGGATGTCCAGGCCGGTGATGTCCTGCTGCGCCAGGATGCCCTCGATTTGCGTCTGATCGCCGGCAAAAATGATGGCGTCGCCAAATTCGCGGGCCGCCAACACCCCGCCGATCACGTCCGGCTCTGGATGATTATCACTGCCCATGGCATCAATTACAATTCGCATATCACGCTACACCAGTCCAGATTCGACCAAAATAAATAGACGTTGGATTCTATCGGTGGGCAACTTTTAAGTCAAACCTTGACAAACGGCCGTTCTCTGCTAACATATAGACAATCTTCGATATGTTGAGGTTGAATGAACTCAGTTCTGTTTGCCAAAGCCATTGCCGATGAAACCCGGCAAAAAATTATGAGCCTGCTCTGCTGCCAATGGCTGTGCGTGTCGGACGTGGTGGACCGGTTGGGCGACGTCAGCCAACCGACCGTCTCGCACCATCTCAGCATTTTGCGCGAAGCGGAACTGGTGCATACGCGGCGCGACGGCAAACAAATCTTTTATGCGCTCAACCAGGAGGCAGTCGCCGTGTGCTGCGGCAATCTTCTGGTGCAGTTTGCCCCGGAAACGGCGCAGGCCAGTAACTTGATCCCGCTAGAAGCGGTAGCGCTCAAGTGACAGTCACCTCCGAGGTGACTGTCACTTGAGCGCTCTTTTTTTAACCATACGCATAGACAAATATCAATATGAGGTGAAACATGAACGAATTAACTGCGGATCAAATCCACGAGGAAGTCAAAACCAGATACGGCCGTTTAGCCGACGAGTTCAAAATCGACGTGGCTGCCTCCTGCTGCACCCCTGGTTCTGAAACCGGCTGCTGTGGCGCAGACGAAGACGCCTTGTTCAGCAACCTGTACACCGCCGACACCGGCTGGCTGCCGGACGACGTGACCGGCCTGTCGCTGGGCTGCGGCGACCCCATTACCCTGGCGGGACTGGAACCGGGTCTGACGGTGCTGGACCTGGGTTCCGGCGCCGGCATCGACTGTTTTATGGCGGCGCGGCAGGTGGGGCCAACGGGTTATGTGATTGGCGTGGATATGACGTCAGCCATGCTGGAAAAGGCGAATCGCAACAAAGTAAAGGTGGGACTGGACAACGTGGAATTCCGTCAGGGTCAGATTGAGGCGCTGCCGGTGGCCGACGACAGCGTGGATGTGATTCTCTCCAACTGCGTGATCAACCTCAGCCCGGATAAAACGGCCGTTTTCCGGGAAGCGTATCGCGTGCTTAAACCGGGCGGCAGGCTGGCCGTCTCCGATGTGGTGACGCTCGGCCAATTCACCCCGGAACAGCGCGCCGACATGGCCGCCTGGACCGGCTGCATCACCGGCGCGGAGGACGTGACCGCTTACGTCGGGTTTATGAAAGCCGTCGGATTCACAGACATTTCGGTGCGCGACAAGAACAACCCGGATGAAGAACTGGCCGGTTCTCTGGCGCAGAATGGCGAGGCAAAGGTGTTGAGCGCGCGGGTAACGGCCGTTAAAAAGGCAGAAGGATGAAGGCAAAAAGCAAAAAGGCAGAAGGATGAAGGATGAATTTGTGGTGACGCAGACGGATGTTTTGGAAGCCAAGCTCAGTAAGGAACGGGTGCCGGAGGTATATGCGGCGAAGGCGCGGTTTTATGACGTGTGGGGCCGGTTTACCGAGTCGAAAGCGCAGGCGCGCAGCCTGGAAATTGCTGGTATTCAGGATGGAGAAACCATTCTGGAAGTGGCGGTGGGCACCGGCTTAACGTTTACCCGTGTCCTCCGGCAAAATCCGTCCGGTTGGAACGAGGGTCTGGACCTGACGGAAGCCATGCTGGCGAAGGCGCGGAAAAAGGCGGCGCAGTCCGGCGTGAGCAACTACCATTTACAGGTGGGAGATGCGTATGAGCTGCCGTTTGAAAACGGCCGTTTCGACCTGCTCATCAACAACTACATGTTCGATCTGCTGCCCAAAGCAGACTTTCCACTGGTGTTGGCTGAATTTTATCGGGTCTTAAAACCTGAGGGGCGGCTGCTCCTGGTAAACATGGCCAAAGGGCGGCGCTGGTACAACCACATCTGGGAAAAACTATACCAGCGCAGCGAAACCTCAATGGCCGGCTGCCGCGGTGTCTCCATGGCGGCGCCCCTGGCAGACGCCGGTTTCAATCTGGTTCATCACGAATACATCAGCCAGATGACGTTTCCGTCGGAGATTTTGCTGGCGGAGAAGTAGCGGGTGGCGGGTGGCAGGCGTATCTACCCGCTACCCGCTACTCGCCACCCGTATCCGCTACCCGCCGCGCTTTTTCAGCAGGCGCTGCCGCTGGCGGCTAATGGCGGGATCGTTGGGATTATTTGCCAGCGCCCGGTCAAAGTCTGCCAGAGCCTTCTCTGTTTCGTCCATGAGCC
>JAWOGU010000641.1:0-4813 GCA_046496595.1 Chloroflexota bacterium
ATATCTGGAGCGGATTGCCGATGACCATAACTGCTCAGTCTTCAGCCTTTTGATCGAAGGATATGCAGCTTTGGGCCAAACTCAACGCGCCGTCGAAGTTCGCCAGCAGAGTGAAAAGGATTGCCCACAATGAACATACCGTCGCCTTGTGTTGGTCGTGCGTACCAGAACGCAGGCAATCGCCCGTTGCTAGAGATGTTTGCCAACGTTGAGCCTGGCCGCATACTCGATTGTGGCTGCGGTGCTGGCGACAACGCTCGGATTCTTCAAGCCCACGGCTGGAGTACAACAGGTATCACGATTAGCGTCGAGGAACAAAAACAGGCAGCCGCCTTCTGTGACCGAGTATACTTGGCTGATTTGAACTTCGGAATTCCTGAGGAGATTGAGGGAGAGTTTGACATCGTGCTGTTGTCGCACGTTCTTGAGCATCTTATTCATCCCGAGTCGTTGCTGCAGAGCCTGTTTCGAGTACTAAAGCCCGCCGGGCGAATCGCTGTCGCTCTTCCCAATGTTATGGTGTATTCCCAGCGGCTTCAATTCTTGAAGGGGCGTTTTGACTACACTTCAACTGGACTGATGGACGAGACACACGTTCGCTTCTACACATTTTCAACAGGCACCAGCTTGTTGGAAAAGAACGGCTACGATCTGTTGATATCTCGAGCTGACGGCGCATTTCCTTTTTGGAAGACCCGAAGGTATCTGCCAGGAAGCTGGGTCACGGCGCTGAATACTTGGGCTACCACCTGGCGCCCGGGGTTATTCGGATCACAGCTATTGTACTTGGCCAAGGCAGGTTCCAACGGGTGACCGCAAATGTATCCGTCTGCTTGTTGACTTACAACCGTGCTGATCGGCTACGAGGCACACTCGATAGCCTGCTCGCTCAAACCGTCGATGATTTTGAACTGATCATCGGCGATGATTGCTCTACCGACGCGACAAAAACCATCTGCCGGGAGTATGTGCAGCGCAATCCCGGCATCCGCTACATCCAAAATCAACATAATCTTGGCATGCCAGGCAACCTTAACATGACCTTGCAGGCTGCTTCGGGCAAGTACGTCATGAACTTGCATGACGGTGATATGTATCGATCAGATCTTGTCGAAAAGTGCCGTTCGGCGCTCGAAGCTTACCCAACAGCCGGGTTTGTCTTCAATGCTTATCGAACTACGGATGCCGACGGACATCCAGCCGTCTATCGCGAGTCTTATCCGCCCTTGATTCCGGGACGTCAACTCGGAGAGCGTCTGCTGTCTCGTTGGGACTCGTGTGTATTTGGCACGGTCATGGCACGTCGTGAAGTCTATGAGCGGCTAGGGTGGTTCGATCCGCAATTCGGCAATTTCAGCGACGTAGATATGTGGCTACGAATCGCGCGCGAGTACGACGTTGCCTATGTAAATGAACCACTTATGGATTTGATGCCTCGTGATCCGACTAGGTTCTACGCATTTGTCCATTGGCGTGTCCTGTTCTGGATGATGGGCATTCACACCTTGAATTTGCGGCGCTATCAAAGTGCTTTGCCTGATGTAGTACGCCATCTTGCCGGGAAGTACCCGCAACGTCGGCGACGCTACCTGCTCTACAACTTGTTGTTGTGCGTGAAACATCGAAGGTGGGATCGGATGCGAGAAGGCTTGGCCGTATGGCGCGATTCGGATGATGCCACATTGCGATCGATAGGTCGGTTGTTCGGACGTAAAGCCGATGCGCCTGACTGGTATGAGCCGAAGGTCTACTGGGGCATGACGCAATTGGGCACATCATCTGTCGGCTTGTCATAAGTCACACCAATGAATATCCTGTTTTCGTCCTTAGCGGGTCAGAATCAGACTCAAAGCCTGGAGTTGCGACACGTTCTCCAACGGCTTGGGCATTCCATCTTCTTCTTGCCAACGCCCACTTCGACAGCAGGACCCCGCCCAAGATTCTGGATCGAACGCGGTTTTGTAGACGATATTGCCTTGGAGGCACTGATTGCGGAGGCGCCGCTCCCATCGGATCTCTTCCTGTATGTGGAACCTAGGGGTCTTATCCCGCGTGGCATGGAGAAATCCCCCATTCCGACAGCATGCATTCTGTGCGACACGCATCTATGGCTGGAAGCCCGCCAGCACTTAGCCCGTTTCTTCGACCACGTCTTCTTGTATCACCGCAACTACTTGGTTCATTTCTCCGAGCATCCGGCTGGACACGTGCATTGGCTGCCCTATGCGTGCGATTTGGAGGTGTTCAAACCCGTCGGCATGACGCGCGATCTGGAGGTCGCCTTTGTCGGCCAACCGATGTTGGCGACGACGCGACGCGCTGCGATTATTCAGCAACTGGAAGCACGGTATCGAGTGAACGAGCAGCGATATCATCTGCGGGAGGAAATTCCAGCAGTTTACGCGCGTGCCAAGATCGTTCTCAACATGCCGCTTAAAGATGATCTCAATTTCCGCACCTTCGAGGCCATGTCGTGCGGCGCATTGTTGTTGACGCGACGAGTCAACAACGGCCAGGAAATCCTGTTTCAGGAAGGGGTGCATTTCGCGGCATACGCCGACGAGAAGGAGATGTTCGAGAAGATCGATCATTACCTGACACATGAAGCCGAGCGTGAGGCCATCGCAGCGGCAGGATTGGCGGAAGTTCAAGCCCATCACCGTTTGGAACAGCGCATTAGTGAGATGCTTGAGAATATCGCTGCGGCGCCGGATTTGGCTGCTCCCATCCGGCGCATGACACCTGCTCAGGTTGACCGCGAATATGCTTGGCTATATGAGTATTGGCGCTCGCCAGAGCCTGGCCTCAGGCTTGTTCGCGAAGCACGTTTGACTGGACGGCAATGGCTGCCGCTGTTGCCGCCAGCTATACGGTCAGTTTTGCGCATGTTGTTTAGGTAACGGTGTACTCTCGATCTCGGTCTTCTCAGCCCAAGATTTCCCACAGTGGCGGGGCACCATTCAAACGGCAGTAGATCTTTGGGCGAAAGATGACTTTCCAAGACCTGTTACGACATCAACGCAGGAAAAATCATGAAACAACTCTTATTCAAGCCAAAGCTGATGGCATTCATTACTGGAATGGGCGTTATGCTAGTGCTAATCGGCCTGATACTCCTAGGGAGAAATCTAGGATTTGGCCTCGCATCAATCATTCTTGGTGCCACCTTAATGGTAACAGCGGTTATGTTTAGTCTGTTCCTTAATCTTCGTCTTCACCTCAATATGATGTACAAGCAGATCCTATCTCTTCAGTCAGCTGTTGCGCTCTTGCGTGTGCCCTTGCGTCGGCCAGTGTTCTTTTTGCGCCACGCAGTGTCGCCAGATTTCGTTGAGTTGACAGCCGAAATCATTCGTCGTGCAGAAGTTAAGACGGTCCTCGAGATGGGATGTGGTGCCTCGACTCTGTACCTTGTGTCATTACTACCCGCCGGGCAACTAGGAGGACGATTAGTGTGTTTGGAAAGTGATGACGCGTGGGTGCAAATTATGACAGAAGAGTTGGGCACTACGGCATCGGCTGAACGGGCTTCAGCACAAGTCATGTACGCACCGATCGTCGCACACTCAGTGACTGCAACGCCGTACTATCGCATCGGTGATCAGTTGGCGCTCGAACAACCCTTTGAACTTGTGGTAGTGGACGGCCCAGGTGACGTTACCCTTCGAGGCGGTGTCTTTGTGCATTGCATGCAATATCTATCTTCTGGAGCGATACTGGTTTTCGATGATGGCGACCAGATTGCCATTAGGTCGATCATTTCTCAATGGATAGCGAATAACCCTGATTGGTCAGCGAATTACTACTCAACCGTAAAAGGCACGTGGATTGTCTATAATCGATCGCAGCTCCCCTCGCTGCCACTGCCTTGAGCCGTCTTCGATGTATTGCCAGGGCAGCAGTATGGACCCAATGCGTCCGAAGGAATTGCAGTGTGCTGCGCCCTTGGCCATCGCGTAGCGTTCGTTAAGCGTGGCGTACGTTGTGAAACGGTGGCGATGACCAATCAGGAAACAGCTAGCCGTCTGTCTGGCTCATCCCAGAGTCGAATCTGGCGCGGCATCGCATCCAACGGCTTGGGGCAGGTTCTGGCCATGGCCAGCTCCATTGTCCTGGTGCCCCTGTTCATTGGCGCCTGGGGAACGGAAGGCTATGGCCGCTGGCTGACACTGACCGCCTTGATCTCCTACCTGGCGCTGCTGGATTTGGGAGGGCAAGCCTATATCGGCAATCTGCTTGCTACGGCGTATGCACAAGGCGACGAAGATCGTTTTCGCCGCGTGCTTTCACAAGGCGTGTCCCTCTTCCTGGCAATTGCGCTCGGGACGCTGGTTTTTCTACTAATCCTCCTGGCCTGGCCGGGTCTGACCTTGCCCGGCGAAGCACAGACGCTCAATTCGACTGAACGGCTGATCGTTTTGTTGATGGCCTTACCCGTGCTGATGGCCATACCTGGGGGTGTCTACGTCACCGTATACCGCTCCACTGGCCGCTTCTTTCGCGGGCAGATGATCGGCAACGTGCTGCGGGCTACGGCGTTGGTGATGTTCGTGGTGGTATTGGCGCTGGACCTGCCGCCCCTCGCCTATGCCGCTGCCATGTTCGGCCAGGGCCTTCTACTTACGACTGTCGTCATCTGGGACACTCGCCGGCACATAGCAGCCAGCCGCCCGGTTCGGCTTAGCCTTCACGAGGCGAAGGCTGGCCGGCAGCACATGGGGGGTTCAGTCTCCTTTTGGGTTCTTTCCCTGGCGACCGCTCTGAACTTCCAGGGCGTCATACTGGTGCTCAACGCCGCGACAACCGCTACCGA
>JAWOGU010000668.1:0-3001 GCA_046496595.1 Chloroflexota bacterium
GCCGCGAGGCGACGATGAGTTGTTGAGGAGATGGTTCAACCTGTGGGTGGAATCCCCCCGGCTGGAAGTGACGTTTGACCGCAGGATGAATGAGGAGCAGTTAAATGAGGTCGATCCCTGGCTGCGCCTGTGGCAGCTCCGCTCCTTTGGGCAAAACGAGATTCGCGTCCGGCGTTTACCTCTGGGATTGGCAGATATTACAGAAGATTCCATAGTGGGCGAGGCGGGGATAACGGCCGTTTACCGCCTGTTAGTTGACGACATCGGCGAACTGATCAACTGCCGCTTCCTGGTGCAAATGCGCTCTCGCGGTGGGGCCATCGTCGATACTAGCACGCCGCCGCTCCAGTTGGACGCCGAATTTAACGGCACACGTCTGACAGGGGCGCAGTTAAACCAGATTTGGGATATTGATGAGCAAATGATGGGTCAGACAATCTGGGATCGACTGGTCGATACAGGCGCCGTGCTGCCTCGCTCCGGTGATGGTGTGGAAGGCGGTAACTTCAACAGTTGGTTTGAAGTCTTTGAAGAAGGCCCGGTTGGTTAGGGTTGCAGGTTGCACGTGGTAAATGATAATGTCAACCGCCACCTGCAACCCGCACCTCGCCACTTAATTAAGGAGATAATGATGAATGAATTAACAACTTGCCAATCAGGCGACGGCGTAGGGATGGAACGAACCCGCTTTTTTCCGCGCCAGCTCATTACACCGGATGATTTGACCCAAGACCAGATTTATTTCCGTGAAAAAATGCGGCGGCATAACCGGCTGCTGCATGGCTGGGGCGTGGTGTGCGGCGCGCGCGTGCGCCAGGGCAATGGGGACTGCGAAATCGTGATTGAGCCAGGGTATATCCTGGGACCCTTTGGCGACGAAATCGTGATTGACCGCGAAGTGACCGTTGATCTGTGCAAGGAAAGTCTGGATGGCAACGCCGTGTCGCCTTGCGGCGATGCGCTGGATCCCTGGTGCAGTGACGTGCGCGTAAATCGCCGAGCGGGGCAGGTGCTGTATGTGGCGGTGAAATACGCGGAATGCCAGTCGAGGCCGGTGCGGGTGCAGGCCAATGGCTGCGGCTGTAACGAGCAGGAATGCGAGTACAGCCGGGTGCGCGAGAGTTTTGCCGTGAAAGTACTCACCAGCCTGCCCAGCACCTATTCGGACCCAATGCCGCAGCCAGACAGCGAGGGGATTGTGCGCTGCGAAGTGACCGCTGACGGCCAGGTCGTGGCCCCATCCTGCCCGCCATGTCCCACGGAACCGTGGGTGATTTTGGCCGATGTGGCGCTGAATGGCGACGATGGCGTGCAGATTAACTGTTTTGCCCACCGGCGTTATGTGGCCTCGTTTGCCAACTTTTATTACCTGTGCCGCCCCAGAGAGATGAGACAAAGGGATCAGGCTGTGTTGACGGATCGGACCGCTGAATTTCAGCAAGCAGCAGCGGCAAAAGCATTGGTACAGGCTGTGCGGCGTGACGGTTCTACCCTTTACATTCCAATTTATGCGGAGATCGAAGCGGGCGAGACGTATGGCAGTTATCTGGCGCGGGAAGGAAACCGCCAATTGTTTGATGACGCCACCGGCTCGTCTTACACGCTGCGCGAACTGTACCAGATGGCGGGCGTCGATCCCAATGCCACCATTCGCACCGCAGCGGAAGCAGCCGCACCCCTGGAAGGGCTGGTGGTGGATCGGAGCGCCCTGGTGGATACGCAAGATGAATTAGAAGTACATCTGGATATGCGCGGCACGGAGCGGCTGGAGAAGGAATTTGTCGGGGCGCCGGCGAAAGCGGCTGATCTACCGGCCACGGATATTCGCGGCGTCAGTCCGCGTTCCACACTGGGGCGCAAGGTGGCGGATATGACAATCGCCAATGTCGTTGAACAGAGCCGCGATGAGTTTGTTACCGGTATGACAAAAGGGGTGTCGGAAAAACAGTTAACGGCCGTTGCCAATCAAGCTGGTGATGTATGGGATAAAGCAAAACAAGTGGTTGACATCAGCAAAACCTGGCGTATTTAATAACTGGATACTGGCGTTTTTATGTACTTCTCTGGTAGAGACGCCCCCCGAGGGCGTCTCTACATCCAGCAAGGTTCCAATTTTTGCCAGATTCTATTTCGCTTCCATCAATTGAGTGGAGTCGGCGGCCAGCGCACAGCATAACCTGTGTTTCCAACCGCCGCTCCCCAAACCGGACTTGCGATGTTAACCGCATCCGGCTTTCCAGTTAATCTTTATTTCACTCTTAGTCCATCATAGCGTCCTGCGTGGATATCTGTGTGGCATTGATGACATACCACAACCGTTTTTCTATTTCGTTCCATCATAAATTTTGTCCACGGAGGCGGGTCTTTACGACCTTTGTACCGTTTCTTCACATCTGTCAGTTTGCGAGTGTGGTGAACTCTAATAAGGTCAGTGGACTTACAGAGTTCGCATTCATTTGCCAACAGGCGTCTGACTAATTCATTCCGGCCCTTATAGAAATGTGTCACTTCGTTTACTATGATGGCTTTTTTGTTGACTCGTATGGGTTCCTTGCCTAGGGTAGCTCGATAAGGTTTTGTCGGGTTTTTAGGGTTTTCCACTTCAATGAGTAGATGTTTGTTACCTTCTCTTTTTCGCAGATATTTTCCATAAACCCAGCCAGTCTTTTGCTTGTGTTTTGCGGCCATTGTCCTTACGGCTGATTCTATAGCAATATGTTTAATTGCATTGAATTGGGACACGTTATAAGCCAAACCGTAGTAGTTAACGATACCGCGAAATTCTGTATCATAGGTCTTTACTATTTCATAGTCAGAACATTGTATTAGTTCCGACCTATGTGTTACTTTTCCCGCTTTCGTATACTTTTCCCGCCATTGGCTAATAATATCGTCAGGTACAGTTAAAAGTGGTTGCATATTTAGGCGTCTTTGACCATTTGTTAACCTGTTGTCATCTTTGGCAATTTGTATGTTATAGCCAAGATACCTAGCAGGTTTG
>JAWOGU010000673.1:0-7538 GCA_046496595.1 Chloroflexota bacterium
GTCGCACATGGCGGGGATGTAGGCCCCGCCCGCCGTGCAAGACCCCAGCACGGCCGCCACCTGCGTAATTTGCTGCCCCGACAGGCGGGCGATGTTGTAAAAAATGCGCCCAAAATGATCCCGATCCGGGAAAACATCCGCCTGTTGGGGCAGAAACGCGCCGCCGGAATCAACCAAGTAGATGCAGGGCAGGCGGTTTTCTTCGGCGATGGTTTGAGCGCGCAGATGTTTTTTCACCGTTTCCGGAAAGTAAGTACCGCCCTTAACGGTGGGGTCGTTGGCGATGATCATGCACTCGACGCCTTGAATACGCCCCACGCCGGTGACGATACCGGCGCCGGGCGCTTCGCCGTGGTGCATCTCCCAGCAGGCCAGCGGCGAAAGTTCCAGGAAGGGCGAATTGTCGTCGAGGATGGCTTCGATGCGTTCACGTACCAGCAGTTTGCCGCGGGCGCGGTGGCGCTCAATAGCGGCCTGCGGTCGGTCGGCGGCGGCCTGCCGCTGACGTTCGCAAAGCTGTTCGGCCAGCGCCTTGTTGTGGGCGTAATTGCTTTTGTAATCGGCGCTGGTGGTGTGGATGTGGGAGATGATTTGGGTCATAGCTAAGTTCCAGATGTTTTTGGGACACAGATGAACACGGATGTCACGGATTTGTGACTATACAGGTGCAGCCTGAGCTTGTCGAAGGCGAAACCGGGCTTCGACAAGCTCAGCCCTCGTCTGGCTGTATAGTTACACGGATTTTTAAATGAGTTTATCCGTGTTTTTCGCGTTTATCCATGTCCCATTTTTATTGAGATGATAACGGCAGTTTCCTAATACGCCATCCCCAATCCGCTGACAAACGAAGCAAAGCAGATGGCGCAGCCAAAGAGCAGGCTGGGCAGCAGCAAAGTGCCCCAGGCCCGCCAGGCCGAAAACTGGTGCGCTTCGCCCAGGCATTGCAGCATGATAATAAATGCATAGATGCTGGCGGGCAGCAGCAGGCAGGACAGCAGCCCTGAAAACGCCACGAGTGCACTGCTTGGTTCCATTCCGGCAGCCATTCGCGGCATAAAGCTGGAGAATGCCAAAAGCTGCAAACCGGCCAGCGGCAGCACCAGCACGATTTGCGGCACGTATCCCCAGGCAAAGGCAGCCCGCACTTCCTGCGCCGTCCCTTTCCCGCCCAGGAAAAAGCCAAGCCAGCTAAAAAGCGCCCCCCAAATATACAGAACGACAATGCCCATGACAGGCCCGAAGATGAAACTGAAGAGCAGGGTTATCATTTTCACTGCCGACGGCGCGGGGGTAATCAGAGCGCCGATGACACCGCCAATCAGTCCTGGCAAGGCCGCCAGCAGCAAGACATATTTGCCGGGATCGGTCAGGAGGATGGCGCGCAGGGTGGGCCGGGGCATATACCAGATGGTGAGAAAGGGAGAATGGTTTAAGACGTGGTGTTTGTGTTTGGCAGGGTCTTTTTTGGGCGCGGCCGGTTCCAATGGCGGCGCGAATTTGTCGTAGGAATAGGTCTCCTGGACGGGAGCGCGGGTGGGTTGGATGATGGGCAGCGGTTCGACATAGGGGGTAGACCAGTCGTCATCGTGGTCGTCGTTTTGGGGAGCAGGGAGGGGAACGGCCGTTTTCCCCAATTTCTCGCGCAGTTTTTCCACGCCTTTGAGGGCCGCCGCATTGTCCGGGTTAATCGCCAGGGCTTCTTCCAGGCAGTCCAGCCGTAGTTCGTCCGTTTCAACAACGGCCGACATCCACACCCAGGCCCTGTCGTTTTTTTCATCTTCTTGCAGGATTTTGAGCAGCTCTTCTTTACCGGCTTCTTTGTCGCCGGATTTGATCAAGGAAATCGCATACTTGAGGTCGCCAGACATACGAATACAAAATCTCCAATAAAGTGTTGTTTGGTTGGCCGGCGGCGGCATTGGGTACGATGAACCAACATGGATTTTTAGTGAATGCCTCTAAGATTATCTGAATACGGAGAAAATTCAACGAAACATGGTTGGAAAAAACATTACCAGATTGGTCCAATCTCAGAAGATTCAGTAGATCCAAAATTTTAAAGATTTGATCCGCAGATTAACGCAGATTACGCAGATTGGCCTTAAAAATCTGCGTAATCTGCGAAATCTGTGGATAAAAATCGGAATTTGGATCTAATGAGATTGGTCCAATCTTTTGCGCGAATCAACTCGACGCGCTGGCATACCGGCGCAGCCCGGTGCGGAACAGCAGCGAGGCTCCACCCGCCAGCGCCAGCGCCAACAGCACCCCGCCCGCCAGCAAACTGGTCTGCAAATCCCCGGACAGCGCCGCCGCCGGCACGGTAGTGATAATGCCCACCGGAATGATCCAGGTAAGTACCAGCCGCAGCCAGCCGGGGTAGATGCCCACCGGATAGCGCGCCATCTGGAAAATGCTGTCGAAGACCCAGGTGATCAGGAAGCCCGGATTCCAGAACACCATGCTCGCCGCCGCCAGCAAAATGGCGTACAGGATGAGCAGGCCGGCTGCCAGCGCCAGCAGGAAGCTGAGAATTTGGGTGAAGGTGAGCGTGGCCGCCATATTAGAAACGGCCGTTCCCAGCACCAGCGCCCCCAGCAGCAAATCAAACAACGCCAGCAGCCGCCATTTGCGCACGCTGACTAAAAACTGCGTCCGTACCGGCCGCAGCAGCGTAAAATCAAATTCGCCGCGCCACACCTCGCCGTCCATGCCCGCCAGCGAGTCCAGGCTCGGACCCATCACCAGCCCGCGCAGCGCGCCCACCACCAGGAACACCCCCAGCACTGCCTGCGCCGAAGCATAGTCCCAACCGCGCAGATCATCAACCTGTCCGTAGATGATGCCCAGGCTTAGCAGCCCCACCGCCAGCGCGAGCAGCGAATTTAATACACTCAACGAAAAATTAGCCCGGTGCGCCACCTCTTCCTGCACCGAAGCCGCCATAAACGTCCGTATCAATCGTAAATATCTCATTTGTCATCCTTGAGAATGGGACACGGATGCACACCGATTTCACGGATAAAAAATCCGCGTTTGTCCGCGTTCATCCGTGTCCCCTAATTCCCATTTATCCGCCAACGGCCTCATAATGTCCCACGCCGCGCCGCCACATGAACTGGTACAGCACAACTGCCACCGCCAGCCAGAATCCCTGGATGGCAAATCCGGTCAGCATCTGATGGGTATCCAACATGCCAGTGAGAACTTCGGCGGGAAAGGCCGCCATGTAGCGGAAAGGCAGCAGTGTTGCTGCCAGCCGCAGCCCATCCGGCAGGAAAACGGTCGGCGCGACCATGCCGCCGAGCAGGAAAACCAGAGCGTCCTGCAAAGCCAGCAAACCATCGGCGCGGGTAGCCCAAAAGGCGAGCAGCGCCAGCCAGTAGCCCCACAAAAAGCGCAGCAGCCAGGCCATGAGCAGGGCTGGGAGGAAGGCGAGAACGGTAACGGCCGTTATTTCCATCTCCGGTCTCAACCACAAAGCCAGCACAACCACCACCGGCGCCACAAGCGTCAGGTACACCACCTTGCCCGCCATCTCCGAGGCCACCGTGTTGTAAAGCGGCGACATCGGGTAGAGCAGCAGGCGGTTCATATCGCCGCCGCGGATCAGGTCGCCCACCGTCCAGTTCGTTTGGGCGTAGGTAATCTGGTTGACCAGGATCAATACCAGATAGTAGCCGATGATTTCGCCCCGTGTCAGCCCGCCGATGGTTTCGTCGCCGGCCGCCGTGGCCCACACAAATAGGAAAATGAGCGGCTGGATCATCCAGCCAAATGCCAGAATAAAGAAAAAGGTGCGGTGCTGCATCCAGGAGAGCCACGTCGCCTGCACCAGCGCCCAACCGCCGCGATGATTCATGACAGCCCCTCCTGGTAAATCTGGTCGATGACGGCGTCCAGCGGCGGATTCTCAACCGACAGGTCGATGATGGGCAGGGCGTTGAGCAGTCTGGCAGTGATGGCCGACGTTTCCTGCCGGGGGACGCGCAGGGTGATGGAGCCGTTTTGTTGGTCGAGAACGGCCGTTTCTCCCGACACGATCTCCCTCAGCCCATCCAGCCCGTTTTCCTGGTCCACCGTCAGCCGGATGAGCTTAAACGGCGCCAGTTCCGCGCTCAAGGTTTGCAGCAAGCCGTCGTAGAGCAGCCTGCCCTGGTGGATGAGGATCACACGCGGGCATAGTTCGGCCACGTCCGCCATGTAGTGGCTGGTGAGCATGATGGTGGCTCCAGTGCGCCGGTTGGTCTCGGCGATGAACTGGCGCAGGCGGCGCTGCATCGACACGTCCAGCCCCAGCGTTGGCTCGTCCAGGAACATCACCGCCGGTTTATGCAGCAGCGAGGCCACCAGTTCACACTTCATGCGTTCGCCCAGGGAGAGATTGCGCACCGGTTTGGTGAGAATGTCGGACATTTTCAGCAGCTCGCTCAACTCGTCGATGGTGCGCTGCAAATCCGTTGGCGGTACGTGATAGATTTCGCCCAAGACGCGGAAGGTATCCAACGGCGGGATGTCCCACATCATCTGGCTTTTATTGCCCAACACCATGCTGATGCGGCGCAAAAAGTCAGGGTCCCGCTGCCAGGGCGTGAAACCCGCCACCTGCGCCGCACCGCCGCTGGGATGCAGCAGACCCGCCAGCATCTTGAGCGTGGTCGTTTTGCCGGCCCCGTTTGGCCCGATAAAGCCCACCATTTCCCCGGCGCTGATGCTGAAACTGACGTCCGCCACGGCGGGAATGTCGCTGTAATCCTTGTGGGTCAGGCTTTTTAGCGCCGCCCGCATTCCGCCCTGCCGCTGCGGTACACGGTAGGTTTTTGAAAGGTTCTCAACGATGATTTGTGCTTGTGCCATAGATTGATTTCTCCCTTAAAATTAGCGGGGATTAGGGGATTACAGGATAAGATTTAAAGGAAAACCCCCCAATCTCCTAATCCCCGCCTTTTGTTCAAATGATCTTTCCGGAGGTTCCAAACCGCCGGGGGACTGTTTGTGCCAGGTCATCTCATAGGATAAAACATTGGTGGATAATTGGAGGGTTGCAGGTTAATGGATGACCGGAATCTTTGTTGACAAACCAGATTACAAAAGTCTGCCAGAGTTTTGTAACTCTCATCGGGATCATCAAAAAATCTGCGCACCCGGTTTAAAAAGCTAACAATGACTTTCAC
Source organism: Chloroflexota bacterium (assembly GCA_046496595.1). Lineage (GTDB taxonomy): Bacteria > Chloroflexota > Anaerolineae > Promineifilales > Promineifilaceae. The sequence goes on from JAWOGU010000673.1 coordinate 5,175, forward strand.
GAACAACCAATCGCATTTATAATGTGCAAAAGGGGATCTCATGGACAGTAAATCAAAAATTGGTCTGGCAGGGTTAGGCGTCACCGGTGCCAGTCTAGCGTTTACGTATCTGTTTCGCAAAAAAATTTGGGAGCGCCTCTTCCATCTGCCTCCGGCGCATTTCCAGGTGAGCGTGGAGCAGAATGTGCGCCTGCTGATGCCCGATGGTGTGGAATTGGCGACCGACATCTATCGGCCCAAATCGAACCGTCCGCTGCCCACCATTCTGCTGCGCACGCCGTACGGACGCCGGGGGACCATGGGCCAGCCCATGACCTTCATTTCCCAACGATTTGCGGAGCGAGGCTATAACGTGGTCAGCCAGGACGTGCGCGGTATCCATGAATCAGGCGGCAAGTTTGAGCCATTTGTGACCGAAAAGATGGACGGGCAGGCGACTTTGGAATGGATCGACGCCCAGCCCTGGTCGAATGGCAGCGTGGGCATGTGGGGACCCAGTTATTTGGGTTATGTGCAGTACGCCGCCGCCGCTTCCGGCAATACCCAGTTGAAGGCGCTGGTGCCGCTGGTGACACAGTCTAACATGGTCGATCTGGCCGATAATGGACACGCGCTGGATACGATTTTGCGCTGGATGTTTATCATCGACGCCATGTCCGAGCCTAAAATGCCAATGTGGCAGCGCGTGCGCCGTGTGTTGCAGGCAAACGTGCAAAACAAGAAGTTGGCCTCCGGTTTTGACCATTTGCCGTTGAGCGTGGCCGATGAGGTCGTTTTGGGCAAGCCGGCGGCGTTTTACCAGGACTGGGTGGAGCATTTCAACCAGGAAGATGATCCTTATTTCCGGCAGGTTGATTTGAAGCCGGTTATGGCCCAACTGCCGCAGGCGGTGCATTTGATCGGCGGTTGGTATGATTTGTTCCTGCCGGGTATGCTGGGTGATTATGCGGCGATGCGGGCGGCGGGGAAACGGCCGTTTCTCACTATCCACAACTGGCACCATTATGATTTGGGCAAACAGGTGCTCACCATGCGCGAGGCGCTGGCCTGGTTCGACGTCCATTTGAAGGGCAAGCCAAACGGTCTGCCCAAAAAGCCGGTGCAGCTTTATATTATGGGCGCGGAAGAATGGCGCGGGTTTGATGCGTGGCCGCCGCCCCACCAGCCCAAGCCGTACTTTTTGCAGGGCGTGGGGCAGGAAAACGGCCGTTTGAACCCCCTCAATCCTGCCCAAACCGACCCGCCCGATCACTATCGCTACAATCCCGCCGATCCCACGCCCAACGTGGGCGGAGCGCTGCTCTCCACCGAAGCGGGTGCGGTCGATAACCGCCGGTTGGAAGCGCGCCCGGACGTACTCGTCTTTACCTCGCCGCCGCTGACGCAGCCGCTGACCATCATCGGTCCGGTGAAGGCGGTTCTTTACGTGCAGTCGAGCAGCCAGTTTACGGACTTTTTTGCGCGGCTGTGCGTGGTGGAGGAAAACGGCCGCTTCGACACGCTCAGCCAAGGCCGTTCGCTAAACCTGTGTGATGGCCTGCTGCGCCTGGAGCCGGGCAAAGGCCAGCCCCAGCCCGACGGCATTTTGCGCATAGACATTAATATGGCGGCGACTGCCTACCAGTTCCAGCCGGGGCAGTGCATTCGCTTGCAGGTTTCCAGCGGCGCCCATCCGCGCATCGGCCGCAACCTGGGTACCGGCGAGCCTGTTCTCACCAGCATTCGCATGGCCGTGCAGGACCAAACGCTGTTCCATGATGTAAAACGGCCGTCGGCGGTGGTGCTGCCGGTGGTGGTCTTACCGACGGTAAGGTGATTTCGTTAGCTTGTATACGAGAGTCTATCTTGTTGATTTGGATAACAGAGACAAGCCCTGATACGCCTCCTTTAGTTTTGGCAAGCCCAACCTGCACAAGTCAGATTTGATGCAGCCTGGGAGCTGATTGTTTTTGCCAGTCGTGTCAAAGGCCAGGATGTTCGTCAACTCAGACTTCACCGATCTGTTGAAACTTTTCAACGACAGCAAAGTTAGGTATCGGGTTATTGGCGGATACGCACTTATCCACAGTACGCGGAGCCTCGTTATACAAAAGACCTCGACTTGTGGATAAGCACCTATTCTTCATAACTCTCCACCCTTCTCCCCCCCAACAATCTTTATCCTTAATGTTCTAATTGTGACAAAAATCACAAACATGACATTCGTCAGGCGTTTTTGCGACGAAAATCAGTTGTGAATTATTTCACAAGCTGTCAAACTTGATAGTAACCGGAATGTTTTTCGCGGTTACGCAAAGGTTTACTTGTTGTATTTTAACAAGAGGATTTGCCGCAGGGAGCCGAAGTGGACACACCCAAGTCCTG
>JAWOGU010000014.1:0-5290 GCA_046496595.1 Chloroflexota bacterium
CAGCCCGTCATGCGCCTGGCCGAGAAGACCGTGGTCAGAGAAGCCGACCAGCCGACCCGTCTCAAGCGCCGCTTCGACCAGGCCCAAACTCCCTTTGACCGCCTGCTGGCCGCTCGGATTCTGGCAGCGCCGCAAGAAGACGCTTTGCGTGCCCTGCGTAACCAAACCAATCCGCGCCAGCTACGCCAAGCCATTCACCAGGCCATCCCCGCTCTCTTTGCCTTACCAGGCGCCGCTGAGGACTGCACAGAGAACATTTTCCAGACGCTCAACCGCCCCCTGTGGCCAGGGATTCAGATGGCGGCTACCTGGTTGCCTAAGCCTGCCAGCCCGGACGTTCATGCCAACGAATATTTTAAGGTTCAACAAAAGGAGAAGGACAGTTCGGTAACATTATCATTTGAGTGAACCATCCCCATTCGGTAACATTATCATTTGATTTGACAGGTACCATTGCAAAGATTGCGGCGTTTATCGTGTTCTTGAACCTGAAAATCAAAAAGAACATCCCGACAAAACCAAAGCCCTACGGACTTATCGAGAGCGAGCCAGCTTGCGCGGCATAGAACGCATCTTTAACGTCTGTCGCAAAACGGTCATGCGCTGGTTGCTGGAAGAAGCAAAAGAATTGCCTGATTTAGCCGAAACGTTGCTGCCCGCTCAACCGGATGATGTGCTCGAACTGGACGAAGCATGGTCGTTTGTGGGCAAGAAACAGGCGAAACGATGGCTGTGGACAGCGATTTGTCGCCGTACCCGTCAAATTGTGGCTTTTGTCATCGGTGATCACAGTGAATACACTTGCCGACAGCTGTGGCAACGAATTCCAGAAACATATCGCCATTGCACAACCTTCAGTGATTTCTGGAAAGCATATCAAGCGGTTATGCCAGCTGAAACCCACCAATCGGTGGGCAAGGAAAGCGGTGAAACGGCCCATATGGAACGCTGGTACTGTACGCTACGCCAATGGTTAGGCCGCTACACACGCCGAACCTTATCGTTTTCCAAAACAGACTTTTATCACTGGTTAGTAACAAGCTGGTTTATCACGCATCACAATATCAGGATGTCAGGGGTATCACTTACCTGACCCCCACTACCAAAACCAGATACTCAGGATTTCCGCGCCCAATTTCCAGACCGGAGTGTTTTGCAAAGACCGAAGCTCGTTGGGCAGTTTGGCAACCCCCGTCAGGTGCAAAACCGCTACATAGACCAGCCAGCCGAACGACACAACCCCCAAGGTTTCCACAATTAAGCGCGGGTTGAGCGGCAAGGCGAGCCTCTCTCGTTTCAACCCCCAAATTGCCAACCCGTAAAGAGCCAGATACAAACCCAATTGCAAGAAATAAACGGACAAACCGCGCAGGGCAAACGCCTCTATCGCCGCGAAAAAGCAAACGGGAAGAATAGTCGCCAGAACCGCAATAAAGGCAACAAGCATTTTCTCCGGTTTGTTTTCAGTGAAGCTCATGTGCGATGACCTCAACAAACATTATCAGACGAGTTTACCCTAAACGGGTGTTGGTAAAATCCCCAGCCCGGCCAGCACACCGGCGACGCCAAGCAGCAGGATGATGACAAAAACAATGCCCATCACCCAGCCCAACCACTTGTTTTGCGGGTGGTTGATCCAGTAGATGGCGATCACCGCCAGCAGCAGCGACTGGAGCAGGATTTCGGGCAGGCCATTGAGGTGAAACCAGAGCGGCAGGGTGGTGTAGATCATGCCCTCGATGGAAGCAGGCGCCGCGCCGAAGGGCGAAATCACGCCGACAATCACCAATACACCCCACAGGGTCAGCCAGCCACTCCTGCGCTCAAGCGCCAGGTCGCGCAGCAGGTAAATGACGATGCCGAACAACGCCCCGCGAATGGGTTGAAAGAGCGGCCCGGCGGCGACCAGTGGATCGGTGGTCTGGCGCATCAGGACGGCGACGGCCGGATCGGCGTATCTGGCGGAATAATCCAGCAGAGCCAGAGCTGCTAACCCCATCAGGAAGTAGGTGACGGTGTGGGCGACGGTGGTTTTGAGTATGATTCTCCAAAGTGCAGGTTTCACGATGGACTCCTCATTAAATTCATGCCAGCATCATAATCTCGCAGACATTTACAAACGATGCTCTTGAATGAATCGCATTACTTCGGCATGTGTGGGGCTGCTCAGCACGCCGGGGAAGCTCGCGCACACCAACCCCGCGACTGCCGCAGCATACTGGATGGTTTGGTCATCGTCCCACTGCTGTAACATCCCATAGATGACGCCGGCGCGAAACGAATCCCCTGCCCCGGCGCTGTCTATTACTTTGACTGGATAGGGCTTGAACTGCCTGATGGGCGACTCCCGCCGGCCATACAAGACAGCGTTATCGCCTACGGTAAAGACGACCAGCCCTTGTGCGCGCTGCTGGTATGCAGCAAACAGTTCCGCTAACGCTATCTGAGGATATTCCCGGTTGCGAAACTCCCCGGATATGATGACGGCCGCGGCCGCGCTGGCCAATGCCTGGTTGTAGGGGCAATCAATGGAGACAAAGGGTACGCCCAACTCGACCGCGTAGGCCCCGACCAGGGCGCTTTCGGCTTGAAACGGCGGGTCCACACAGACAATCTGCGCTCTGGCCAGATCATCTTTCTTGGGAATATTCCACTTCCGTGTCGTGGACAGTAGATCAACGTAGTTGCCGAAGATGGTTCGGCTCTGCTCGTCTGAAAAAACGATTTCCCGCACCCCGGCAAAGCCCTCCTTGACCATTAACCGCTGGGTGTCAATCGCGTAGCCGCGGATTGTTGTCAGTAGACGTTCGCCGGCCGGCGTATCGCCGATCCAGTTGCCGTCGAGTTGGACGCTCAACCCCAGGCGACTCAGGACAATTGCAGAATTCAGGGCTTCGCCGCCGGTCATGAAGTGAGTCTCGGCAATCTCTGCGTAGGCGTCGGGCGAGGGGAAGGGCATACTCAGCAAATGAAGTTCGCTCGCAGCGATGACGCCATAGGCATATACGTCAAAGGCTTTCATTTTCCTGCCTCTTTCTCGTTATCCAGGTTCAAAATTGCCAGGCAAGCGAAGCCAATGCCCAGCAAGAGTACCTGGGTTTGCAATTCAGCAGCACCCAGAATGTTCAACACCACCACGGCAACGGCCGTTGCCATGGCAACTCCCTTGAAGACCAAGGTTACAATTTGATTGAAAGATTTATTTGAGGTTGTTTTCATCATTGTTCTCCTGATTGGTTTCATGCCACTGGCATGTGAAAGTTCACGTCATCCTCGTACAGGGCGCGGATGGAGGCGAAGTCGTCCGCCAGGGTGAGCGCGGCGATGCGATCCATCAGCGCGTAAACAGGTCCGACCTGTTCCGGCGCAAGATCGCCGAGGTAGCCCCAACCCCAGTCCCACGGCAGGATTTCGACTTTGCTGAACGCCAGGAAATCGCGCAGCAAGTCGCCGCGCACGAACTCGATGTCGTGCATATCGAAGATGCCGAAGTCGTCGGGGTTGGCGGCCCCGCTGCGGCACAACTGCCACGCCTCCCCACCGACAATGAAGCGATTGCGCGGCGTATCCAGCGGATCGAAGTCCAGCTTGAGGGCTTCCTGCATCAGCGCGTCGAGTTGCGCGTCTACGAGTACCCACCGCGCCTGTTCGACGTTCCAATACTCGCAGACCCAGTGATCCTCGTAGCGTCCGGGGAGGAAGTAGGCGCCGAAGCCGCAGCGCGCCCGCGCCGGGACGCCCTGGCAGCGCAGGATCGCCGTCAGCATCACGGAGAAGTCGCGGCAGTTGCCGACAAGCTTGCGCTCGTAAGGTCGCGCCTTGGTGAGCGGGCGGCCGTCCAGCTCCAGGATGCGCGCCAGTTGCTTGTCCACGTAGCGCAGATTGGTCTCAGCCTTGCGTTCGTCGGTCAGTTCGATACCGTAGCTGTCCGCCCAGAAGATGTGCATCATCACCCCTTGCAGCGTCTTGACCAGCGCCGGGATGTCGGTGGGCAGGCTGTCGCACAGGTGCGTATAAGGGCCGGGGTCCGTCATCGGACCGGGTTGGGTGTAATAGGGCAACATGTCGTTTGTCATTGTCATTGTCACTGTTTCCTCGCCTATAGTCTGAAGAGACGCCAGAGCAGAACAGGCGTCATCCCAACCTCAGCGAAGGCGCAGGCGCTTTCCTGGGCAGAAACCGCAGCAAAGCCAACGCCGCCGCCGCGTTTCGGCAGATAAGCCCGAAAAAAAGCGGCCCAGGCGCTGGCTATCGGATGGATTTATTTCACGAAATTGGTACGTCATAGTGGTTTTCATTTGAATCAAGTTCATATATTGCGCCCCTTGAAAAGTACCCATAGTGATACAACAAAAACAGCGCGCCTGTTATTGCATAAATAATGGTAAGCCATCCAAAATACACGTGAGTGATATTCGTCAAATGATAAAAGATGACGTTGTAACACAAATGTATCCAGATGGCGTTGAGCAGATTGTTGCTTCTCTTCATGACCACATTCATAATCATAACAAGCGATGTCATAACCACTACATTTGAAATGATATAGACCACAAGAGGCCAGCCCATAGCGTCACCCTGAAAGGCAACACCTACAAACCAGAGAATAGCATGCCAGAATGCCCAGATGACTCCGGCTACGATGGAGGCTTGGATGAAACTGTACTTTTTGTCCAATTCAACGCGTAGATAGCCTCTCCAGCCAAGTTCTTCTCCCAGGGGGCCTGCAAACAGGCACAATAGTAATGTTACGGGCAATGAATACCCCTTCAAACTGAAAAATGAAGTGAACGATTGACCGCCCGATAAAGACAATATCAAAAGAGGGACTATTGAGCTCAAGACGACGGCAACGCCGCTGACGAGCATAAGGTCGAGCCTGATCTTTTGACTAAAAACACTTTTGACAAAGTCCTTGAGACTTGTTTCAGGTCTTAGTTTCTTGAACAGGATGAGAAACGCAAAGGTAGGCGCCCAGGCGCAAAACGCTTCAACTGTCCTTTGTACTACGGGCGGCGCATTGAATACCAGCGCCGCCGAACCACCCAACGCCATCACCATGAACCAGAATAACAAGTATGCAAGGATGACATACTTCCACATCACATCCATCTTCTTGGTTTGGGTACTCTTTGTGACCATTTTAGCCTCCGTTTGTTTTATGTTTGAAGTTGCGCATGTTCATAAAAGCAGAGAGGATCCCGCCGGACTAGAACTTCATCTCGGCCAGACAGGCGGTGAGACTTTCTTCCCGGGCTTTGAGGTCGCCGCGACCTTCGTCATACACGCC
>JAWOGU010000053.1:0-3539 GCA_046496595.1 Chloroflexota bacterium
GGTGGCGAGTCCGGCGGTCATTACCAGCACCTGCTGCACGCCATTCGCCTGATCCCCTGAAATCTATGCTACAATATTTCTGTGTGAAGGAAGGTGAACAATGACCGGCACAGAAATTGAAACCGAGGTAGTCTCCCCAACGCAGTTGTTGTTGAACGAAGCGCAGCAGCATGAACTGCTCGTTTTGGCGCGGCAGGCCATCGCCCATTACTTGCAGCACAAACGTTTCCTCACGCCCACGCCCCAAACCGACGATCCGCAGTTACAGCAAAAAGCAGGCGTGTTTGTCACCCTGCGCACCCGCTGGGAGCCAACCCAACCCCACGACAAAGCCGCACGGCTGCGCGGCTGCATCGGCCATGTGGAAGCGGATGAGGCGTTGATCGACGTCGTGCCGGTGATGGCCGTGAAAGCCGCCACCCGTGACCCACGATTTCCGCCGGTAACGGCTGTTGAGCTGCCCAAACTCCACATCGAAATTTCGGTACTTTCTGCCCTCGCCCCGGTTGCCAACATCCATGAGATTGAACTGGGCCTGCATGGCCTGGTCATCGTCAACGAGTTGAAGCGCGGCCTGCTGCTGCCCCAGGTGCCAGTCATGTTCGGCTGGACGCAAGACGAATACCTGGAGGGCATCTGCCGCAAAGCCGACCTGCGCCCCAACGCGTGGCGCTCCTCCGAACTGTTCACCTTCACCACCCAGGTATTCGAAGAAGCGGAATAACCTTAAAGATTGACGATTGAAAATTGACAATTGACGATTACTCCTCGCTCCTCCTTCAATCTTTACTCTTTAGTTTTCAATCTTCCACACCCTACCACTCTCCCCTTGCCCCCTTGCCCCGGCAGTAGTACCATTCCCCACCTACATTACCCGGGAGAAAAAAATGCCTGTACAACCATTACCGCCAGAAAAGCTGCGCCTCTTCGTTAATCCATCTCATTTCCCCTTTGAAACCACCGCCGAAATACCGCCGACCATGCAAATCATTGGTCAGCCGCGAGGAACCCGGGCCATTGAATTTGGCATCGGCATCAAAAGCCAGGGTTACAACGTGTTTATCATGGGGCAGTCCGGCACCGGCCGGGCCACGGCCATTGAACGCTTTTTGCAAGAGCGCACCGCCGATCAACCGGCGCCCACGGATTGGGTTTACGTGCACAACTTCACCACGCCGCACCAACCGCGCGCCGTACCCCTGGCCGCCGGTGACGGCAGCGTATTTCAAGCGTTGATGGCATCTTTAATCGGCCGTATCAGCGAAGATTTGCCGCTGGCGTTCGATTCGGAAAGCTACCAGGAAGCGATTCAGGCGGTACGGTATGGTCTTGAAGAACAGCAAACAATCCGCCTGTCGGCGTTGAACGAGAAGGCGGCGGCGCAGGGATTGGCGCTGGTGCGTACCGCTTCTGGCATTACCGTAACGCCGGTCAGTAACGGCCGTCAATTGACGCCGGATGAACTGGGGCAGTTGCCGTTAGCGCAGCAGCAGGCGTTGGAGCAGGCGCTGGAAACCTTGAGCGCAGAGTTGGAAGAGACGCTTTTCGAGATTTACAAATTAGAGCAGGAAACGCGGCAAAAAATCCAGGAAGTAGACCGGGCGGTAGCGGAAGCGGCTATTCAGCACCATTTTGCCAGCTTAGAAGAGATTTATGCGGACCATGAGGAGGTGTTGGTTTATCTGACAGAGATATACCAGGACGTGCTCACTCAAATTGATGATTTTGCCCCGCATTTGGACAATGAGGAAGAGATTGACCTGCGCCGCTATGAAGTGAATCTGGTGGTAGACAACAGCAGCACGGTCGGCGCGCCGGTTATCGTTGAACAAAATCCCACGTATCACAATTTATTGGGCCGCCTGGAATATGAAATGGAAGCGGGCATCGTTTTTACGCATTTCACCAACATTAAGGCGGGCAGCCTGCATAAAGCCAATGGCGGGTATCTGATTTTGCAGGCCAGGGATTTTCTGGAGCAGCCGCTGGCCTGGGAAGGGCTAAAGCGGGCGCTGCGCACCAAAGAGCTGCGCCTCCAGCCGTCGGCGACGATGGATGAGTCGCGGGTGCTGGCGAAATCGCTGGCGCCGGAGCCGATTCCGCTGGACGTGAAAATTGTGCTGATGGGCAGTCCGTCGATCTATTATGGCATGTATGAGCAAGATGAGGATTTTTCCGATCTGTTTAAGGTGCGGGCTGATTTTGACTCGACGATGCCCCACGACGAAACCCACGTGACGGAATATGCCGGGTTTGTGGCCTCCCGCTGTCATGAGGAAGGGCTGCGTCATTTTGACAAAACGGCCGTTGCCAAAATCGTCGAATACGGGTCGCGACTCACCAGCCAGCAGAAAAAACTCAGCACTCGCTTTGGCGCAGTGGCGGACCTGGTGCGGGAAGCAAGCTACTGGGCAGGGGTAAACGGCCGTTCCCTGGTCACCGGCGCCGACGTGCAGCAGGCGCTCAACGAACGCAGCTACCGCGCCAATCGCGTAGAAGAAATTATCCAGGAAGAAATCATCGACGGCACCATCTTCATTGCCACGGAAGGCGCCGTCGTAGGGCAGGTGAATGGGTTGTCGGTGGTGGAAATGGGCGACTATGCTTTTGGTCAGCCGGGGCGCATCACGGCGCGCACTTACATGGGTGAAGGCGGCGTCATCCACATCGAGCGCGAGACGGAAATGTCGGGGCCGATTCACGAGAAAGGGGTGCTGACGCTGACCGGCTACCTGGGCGGCACGTATGCCCAGCAGCAGCCGCTGTCGTTGACTGCCAGTATTACCTTTGAGCAAAGTTACGTGTGGGTGGAAGGGGACAGCGCTTCGTCGGCCGAACTGTATGCGCTGCTTTCCAGCCTGAGCGAAATCCCGGTGAGGCAGGGCATTGCCGTCACCGGCTCGGTAAACCAGCGCGGCGAGGTGCAGCCGATTGGCGGCGTGAACGAGAAAGTAGAAGGCTTTTTCCGCCTGTGCTGCGCCAGTGGGCTGACCGGCGAACAGGGTGTGCTCATTCCGGCCAGTAATGTGGGTGATTTGATGCTGCATGAGGATGTGGTAACGGCCGTTGCCGCCGGCAAATTTAACGTGTGGCCCATACACACCATCGACGAAGGTATGGAACTGCTCACCGGCGTGCCGGCCGGCGTGCGTGACAACGACGGCGACTTCCCGGAAGGCGCCATCCATTACGCCGTACAGGCCCGCCTGCTGGAACTGGCCGAAGACTTGAAAGCATTCGGCAATGGCAGCGGCGACGAAAACGAAGAACCGGCGGTAGTTAACAGTTAACGGGCAGCGGATGTCGCTCTTTTTAAAAAATTATACAAAGGGACAAAGACACAAAGGAACAAAGAAAACCTTTGTTTCTTTGTCATGAAGGTTTTTCTGGTAAATGATGAGGGTCTCCTGTTGTATAATGAAACGGATGGAGGCTGAATTTATGGCAACGCTAACAACATATCACGGCATTGTCCGTGACGGCAAAATAATTATACAAGATGCAAACTTACCTAATGGCCTGGAAGTTATTGTCGTCGC
>JAWOGU010000087.1:0-8395 GCA_046496595.1 Chloroflexota bacterium
GTTAAAATCGGCAGCGATGAGAACTCTATTCGCACGGCGGCCATTCAGTTCCTCTCCAAAACGCAGAGTGAAATCCAACATGTCTCCCATGAGACGCTGGCCGGTCACTTGCGCGCCATTTTGGGCACACTGACCGTTGAGCAGTTATACCGCGATCGAGAAGCGTTCGCGCAAAAGGTACAGGAAGTGTCGGGCGACGACATGGCCAGTATGGGCCTGGAAATTGTCTCGTTTGTCATCAAGGACATCAGTGACGAGGAAGGGTATTTGGAAGCATTAGGCCGGCCGCGAATTGCCCAGGTGAAGCGTGACGCAGCCATCGGTGAAGCAGAAGCCGAACGTGACGCGACCATTGAAAGCGCCCGCGCCCGCCAACAAGGGGAATCGGCCAAATTTGAAGCAGAAACCAAGATTGCCGAGAGCCGCAAAGGCTTTGAGGTGGAAAAAGCGCAGTTTGAACAGGCAACCAACCGCAAACGGGCCGAAGCGGAACTGGCTTACACGCTGCAAACAAATATCACCAACCAGGAAGTGAAGGGTCAAGAGGTCCAGATCGAGGTGGTGGCGCGGCAAAAGCAGATTGAAGTTCAGCATCAGGAAGCGCTGCGCCGTGAGCAAGAGCTGGACGCCACAGTGCGGAAACCGGCGGAGGCGGAGCAGTATAAGGTGCGCACCCTGGCAGAAGCCCGCCAATACCAACTGCAAACAGAAGCCGCCGGTGAGGCAGAGGCAATCCGCAGACGCGGTGAAGCGGAAGCAGACGCGGCGAAGGCGAAGGGTCTGGCTGAGGCAGCGGTGCTGCGCGAGAAAGGTATGGCGCAAGCGGAAATTATCCGAGAGCAGGGTCTGGCTGAAGCAGAAGCGACGATGAAGAAGGCAGAAGCGTGGAAGGAATATACGCAAGCGGCCGTTATTCAACAACTGCTCGATAAGCTGCCGGAAATTGCTTCGGCTATCTCGGCGCCATTGTCACAGACTGAACGTATTGTGATTATTAACAACAGCAGTGATGAGAAGTCTGGCAGTGGGGCGGCAAAAATAACCCGTGACGTGACGCAGATTATTTCTGAGGTTCCAGCAACGGTGGAAGCGTTGACCGGCATTGATCTGCTGGGCGCCATCAGCAATCTGACTGGCATGAAATCTGCCGAGCCGGAGGTTAATTCGGCGCCGGAAGAAAAACCGGCAAACAGCGCCAAGTAGGTTTTTTAGCGAGGATTGGGGGATTGGCAGCTTCGTTCAAAATCCTGAATCCCCTGCCTCTGTGTGGATAATGGGAACGGCCGTTTTACCTTTGAAACGGCCGTTTTTTATTGCCCCCACCTGCCAGTCCGGTATAATCCAGGCCCATATGACCATATAATTCCTTCGGGGCAGGGCGAAATTCCCGACCGGCGGTAAGGCTGCGCAAGCCAAGCCCGCGACCCGCTCAATTTTCGATTGACGATTGACGATTGACGATTGATGCGGTGGATCCGGTGCAATTCTGGAGCCGACAGTTACAGTCTGGATGGGAGAAGGAACAGAAAACAGGGCGCATTTCTGGCTGCTTGTGTCACCATCGGGGTGGACGAGCTGGCGGGAAACGGCCGTTTCTCTTTTGCGTTTTCCCCTACCCTGCCCCCAACTAATGACCAATCGAGGAGTCCTGTGCGCCGCCTATCCGCCCTGCCCACCTGGGCAACCACAGTCGTTTCATTTCTCTTTCTGCTGCTGGCCTGGCAGCTTTTGGTAACCTGGGGCCAATACGACAGCTTTATCCTGCCCGGTCCGGCGGCTGTGGGCCGGCAGTTCATGGTGGTGCTGGGCGACGGCCGTTTGCTCAAACACAGCCTCATCACCATTATGGAAGTGATACCTGGCTTGCTCATTGGCTTCTTCGTGGCGCTGCCTCTGGGCTACTTGCTGGCTAAATCCCCCCTGGCCGAACGGCTGCTGTCGCCCTATCTGGTGGCTTCGCAGGCCATTCCCATCATCGCCATTGCTCCCCTGCTCACCATCTGGATTTCCTCCACCTATTGGTCGCGCGTTTTAGTGGCGGCGCTGGTTGTCTTTTTCCCCGTGCTCATCAGCATTATCGCCGGGCTGCGCTCCGTGCCCTCCCCCCTGTACGAAGTGATGCGCTCCCTGCGGGCTACCCCCTGGCAGATTTTCGGCAAGCTGGAACTGCCAGCCTCGCTGCCCATCGTGCTGTCCGGGCTGAAAGTGGGGGCTACCCTGTCAGTGATTGGCGCGTTGGTGGGGGAATTTGTGCAGCCCAAAAGCGAAGGGTTGGGGTATCTGTTGGTGACGGCCCGTTACCAGTTCAAAACAGATCTGGTTTTTGTGATTTTATTTACGCTGGGCATCATCGCGCTCTCCTTGTATGGGCTGGTAGCCCTGATTGAGAAGCGCGCGTTGCGCTGGCAAACGTGAGAAAGCTAGAGTGGAGAGTGGAGAGTGAAAACTTGAGGAAACATAAAACGCAGCCCATAATTCTATCTCTATCTCTACACTCTATCTCCATGCAAAGGAGTCGATCCAATGAAAAAGTATCTGTTTTTGTTATTCGCTTTTACGCTGTTCCTGGCAGCCTGCGGCGGCGATGAACCGGCCGAATTAACCAAAATTAAGCTGCCGATGGGCTATATTCCCGATCCGCAGTACGCCCCCATATACGTGGCCGTAGACAAAGGCTACTATGCAGAAGAGGGGATGGAGGTGGAGTTTGACTATAGTTTTGAGACAGATGGGGTAGCGTTGGTGGGAGCCGGGGAACGGCCGTTTGCCCTTGTCAGCGGCGATCAGGTGGTGTTAGCCCGGGCGCAAAACCTGCCCATCGTCTACGTCATGGAATGGTTCCAACGGTATCCCATCGCCATCGTTAGCAAAGCAGCAGCAGGCATTAAAACGCCGCAAGATTTAGCCGGGCGTAACGTGGGTCTGCCGGGGTTCTTTGGCGCCAGCTACGTCGGTTACGTCGGACTGCTCGACGCCGTCGGCCTTACCGAAGCAGACGTGGACGCCAATGACATCGGTTTCCATCAGGTCGAATCGCTGCTGACCGACCAGTCGGAAGCGGTGGTGGTTTATGCCAACAACGAGCCGGTGCGCCTGCAGGCCATGGGCGAGGATATTGACGTGATTTATGTGGCCGATTACATCGATCTGGTGGCTAACGGCATCATCACCAACGAAAAGACGCTGGCCGAACAGCCGGAACTGGTAGAAGGTTTTGTACGGGCTATGCTTCGTGGACTGGCCGATACCCTGGCGAATCCCGATGAAGCGTACGAAATCAGCAAGAAATACGTCGAGGGACTGGATGACAGCCGCAAAAACGTGCTGGAAGCCTCGCTGCCTATCTGGGCCGCCGCCACCCTGGGTCAGACAGACGCCGCCTCCTGGGAAAAAACGCAGGAAATCCTGCTGCAAATGGGCTTTTTGGACGCGCCGGTTGCCGATCTGGATAAAGCGTATACCAATGAAATTATCGAAAAGGTGCAGCCTTAAGATGTGATGCGTGATGCGTGAAGGCTTTTTACGCATCACGCATCGGCTGATTTTCCATGAGTACAGACCCCTTCATCTCCGTTAACCAGATCAGCTTTGCCTTTCCGGGCGGCAACGGCCGTTCCGTGATTGCCGATGTCTCCTTGACGATTGAACAAGGAGCGTTTGTGGCGCTGGCGGGGCCGTCCGGCATTGGCAAATCCACCCTGCTGCGCGTGCTGGGCGGCCTGCTGCAGCCCACAACGGGCAACATCAAGCGGGCCGCAGGAGACGATACGCCCGTAGGTATTGTTTTCCAACGCGATAACCTCATGCCCTGGCGCACCGCCTATGACAACGTCAAACTGCCGCTCGAAGTTTTGGGGCAGGTTGACGACGCCACCGATCAAAAAGTACGCGACGCCCTGGAACTGGTGGGGTTAGCCGACAACGCCAAGGCTTATCCGGCGCAGCTTTCCGGGGGCATGGCGCAGCGCATCGCTCTGGCGCGGGCGCTGGTGCACCAACCGGCGCTGCTGCTGCTGGATGAGCCGTTTGGCGCTCTGGACGCCCTGACGCGGGAGCGCATGGGTCAGGAACTGCTGCGCATCTGGCAGGCGCATCCGGTGACGGTGTTCATGGTCACCCACAGCATCACCGAAGCAGTTTTCCTGGCCGACGAGGTGCTGGTGCTGGGCCAGCAGGCCGAGCAGCCCGCCACCATCACCCACCGCATTCCCATCCACATCCCCCGCCCGCGAGACTTTAAAATACAACGAACGGCCGTTTTTATGGATTACACAACGGCCGTTCGTCAGGCGATTCAAGGCAGCTAACAGTTTAACAGTTCACTGCTTACTGTTCACTGTCCACTGTTAACTGTTTTCTATTTCCCCGCCGCTTGCGCACATACCGCACCACCAGCCACAACGGAATACCCAAAATAATCAACACCGGCAGTAAGAAAATAACAACCCAGATCAACGCTTCAACCATAAATTGCAAGAAACCGATCAAAGATTCCAGTGCATCCTTAGCCACGCCCTCCGGCCGCCAGCCCGCAATTTCCACCGGGCGCGCCGCTTCATCCGGCGTCAGATGTACCGAAATCGTGGAAAAGGCCGCCGACTGGCTCAAATACTGCATCCGGCCTTTGATCACCGCAATTTCCCCTTCCAATCGGCTCAATTCCTGGTTCACAGCCAGCGCTTCTTCCACCGTTTTCGCCTCATCCAGGAAAGAACGCACCCGGGCGGCCGTACTCTCCAGGTTTTCCAGCCGCGAAGATAAATCCACATACTCCTCTGTCACATCCTGTCCGGACGTGGTCTCGCTGCGCACCTCAATCGCCAGACCGCGAACCGCTTCCGTGGCGCTGGCAAAACCTTCGGCAGGCACACGCACCATGATGTCGCCCGTCATCGCCGTATCGCTGTACTGATAGACACTGCTGCTCACCACCCAACCGCCATTCTCTTCCACCATTTGCGCGATGGTCTTCATAGCGGCTTCGGTATCGGCCACCACGATCGACATATCGGCCGTGCGGATAATCAGACGCTGCTGGGGAATTTCGGTTTGCGTGTTTAACGTTTGGCTGCTGTCTGCTTCGTATGCATCAAAATAAGCAACGCCATCACCCGGAGCGCCAGCCATTTCCGCTTCGGCATAATCCAGCGCCGATTCCGGCGCCATTGACGCCTGATCCATTGAGCTGGCGCAAGCCGATAGTATTAACATGACGAAAATCAGAGTAAAAATTTGTTTCCAGGTCATCTTGAGCCTCCTTACTGCTACCTTAAAAGTGTAACTCATAGACGGTGGAATGCGGCTTTTGGTTCCCAAAGCGGCACCCTGTGGGTTTGCAGGGTCCTAACCGGTAATTGTTCACTCCCCCGCCCCCTGAGCTTGTCGAAGGGGTGTCGGTTTCGACAAGCTCAACCGACGGGGGTGAATGGTTACCTAACCGAATACTGGCGTTTCCGGTCCTTCTCTAGTAGGAACAGTTTGCGAACAGTCCCTTACGCTACCAACCGTACTCCAACCGCCGTACCAAACGGTTTGGAATGCCATATTGGCGCATTTTTTCCTGCGTCACTTCCACCGGATACGCCACCCGTTTATGCTCAAAGGTGAGGTGGTCAGTATCCAAAAACGCATAGGCGGCGCGTGGATCAGAATCTCTTGGCTGCCCGACGCTGCCGGGATTGATGATGAGCCGTGTTTGTCCCAGTTGAACCGGCGTATCATTTTCCGGGGGACGGATGACGACGTTATGCGGTTCTTCTTCCACAAACATGACCGGCACATGGGTATGGCCTACCAGACAGTAGGGGGTGTCAAAATGATCAAAATTGATGGACGCCGTATAAGCATCCAAAATATATTCCCACACCGGATGCCTGGGACTGGCATGGAATAACGAAAACGGGGCTTTGTCGAGCTGCGGCGGCAGAGTAGCCAGATAATCGAAGCTTACCTGACTGATGGCTTCTCGTGTCCAGCGAATGGCAATTTGGGCTTCCCGATTAAAATTGTCGATATCCAGTTTGCCTAAAACAGCCCAGTCGTGATTACCGGACAGACTGATGTGTTCATGCTCTCGCAATAGGGCGACACATTCGTTGGGGTCAGGACCATAACCAACCAGATCTCCTAAACACCAGATGACATCCCATTCCCCTTTAGCGTCTGTTAAAACTGCTTCAAAGGCGGCGAGATTGGCATGGATGTCTGAAATGATGAGTACTCGCATAACTTTTTTCTCCAAATTTCCACTGCTGACGTGTAATAATACCATGTTCAACAGAGGAAGGTATAATAATCTAGTGAAAATTATGGTTTTTAAGTGTCCCCAACCGCAACGAGACCCTCAGGGTTTCGGTCAAATCTTGAGAGTCTGGATTATGACGATATTGTTATGCCGATTTTAGACCAACAAACCCTTGATTTTATTAGCAGCAGCACGGAGCAGACGGTGCGCCTGGGCATTCGCCTGGGTGAACTGCTGTTTCCCGGTGATGTCGTGTGCTTGTACGGCGATTTAGGCGCGGGTAAAACAGCGTTCTCGCGTGGCGTGGGGCGCGGCTGGGGCGCGGCTTTGCGTGTGACCAGTCCCACCTTCACGATCATCAATGAATATCCGCGGCCCAAAGATGGCGCGGTGCTTTACCACCTGGACTGTTACCGGCTGGAAACGGATATGGATGTTATCACCGTTGGGCTGGAAGATATTTTTGACAGCCCGGGGGCCATCATGATTGAATGGCCGGAACGGATTGAATCCTGGCTGCCGGCCGATAAGCTGTCCATTCATATTGGTTATTTAAGTGAAACGCGGCGCACTTTGCAGTTTAAGGCGGCCGGTTCTCGATCTGAGCAGTTATTGGATCAGTTTAAACGAAATGCCTTTGGCGTGTGACGCTGTATCTTCTCAAAAAAGCGCGGCGGAGTTGGTTGAGCCTGTCGAAACCAACGGTCTTCGACAGGCTCAGGCCTCTTTCCCCCAGAATATTGAGAAGATACTGTGACGCTGAAGAAAAAGGTTAGCAGATGATTTTAGCAATTGATACTGCCACCCGCTGGGCCGGGCTGGCGCTGCATGACGGAACGGCCGTTCTCGCCGAATATGGCTGGCGCTGCCTGAACAACCACACGATTGAACTCTCACCCGCGATGGAAGAAATGTTCAAACGGGTCAACAAATCCATCGCCGACCTGGAAGGCATTGCCGTTGCGATTGGTCCGGGTTCATATACCGGCTTGCGGGTCGGGTTGTCTCTGGCCAAAGGGCTGGCTCTGGCTAACCAGATTCCACTGCTGGGTGTGCCCACGCTGGATATCGTCGCCTTTTCCATAGACCAGCGCTCTGAGCAGCTTATGGTGACGGCCGAAGCGGGGCGTTCACGCATGTGCGCCGCCGTCTATCACTGGCAGGAGCGGCAGGGCTGGCAGGCGCGCCGTCCGCCCCTGATTGACACCTGGGAAAATCTACTGGCTGGCATTGACCAGCCCACCCTCTTTGCCGGCGAAATGACGCCGGAAGCCATGAAACTCATTCGCAGCAGCAACCGCAAATTTGCCGTTGCTTATCCGGCTGTTTCCACGCGCCGCGCCGGATATTTGGCGGAAATCGGCTGGCTGCGCCTGCGCAAAGGGCAGGTGGATGACGCCATGACGCTGGCGCCGATTTATTTGCGCGATGCGGCGGGGAACTGACAGTGGGCAGTGAACAGTTTTCTAGCTACCTGACACAAAAGTTAGAGTAAAGATGACAGCCAGCAAAACCTGTTAAAGTGAAGGTCGATAAACCCACAAAACAAGGAGTTGCTTATGACTGTCATTCGTCTTTACCATACCATGTTCAATAAGATTCAACATATCATACCCATTGGTCATACTTACCGTGCGCGTAATTTAGCATGGTTCCTTGCCGGTATTTTTCATAGCGGATCGGTTCACCTATCGAAGATAGCCAATAAAATCCCTGGTCAAGCCGTGCGCCATAGCCGGGTTCGCCGTCTCAGCCGCTTTTTGGATAACGGCGCGGTTAAGGTCCGTCAATTATATCGGCCTCTTGCGCTCCAGTTACTCCACGCGGCGGCAAAAACCGGCGAGATTCGTCTGATTATTGATGCGACGAAAGTCGCCCAGAGCCACCAGTTGCTGATGGTCGCGCTGGCCTATCGACGCCGTGCTTTACCGATTGCCTGGACCTGGGTACGCAGCGCCAAAGGACATAGCTCTGGAAACAAACAAATGGCTCTTTTGACTTATGTTCATCAACTTGTGCCAGACAACGTCAAGGTTGTTGTCACTGGCGACAGCGAATTCACCCCGTTGCAGGGATTGCTAGACAGTTGGGATTGGTTTTATGCCCTCCGGCAAAAAGGAAGTCATCTCTATCGCCAACATCCCGATGAAG
>JAWOGU010000108.1:0-4720 GCA_046496595.1 Chloroflexota bacterium
GGCTGAAATACCAATACACCAACACCATGCCGGTAAATGCCACCACAAGAAAAACCACAATTGGCATATTTCTTTTGAAAAAACCAATAATGGGAGGTGAAGAGGGCTGTCCGCTTGTATATCTGGATTGGTTTCGCATGTTGTTATTCTACAACAGTTTGTGCTTCATTAGAAAAGATTCATGAAAATCCAACGAAATCATTATACATTGCGGTATACTTGAAAAAACAAAGACTTGGCAGATTTTTAAAAACCTGTCAGGTCTGTATAAGGAAATAGTTAGGATAACAATATGGATGAACAACCAGATGGTTCCCGCCTGTCAATTCCGGTATGGATTTGGATAGCTGGGGCTGCTGCAATTATCTTTGGTTTGCTATTTTGGAGTAACGGTCAATTCAGCCGTGCGGATCAGGTTGGTTTGCAAGAAGTGATGACTGCCATTGAGAATGGTGAGGTTAAGTCAATCACACTGACTGGCGATCGGCTAGAAGTTGAGATGTCGAATGGGACTACTGTTGCCACAATCAAACATTCCCGTGACAGCCTGACCGGCTTGTTTGAATATTACGGCATTACTCAGGAACAATTGGAAAATGTGGCGCTGCAAGTTAACGATCAGAGTTTGTGGAACAGTCTCTTCTCGATTTTGATTACTATTGGCCCTATTTTGCTGTTGATCTGGATCTTTAGCCGTGGCTTTCGCCAGATGCAGGGTGGGGGCGGCAATAACATATTTGGCTTTGGCCGCAGCCGCGCCCGCGATCTAAACGACTCTAACCGCCCCACCGTCACGTTTGATGATGTTGCCGGTGTCGAAGAGTCCAAGATGGAACTGGCCGAAGTGGTGCAGTTTTTGCGCGAACCGGAAAAATTTGTGCAGGTCGGGGCGCGTATCCCCAAGGGCGTTTTGATGGTTGGCCCGCCTGGGACCGGTAAAACGCTGCTGGCTCGCGCCGTGGCTGGTGAAGCCGGTGTGCCCTTCTTCCATATTTCCGGCTCGGAATTTGTGGAAATGTTTGTGGGCGTCGGCGCCAGCCGGGTACGTGACCTGTTCGATAAAGCAAAACAGGCTGCACCCTCCATCGTCTTTGTGGACGAAATTGATGCGGTGGGGCGGCAGCGCGGCGCCGGTTTGGGCGGCGGTCATGACGAGCGTGAACAAACGCTGAACCAGATTCTGGTGGAAATGGATGGGTTTGATAACCAGACCAACGTGATCGTGATTGCAGCTACCAACCGCGCCGATATTTTGGATCCGGCGTTGATGCGTCCGGGGCGATTCGACCGTAAAGTATACGTGGATTTGCCCGATGTGCGCGGCCGAGAAATGATTCTCAAGGTCCATGCGCGCGGCAAGCCGATTGCCAGCGAAGTCAGCCTGCCGGATATGGCCCGTTTGACGGCCGGTTTTTCCGGTGCGGACCTGGAGAACTTGATGAACGAGGCGGCCATTTTTGCGGCTCGCCGCGACAAGCGCACCATTGGCTCCCTTGAATTTCAGGATGCGTTTGACCGCGTTGTGATGGGGCCAGAGCGGAAAAGCCGGGTGATGAGCGAGGAAGATAAAGAGACAGTGGCTTATCACGAAGCAGGCCATGCGGTGGTCAGTTTCAATTTGCTCCATACGGATCCTGTGCAGAAAATTACGATTGTGCCGCGCGGTCGGGCCGGTGGTTACGTGATGGATTTGCCGGAAGACCGTTTTGTCTACAGCCGCGAATTTTTCCTGGATCGAATTACAAAGGCATTGGGTGGACGGGCGGCTGAGGAAGTGTTTTTTGGCCGGACTACTACAGGCGCATCATCTGATTTGCAGCAGGCTACCCGCATGGCCAGAGCGATGGTGATGAACTACGGCATGTCGGACGTGTTGGGTTTGCCAACGTATGGCGATAATGGTTCTGATCCGTTTATGGGCCGTGATTATAATCTTGGCGGACGGGATTACAGCGAGGAAGCGGCTGAAGCGATTGACGATGAAGTAATGCGCATCCTTGAGGAAGGTTACCAGCGTGCTCTGACGATTGTGCGTGATAATCGCGATAAGATGGTGCAGTTGGCGGACAAGCTGTTGGAAATTGAAACATTGGACCGCACTGAGTTTGAGGCGTTGATGAATCAGCCTATGAATGGCAAGGTACACGAAAGTACGCTGGCGGAAGGCAGTGCGGAAGCGCCGTCTTTGGGTCTTGATCTGGCGAGTTGATGCCAGTCTGACGAACAGCCGTTACTCTATTTGCCCTCTCATCTTTTAGTCTGGTGGGAGGGTTTTTGTTTTAGAGGGAATTGACCATGGAGCGCGAGGTTGAACTAAAGAAAACCGGCCCGGTGCTGGCAGTGGCGTTGCACCGCCCACTCAGCCACAATGCCCTGACGCCGGAGATGATTGGGGCGTTAACGGCCGTTTTCCAGGACGTCAATGATCGGGACGATATTCGGGTGGTGGTGCTGACGGGAAACGGCCGTTCCTTTTGCGCCGGAGCCGATCTTAACTACATGCGTGCGGCGGGTGATTCTAGTTTTGATGAAAACATGGCCGACGGCAAGGCGATTTTTGACTTGATGTGGGCGGTGGATACCTGCCGTAAACCGGTGGTGGGGCGCGTGAACGGCGCGGCTCTGGGCGGCGGCGTGGGGCTGGTGAGCTGCTGCGATGTGGTAGTGGCGGTGGAGCGAGCCAGTTTTGCCTTGAGTGAGGCGCGGTTGGGCATTGTGCCGGCCGTCATTTCGCCGTTTGTGCTGGCGAAAATTGGACCGGGAAACGGCCGTGAGTTATTTTTAACGGGGGAAAGGTTTTCGGCGGAACGCGCCAAAGAAATCGGTCTGGTGCAGCATGTCGTTTCGGAAGAGGCGCTGGATGAGAAGGTGCGGGAACGAATTAATGCCTTGCTGCAAGCGGCGCCGGGGGCGCAGGCAGCCGCCAAAGCGTTGATTCGTGACGTGGCTTATCAGGAGAAAACGGCCGTTCGTGAATACACCGCCAATCTGATTGCCCAGCGCCGCGCCAGCGACGAGGGGAAAGAAGGCATGAGTGCTTTTTTGGAAAAACGGTCACCTTATTGGTCTGTTGAGTAGTCTTTTCGTGCCCAAAAGATAAGAAAATCACTGCATTTTGGTTTGTGAAATGTGTTACAATGCCCCGGAATATAAGATTTCTGGGGTATTTTTGATTGGCGCAAAAATCCCAAAGTTTCTCTCTACGCCATTTCGTAGTCGTGTCCACATTGTAGTAAGCATTACAAGTTGTAAATCGCATAGTTTTTGTAACACCAGCCTTTATTTTCATTAGCATGTTCAGGAGGAATAAGATGTTTAAAAGAATCAGTGCTGTTTTGGTGTGTGTATTATTTGGGCTTTTGACTGTGATTCATGTTGGCGTCATGGCACAGGGTAGTGGGAACCAGGCAACGCCGGCTCAAGTTTCGCAAGCAGATGCAGTGCAAATACTTAATCAGGTGGGTGGATCTGTGAATGGTGTAGTGGTATCGGGTACTTATGCCTATGTGGGGACGGGACCACGGGTGCAAATATTTGATGTTCAACAACCTGACGCGCCGCTGTTTGTGGGGGAAACGGCCGTTTTACCGCAAATGGTTGGTTATTTGGATGTGAGTGGCAGTAAAGTTTATGCAGCCCTGAAGCGTGGCATTGCTGTGATCGACGTGAGCAATCCAGCCAATCCACAAATTGCTCAGATTGTTCCTACCACAGGTATTGTGGGAAATGTAGCGGTGCATGGCAATTATATTTTTGCAGTAGAGTATTCAGTTGAGGCCACCGGGCTGCTTGTGTATGAACGGTCAACAATGGGCACGCTTTCGGAAACGGCCGTTTTGCCCATCACCGGTTCCTTTTTAGACTTTACGCTAAGCGGTAATTATCTATACCTGACAGGAGATAGTTATCCAGATGCTTTTCTAAAGGTAATAAATATTGCCAATCCGCAGTTGCCAACTGAGATTGGCTCCTTTTATCGGGGTGAATATGCAGCCAATCAGACAGGTATCACCGTAATGGGGAATTACTTGTACACAGGCGTGATTCTTTCTGGCAGCTATAATTTGGCAATTTTTAGCCTGACAAACCCTGCTGCTCCCTCAATGGTCAAGTTACACGAAGGACCTTTTCATGTAAGGGCAATTGAAGTGGTTGATAATCTGGCCTATATAGCTGGCTCAAGTGGCGGCTTCAGGCTTGTCAACGTGGCAAATCCAGGCACCCCCTTTGATGTAGATGATTATAAAGCCTCTGTTCCCGGAGTAGTATTTGCCGTTGATGTTGAGAAACACAATGACGCTGTTTACATGGCTTACCAAGACATTGGCCTCCATGTATTAGATGTATCTCAGACCAATTCAGTGACAGCAACGTTGGTAATTAATGAAATGGGGAATGCGTCTGGGATCGCAAATGTGAGTGGAAAACTCTATATAGCAGATCGCTTTGACGGCTTCAAGATATTTGCGGGAAGTGGCACGCCTGATCTGTTTTTAGAAAGTCACTCAAGCCCTGGCTCTCTTACACTTGCCAACCTGAGCGCCGTAGGTGACAAGGTTTATGCCGCAGCCAGTCCTTCCTACTTTTCAAGCCCAGGATTAGTTCAGTTTTCTGTAAACGAGGTTTTAACGCCTACGCTGGATGGCGCTTATATGCCATCTGGTCATCTTGAGAACTATGTTGTAGAGGATAACAACGCTTATATAGCGGCTTATGATGC